>JANNGX010000023.1:0-8822 GCA_031404115.1 Gemmatimonadales bacterium | reverse complement strand
CAAGCTTGGCGTTAAGATTCACGGGCGGTCTCCTGAAAGTATTTATACATCAGCGGCGATGGTGAAACAAGGCGAATGTCACTTTCCTTGTGCAGAATCTTGAAGAGAATCGGGACCGCCGTGCCCGCCGCGGTACTGCCGGGAGGAGCGGTGAGCACCTGCACCAGGAAGCCCAGGTCGGGACCGGGGTTCGGGTTGGGTCCCGTGCTTGAGCTCGAGCATGCCCAGGCAACGAGCAGGCCCGCGAATACGATCCGAGTTGAGGGCATTGTCCCAGGCTCCGCATGAGGTCTCCCGGCCAAGGGGCTCCGGCCGTTACCTCACCACGCGTGAAACCGGGGAAAACCGGCTCACGGCGCTATTCGACCACCACCGCCGCGGTCATGAAGGGATGGGGAACGCAGTGGTAGGTGTAGCGGCCCGGCTGACTGAAGGTGTGGGAGAACACATCGCCGGAAGTAAGGCTCAGCGAGCTCCACGCGCCCTGGTCGGCGGTGGACGTGTGAGACTCCGCGCCGGCGGCCTCACAATTGACCCACGTCACGGTGCCACCGGCCCGGATCCGGATCTCGGCCGGCGCGAACGTCAGATTCCTGATCGCGACCACGGTCGTTCCGGGGACCCCGCTCGACGGGGAGAAGCGACAGTCGCCGGCCAGGTTGGTGTTGTCGAGCGGGTTTCTCTGGGAAAAACACGCAGCCAGCGCGACGGTCAGGGAAATCACGATCGGGGTAAGCCGCCTTGGCATCGGCATCATCACGGCTCCGGCTTCACGACAATGGTGATTCTCATGAACGGGTGCGGGGTGCAGGTCACCTGGTAGGTCCCGGGACGCGTGAACGTCCGGCGCCAGATTGCCCCGCTCTTGATAAGGCCGGAGTCGAAGCTCTTGTCGTTGGCGGTGACCGAATGGTCCAGTGGGTCGTCGTTCTTCCAGGCCACCGTGGTCCCGGCAACGATCTCGAGCCTCCGGGGGAGATAGGCGAGGTTCTTCATCGCGGCGCGCACGGTACGTGGGGCCGGGGGCCGGACGGTGCTCGGCAACGACGGATTTCCGGCAGCAGCCGGTGGGCCCACCTCGGAGGCAGGTGGCTGCACCGCAGGCGCCGCGACCACTTTGATGCGCGGCGTTGAATCGGGTCGGGGCGGCGCGGGAGTCTCCGCCGTGGGCGGTGGCGAGGCGGGGTGTGGCTCGGTGCGCCGCGATCCGAAGTACCGGGCAAGCGTGATCGGAATGGTGAACTCGAACCCGTATCGGGTCTTCCCGCCTCCCCGCGACATACCCTGCAGCGTCGCGGTGTTCGCGTTGGTCGCGTGGAGCGACACTGTGTGGGGAGTGTTGGGAATGGCCACGTGCAGCCCGGCACTCCAGGCGGCTTCTTCCTCACGATCGGCCGGCCGATCGAACACCGTCGCCACGTCGGCGCCCACGCCGAGAAACCGCGAGAGCCGGATGGCGATGCCCCCCGCGGCAGCCAGCTCCCGGCCTCCGGCAAATGGATTGGTGAGGCTCCGGCCCGCGGCCAGCAGCCGGACCGGCCCGAGCAGCTTGGCCACGGCGAGCTCGCCGTCGAACCCTTCGGCGCCCAGGTTGTAGCCCACCTGCGCGCTGACGTCGAGCGGCGCGCCGGTCAGCTCCGAGAGCGCCGCGACCCGCGCCGAAAACTCCCATTCGTTGGGATAGCGTGGCGAGAGGGTCGAGTTGGTGGCGTAGGCAACGCCCACCATGGATCGACCGGGCAGGCCGAGCGCCGCCACAAAGGTTGGCGTATTGCTGACCTTCCGCTCCGGAGCGCCGGTGCGCTGGAAGCGGTGCACGAAGTTGAACTGCAGCGTGCCGGGGCTGGCCACCCAACCCCCGGAGAGGTTGGGTGGTCGGTCGAGCAGCGACTGGGCTCCAAGTGGGGCGGGAAACAGGACCACGCACCAGAGCAGCCGGCGCATTGGTTAGTTCGGCACCAGCTGACCGCGAATCTCGCCTCCGCCGAACGCCGTGGTGTGGACATTGACGTAGGCGTCGCCGTTGCGGATCAGTGCCAGCAGGGAGGCCATCGTCACGGGGGCGGTCGCGAGACTCGTGACGGTGATGGTTCCGCTGTTGAGCGTCCCGGTGAAGGTGCCCGTGGGCAGCGTGGCCGGCGTCAGTCCCACGATGACTGCCCCCGCCACGGACGCACTCCCGACGTGGATATGGGCCGCGGTGACGTTCGTCAGATTGGCCACCGTGACGCTGAAGGTCAGGCTGTTTTCGCCGACAATCGTGACGGTCGCGGTGCCGGTGGCGGCGCTGCTGTTGCCGGTCGGGCGTTCGTTGGCGCCGTTCAAGGTGGCCGTGAACTGAGTCTTCAGTGCCGGCTCCGTGGGATTGTCCGAGCAGCTTTGGGTCAAGCCAAGGGCGGCGAAAAATGAGGCGGCGAGGACAAATCGGCGGTGGGGCATAGCAGTCTCCTGGTATTCGCCGAACACACAGCCGCCAACCGGCGGCAGTGTCCGGCCGATGAACCGGCCCATGATTCTAGAGGGAAACGCAGGCGACCCGCGGCAAGGGGTATGCCAGGCGCAAGTCGTTGAAACGCAACAGCGCGCCGCCCGGATGTGTCCGAGCGACACGCTGTCGATGACAAAGCGAGACGGCCGCTGCTTAGAACGGCGTGTACGTCGGCGGCGTCACCCCGTTCATCCGCAGATACACCACCGTCTGGCCCAGCGTCCAGGGGAAGTGGTCCAGCAGCTCCATCAGCGCCCGGTAGCGGGGCAGCTTCTTCCCGAACTGGGTGATCTCGGCGGTCATCGCGGCATCGCTCACCCCGCGCAGCATGTCGATGGTGTGATCCATGGCGGTCACCGCGTAGGTCCGGAGCGCGGCCTTGCTCTTGAGATAGACCTTGGGATCTCCCATCGCCGGCACTTTGTCCGACCCGGTGATCGCCGTGTGCGCGATGAATGCGTCGGCCCACGCGGCGTGCTCGATCTGCTCGGCAAAAGTCCGCACCCCGGCCGCGGGCCGATAACCGAGCATCGAGTCGGGGGCCGCGTCGAGGTAGCGGAGCAGCGAGGCCTTGTGGATTTCGACCATGGCGATGAGCGCCGACTTGGGGACGAAATCCTGGGCCCGGGCGGGTACGGCGGCGAGGGGCAGGAGTGCCAGCGAAGCGAGGACGCGAAACGGGCGCATGGAAGCCTCCAAAGGGATGCGTTTGGGAAGACCAGAAGATACAGCTTTCACTACGTTACCGGGGAGTGTCTTCACTCGCCACCCGGAGGACGCCGGTGGATGACCTTCGAAGCAACCGGATGAAGGCCGATCTCTGCCCGCACCCCAGGCCGAGGAGACCACCACCGTTGCCTCGTTTACCGCTCCCGAGAGGAGGGAAATCCGCTCCGGCCCCAACATCCTGCGGCTGCATATCACCTGCAACTGTCGGCTCACGCGTCTCGGGCGGGTAACCGCGATCGCGGAGCAGATCGTGACCTTCACGGGCCCGACCACCGCCATCGCCTCCAACCGGACCATCTACACCGCCGCCAACGGCGATAAGTTGTTCGCGACCTGGACGGGAAGCACCACGACCACGGGCCCGGACGTCACCTTCAGCGGCCTGGAACGGTACGCCGGCGGTACCGGCCGATTTGCACACGCCAGAGGCGACGGCTGGATCTCGGGTGCGGCCTCCTTCGTCGCCGGGGGTGAGCGCGAGCCAGCCCCCGGTCCCACCCACCCGGTCATCACAATGCTTTCCCGGCGGAGTCACTCTCCGGCACGTGGAGCAGTTGGAACGCGAGGTTGGACACCAGACAGTAGGCCGCGAAGTAGTAGAAGCCGGGCGCCAGCACCGCGCCCAGGTTGTCGGTGGCGCTGGCGGCCAGATACGCGATGAAGACCCCGACCACGAAGACATCGGCCATCGACCACTTGCTGAGCGCGCGGACGGTCAGGTACAGTCGGGTGCGCGCGGCCGGTCGTCGCAGACCCACGATGGCAAAGAACGCAATGGCTTTCAGGAACGGGATCACCACGCTGAAGAGCAGGATGAGCGCCGCGACGAAATCGTTGCCGGATTTGTGCAGGCTGCGCACGGTCTCCAGGATACTCTGGGTCAGCCGGAAGATCTCGCGGGGAGTTCCCATCACCGGCACGGACGCCGTGATGGTGAGCAGGTCCTGCCGGAGCCCGGGGACCAGCAGGACGAGCGACACTACCGTCAGGCCAATTGCGATCCGGTTCCTTACCGCGTGCGGATTCGTCACCGGGGCAGTTCCACGCGATCGGCGTACGAGTCGCCGGTGATCATCCGGACGACCTTGCCGCCCTCCTCCACGAAGCGTACGACCTCGCCGACCGGTCCGCCTCCGCCGGCGGCCATAAATCGAAACTGGCCATTCCCCAGCGGCTCGAGCCCGACCGGATTGTCCAGGTTCGCCGCATTCGGCGTGATGATCACCAGCCGCTCGTTGAGCAGCACTACCTGCGCGTCGCCGCCCCGGCTTCGGTAGAGGCCCGCAAACCGCGCCCAGGACGCATCCCAGGCGATGACCTTCGGCGCGACGGCGGTTGCCTTGGCAACCGCCTCGCCGACCGTGCCCATCAGCTTCAGGGCGATATCGAACGGATTCGAGTCGTGGGTATTGGTGAGGGCGATGACGCCGATCTTCGGCGCGAGCGCGATCAGCGTGTACGTGGTGTACCCCGGATACCCGCCACCGTGGCCGATATAGACCTTGCCCGCTTCCCGGGTGACCGCAAAGCCGATCGCATTGCCCTGGGTCCAGTTGTTTTCGAGCACCCGGACCCGGTGCATCGCGCGAAGGGACGCCGTGGAGAGAATCTGGCTGCCGCCGCGCGGTCCTTCGCGAAACTGCGCCGAGACGAACTTCGCCATGTCCTGGACGGTGGAGGTCAGGCCGGTCGCCGACGCCATGCCGCGTGCATCGACGAACGGCATCACGAAGCGGGACCCATCCGGCATCCGGCGCCCATAGCCCACCGCCAGCCCGCGCACGTTCTCGTCCACGCTGGAGGCATCCATCCCCAGCGGCTGGAAGATGTGCTTCTGGAGGTAGCCGGCCCACGTCTCGCCACTCGTAGCCTCGATCACCATCCCCGCGAGGGTGTAGGCGAGGTTGGAATACTTCCAGCGGACCTCGGGCGAAAATGCCGCCTGCCGCTCGGCCATCAGGCTTTTGAGCTGCTCCTGCGTGGGAAACTCATAGGTGGTCCAGTGCGGACCCGCCTCGCGGGGCAGGCCGGAGCTGTGGGTGAGCAATTCCTCGAGGGTGATCGGCGGGTCGTCGGTGGCGGACGGCTTCAGCTGAAACCACGGCAGGTACTTCGACACCGGATCGTCCAGCCGGAGCGCGCCCTGCTCCCGCAATTGCATGATCGCCGTGGCGGTGAACAGCTTGCTGTGCGACGCCATGCGGAACCGGGTCGCCGGCGTCATCGGCTGCTTCGCGGCCACGTCCGCCAAGCCGAATCCGGCGGCCCAGACGAGTTGCTGATCGGCCACGACCCCAACTACCACTCCCGGCAACCCGCGATAGGCCAGCTGACCTTCGAGCCAGGCGGCGAAGAGCCGCTTGGCCCCCTCGACGTCCTGAGCGCGCGCAACGACCGATCGAGCCGTGGAGTCCTGGGCCGGGAGCCGCGGAGTCGCGAGCGAGACCGCGGCGCCGGCAAGCAGGACGATCCTCGCGGCACGCAACCTTAACGGATTGAAGGGCATGGACGACCTCGTTGGGGAGTTGCTGTTGGTCTGCGCCAAATCTAGCCCGGGGGCTTCTCAATGTCGGGCGATGGTCGCCGCGAGCCCGGCCGTCACCGGAACCGGAATCCCGTGAGCCTGCCCGCCGCGAAGGATCGGGCCGGCAATGGCATCGAGCTCGGGCGGGCGTCCCGCCGCCACGTCCTTCTGCATCGAGCTCCGTAGCGACGCGGGCATGCCCCGCAGCAGCGGGACGATTTCGTCCGCGTCCACTACCGCCCCCATGGCCCGCGCCACCGCGCACGCTTCGCGCACCGCCGCCTCGACCCGGGTGGCCCATTCCGGGCTGGCCCAGAGCTCGCCCACCGTCTTCCCCGCCGCGGTGGTGTTGAGGGCCATGGGAGCGATCATCACCAGCTTCCTCCAGAGCAGCGTCCGCTCGTCCGCGTCGAACCGGCAGCGGCCGCCGAACGTGGTGAGCGCGTCGGCGGCCCAGGCGAGGCCCGATTGTCCGGCCGCCGCGAACGCAAAGCTGGCAAAGGGGGACCGGTGCACGATCCGCCCCGGCGCGGTGCGCTCCAGCTCGCCGGCGATGGTGCCCGGCACCACCCGGTCCGGAGCAAACCGGGTCCGGAGCAGCGGGACGTGATCCACGCCGTTGAGCAGGGGCACTACCATCCCGACGAGCCCTGGGTCCATCACCAGGCTCAAGGCCGGGCCGAGCTGAGTCGCCTTGGGGGTCACCCAGAGCACGTCCACAGGCTCCTCGAGCTGGAGGGCGGGAACCACCGGGGCGGTCAGGTTCCCGAATGGGCTCTGGAGGTCCAGCAGGTCGGGGTAGTCCGTATATGACTCGGGACGGAGCAGGAGGATCACCCGCGCGCCGGCATGCGCGAGGATCGCGCCCACGAATCCGCCGACGCCGCCGGCGCCGAGGATGCCATGGGTGGGAGTGGGAGTGTCCATGGGCCTGAAGATGCAGCCAACGCGCAAAGACGCCAGGAGGGTGACCTGCGTCTCCTGGCGTCCTCGCGTGTTACCCTCTCGACGTACTACTTCACCACGGTCTTCCCGCGTTGGGTAATCGCGATGATGACGATGAGCACGAACAGGCCGACCAGCACCCAGAACCACCACGTCTCATAAAAGGCCCCTGCCCCGCCGCCACCGTCCGTCGTGATGTTGACCTTGACGTCCGGTGCCTGGGCGTACGCCAGCGTGTAGCTCGCCACGGCCTGAAAAACCATCAGAAACGGAGCCAGGGCCCGGGAGATCGGGCGTGGCTTCTTCGTCATCTGCATTGCTCCTCCTTAGTTAAGGGACTTTCATGCAGTACGACGACTGAGCAGGCCGGATTTCACACAGAGGGGTAGCCGGGTGTATGGATTTCGGCCACAAACGGGAACATAGTCCTATTCGAGCGCCACATCACAGGCACCTCTTCGAAAAATGGCACGTTTGGAAAATAGTCCCTGCAGGGACTAGTCCCTTGAGGGACTACCTTCTCAAACCCCTCACGAGACACCCTGCCCACCAGTCCAGACGCAGTGCGCCCACACGACCGCCGGCAACGGGCACGGGCACCAGCCCCGTTTCGACACGGTCATCGGGGCGGCAAGTCGGGTTCGTCCAGCCAAGCTGTGTGCGAAATTCGCATGAACTCGTCATAACCTTTGTTGCAGCGTAGTAGGCGAAAAGAACATCGCTGCTGCTGGAGGCCCTATCCCCACCGATGACAAGGCCTTAATCGCGAGACATCATTGTCGCGCCTCGTTGAAGCTCTCCGCGAACTAGGGCGCGTCCGCGCCCACTCGCGTTCACATGCATTCAGATCGGGAGACGTTCGATGAAAAGCTTCATGAAAGGCCGCATCGTAGAAGCGCTGGCTCCGCGGGCGCCCATCGCACGAATCATCGTGGCTGTCGCGTTGGCCGGGCTGTTCACGGTGGGGTGCGACGTGCACGGGATCAGTGATCCCGGCGCCCTGTCGGCAATCGCTGTCTCGCCGAATCCGCAGACCCTCGCGGTGAACGGCACGCAACAGTTCTCGGCGGTCGGCACGGATTTTTCCGGCGCCATCGTAGCGATCACACCCACGTGGTCTGTCGTGAGCGGTGGCGGCACGATCAGCAGTTCGGGCCTGTTTACGGCGGGCACCGCTCCAGGGACCTATACCAATACCGTCAAGGCAAGCAGTGGAAACATCTCGGGCACGGCGACGGTCGTCGTGACCGTCGGGGCGCTCGCGAAAATCACGGTCACGCCCAACCCGGCCACGCTGGTCGGCGGTGCCACGCAGCAGTTCACGGCGGTCGGTGAGGACGCGAGCGGGAACGTCGTCGCGATCACGCCCGCGTGGTCTGCCGTCGCCGGTGGCGGCACGATCAGCACGTCGGGGCTGTTTACGGCGGGCGCGACACTAGGGACATATACCAATACCGTCTGGGCAAGCAGTGGAACCTTCGCGGGCACGGCGTCGGTCGTCGTGACCGCCGGGTCACTCGCGACGATCACGGTTACGCCCAACCCGGCCACGCTGGTCAGCGGTGCCACGCAGCAGTTCACGGCGGTCGGTCAGGACGCGAGCGGGAACGTCGTCGCGATCACGCCCGCGTGGTCTACCGTCGCGGGTGGCGGCACGATCAGCAGTTCGGGGCTGTTTACGGCGGGCACCACGCCTGGGACGTATACCAATACCGTCAAGGCAACCAGTGGAGCCATCTCGGGCACGGCGACGGTCGTCGTGACCGGACCGCCGGCGTCCATCACGGTGACGCCGAATCCGGTGTCCCTGCAGACCAGTAGTACGCAGCAGTTTAGCGCGGTTGGAAGGGACGCAGGTGGCAACGTCGTCTCGATCACGCCCGTCTGGACAGTCGTGAATGGTGGCGGCAGCATCGATGCCAACACGGGGCTCTTCACCGCAGGTGCGGCGCCCGGGACGTTCAGCAATACCGTCAAAGCGACCAGTGGCACAACCTCAGGTACGGCGACGGTGACCGTGACATCGACCGCCCCGGTCCTGGCGAGCATCACCGTGACGCCGAATCCGGTGTCCCTGCAGACCAACGGCACGCAACAGTTCACCGCGGTCGGCAAGGACGCAAGTGGGACCGTCCT
>JANNGX010000022.1:0-1992 GCA_031404115.1 Gemmatimonadales bacterium | reverse complement strand
GAAGAACGTCGGGTTGCGGGAGTCCCGGCAGATTCCCCGGATCGTGGTCGATCCGGTCGACCACGACGTGGTGTACGTCGCGGCGCTGGGGGATCTCTGGAAGGCCGGCGGTGAGCGCGGCATCTATAAAACCGCGGACGGCGGGCTGACCTGGACCCGGGTCCTCGATGCCGGGCCCGATGCCGGCGGTACCGAGCTCGTGATGGATCCCTCGAACAACAAGGTGCTCTACGCCGCAACCTATCAGCGCCGCCGCGCGAGCTGGGGCTTCAATGGCGGCGGCCCCAACAGCGCCATCTGGAAGACGGTGGACGGAGGGCGGAGCTGGACCCGGCTGACGGGCGGGCTCCCGGACGGAGACAAAGGCCGGATCGGCCTGGACGTCTATCGCAAGAATCCCGGCATCGTGTACGCCCGGATCGAGCACCCCAAGCAGGGCGGGGTGTATCGCTCCGAGGACGGCGGAGCCTCGTGGACCAGAGTCAATTCCATGAATCCTCGCCCGATGTATTTCTCCCAGATCCGGATCGACCCCACGGACGACAAGCGGATCTACGTCGGCGGAACCATGCTGCACGTCTCGGACGACGGCGGGAAGACCTTCAACAATAACGCCGCCGAGAAGATCCACGTGGACTTCCACGCGCTCTGGATCGATCCGTCCAATCCGGATCATGTGTTGATCGGCGGTGACGGCGGAGTCGGCGTGTCGTACGACCGATCGAAGACCTACGTCTGGCTGCCCAACCTGCCGCTGGCACAGTTCTATCACGTGAGCTACGACAACCAGACCCCTTACACCGTCTGCGGCGGCCTCCAGGACAACGATACCTGGTGCGGGCCCAGCCAGGTGCGGAGCCGGGACGGCATCGGCCAGGACGAGTGGTTCGTGGTGCATGGCGGCGACGGTTTCGTGGCGCTGATCGACCCGACCGATCCGCGAATCATCTACGCCGAGTCGCAGGAGGGGTACATCTCCCGGGTGGACCGGACCACCAACGAGCGGAAGTCGGTGCGGCCCGAGGCCCCGATCAACGACCCGGCGATCCGATGGAACTGGGACACGCCGCTGCTGATCTCGCCCCACGATCCCGCGACGATCTACGCCGGGGCGCACCGGCTCTACCGCTCCCGGGACCGGGGTCACTCCTGGAAGGCCATCAGTCCCGACCTCAGCCTGGGCATCGATCGCGATTCCGTGGCGCTGATGGGTGTGAAGGGGAAGGACCTCACGATCGCAAAGAACGACGGCGTGAACGACTTCGGCACCCTGTTCACCATCGCCGAATCCCGCCGGGTGGCCGGCGTGCTCTACACCGGCACCGACGACGGCCAGGTCCAGGTGTCGCGGGATGCCGGCAGCTCGTGGAACAATGTGACCGGCAGGATTCCCGGCGCCCCGCGTCTTGCCAACGTCTCCCGGGTGGAGCCGTCAAAGTTTGCCGACGGCACGGTGTATGTCACCTTCGACGGTCACAAAGTCGGCGACTACGGCACTTACGCGTACGTCAGCAGCGACTTCGGCCAGGGCTGGAAGTCCATCGTCGGCGATCTTCCCAGAGGCCAGGTGGTCCGAACCATCACCGAAGATCTGACGAACCCCGACGTGCTGTATCTCGGAACCGAGAGCGGCCTCTGGGTGACGTCCGACCGGGGAAAGACCTGGGTCAAGGTGGGAGGCACGTTTCCCACGGTGCCGGTGTACGAGATCACCCTCCACCCGCGCGACAACGACATGATCGTGGCGACCCACGGGCGCGCCATCTGGATTCTGGACGACCTGGCGCCGTTCCAGCAGTACACGGCGGCCCGAACGGCCGGCAATTTCCTCTTCGACGTCGAGCCCGCCGTGCAGCGCGGCATCGCCGACGACCGGGAGCGGATCTTCGAAGGCAACATGATATGGCTGGGGCAGAATCCCCCTTTCGGCGCCCGGATCCCCTACCACCTCGGCGCCAAGGCCGACAGCGTCGCCCTCGTGGTCAAGGACGC
>JANNGX010000021.1:0-59762 GCA_031404115.1 Gemmatimonadales bacterium | reverse complement strand
GTCCCCAACTGGCTGACCGCATTGCCGGCGGCGTCCCGCAACTGGAGCACGGGCTGTTGGGGCAGGACGACACCGCTTGCTGCCGCGCTTGAAGGCTGACTGGTGATCGTGAGCTGGGTGGCTGCGCCAGGCGCGATGGTGATCGTAGTGGAAGTCGCCCCGGTCAGCGACGGGACGCTGAAGCTGAGGGTGCGATCGCCGATCGTGCCGGCAATGGAGAGACCACCGAAGGTCGCCACACCGCTGGCATTCGTCACCACGCTGGTCGCCCCTCCCAGCGTGCCCCCGCCGGTCGCGATCACCGCCGTCACGGTATGGCCTGCCACGCTGACCGCGTTGCCCGCAGCGTCGCGCAGCTGGAGCACCGGCTGCTGGGCGAACCCGACCCCGCTCGCCGCCGAGGCCGAGGGCTGGGTGATGATCGTGACTTGGGTCGCCGCGCCCGGCGTGATGTTGACAGCGCCCGAGGTGACACCGGTGGCCCCGGTTGCACTGAAGCTCAGCGTCCGATTCGAGATGTCGCCGGTCATCGACAGGTCCGTGAAGGTCGCTACCCCAGCGGCGTTCGTGGTGGCTATCAGCGTGCCGCCGAGCGTCCCGCCGCCCGTGGCGATGGTGGCGGTAACGCCGACGCCCGCCTGGTTCACGGCGTTCCCCGCCGCGTCCCGGAGTTGGAGCACCGGCTGTTGGGCAAAGACGGCGCTACTCGCTGCCGAGGCCGAAGGCTGGGTCGTGAGCGTCAGCTGGGTGGCTCCGCCCGCCGTGATGGTGATCGTACCTGAGGTGGCCCCCGCCACTGCCGGGGCGCTGAAATTCAGGGTCCGGCTCCCGGTGCTACCGGTGATGGTCAGGCTGGTGAAGGCCGCCACGCCGCTGGCGTTGGTGCTCGCCGTGAGCGTGCCGCCCAGCGTGCCGACGCCGGTGGCGATCGCGGCTGTTACCACGGTCCCCAACTGGCTGACCGCATTGCCGGCGGCGTCCCGCAGCTGGAGCACCGGCTGTTGGGGCAAGACGACACCGCTGGCGGCCGAGCTTGAGGGCTGGGTCGTGATCGTGAGTTGGGTGGCTGCGCCGGGCGTGAGGGTGATCGTGCTGGAAGTCGCCCCGGTCAGTAACGGGACGCCGAAGCTGAGGGTGCGATCGCCGATCGTCCCGGTAATGGAGAGGCCGGCGAAGGTCGCTACGCCGCTGGCATTCGTCACCACGCTGGTCGCCCCGTTCAGGGTGCCCCCACCGGTAGCGATCACCGCCGTCACGGTATGGCCCAGCTGGCTGACCGCGTTGCCCGCAGCGTCGCGCAGCTGGAGCACCGGCTGCAGGGCGAACCCGACCCCACTCGCCGCCGAGGCCGAGGGCTGGGTGGTGATCGTGAGCTGGGTCGCTGCCCCCGGGGAGAGGGTGATCGTGCTCGAGGTGACGCCGATGAGCGAGGTGGCGCTGAAGTTCAACAGCCGATCCCCGATGACGCCGTTAATCGACAGGTCCGTGAAGGTCGCCACGCCAGCGGCATTCGTCAGCACGGTCGTCGTTCCGCCCAGCGTGCCACCGCCCGAGGCGATGGTTGCGGTAACGCCCACGCCCGCCTGGTTCACGGCGTTCCCGGCCGCGTCGAGCAGCTGGAGCACCGGCTGCTGATTCAGAAGGACACCACTCGCGGCCAAGGCCGAAGGCTGGGTGGTGATCGTAAGGCTGGTGGCCGCACCGACGCTGATGGCGATCGTATTCGAAGTTGCGCCCGCCAGCGCCGGCGCCAAGAAGTTCAGGGTTCGATCGCCCGCCGTGCCGGTAATGGATAGATCGAAGAAGGTCGCCGCCCCACTGGCGTTGGTGGTCGCCGTGAGCGTGCCGCCCAGCGTACCGCCGCCCGTGGCGATCGCGGCCGTCAGCACCACGCCCACCTGATTGACCGGCTTGCCCGCCGCGTCCTGGAGCTGGATTACCGGCTGCTGGGCAAACCCGACCCCGCTCGCCGCCGAGGCCGAGGGCTGGGTCGTGATCGTGAGCTTCGCAGCCGGACCCGTGGCGAGCGGGCCGGTCAGATCATTCTGCTTGCAGGTCGCAAGGAAACTGACGAGGACAAGCGCTAATGTCCCGGTTGCGGCTCGCAAGGGGACTGGAATGGGGAGGGTGCGGAAGAATCGTGCGGTGCTATGCACCATGATCTCGCATACCCCTATAAGTAGTTATAGGTGGACGAGAAGTCCATTCGTTAACAGCTTGTGAGATTTGGGGTTAAGAATTCAGTACCGTCGCTCGTCAGGAATCCCCCTCAACCAGGAGAGGCCGGGAAAACCGACGAGGCGGTGAGCCGGACCGGCTCAGGAGAGATCGGAGAGGAGCCGCGCCAGCTCGGTGGCATTCGCGGGCCGCTGCGCCGGATCCTTCGCAAGGAGCCGCACCACCAGCTCGGAGAGCGCGGGCGGGATCTCCGGATCGAGCGCCGCGGGCACGGGAGGCTGATCGCGCAATACCCTTGCGATCAGCGCGATGGCGGACCCGGCCTCGAAGGGCAGCCGTCCCAGGAGGCACTCGAAGAGCACCACCCCCACCGCATACAGATCGGTCCGCTCGTCGACGCTCTCTCCCAGCATCTGCTCCGGCGCCATGTACGACGGCGTGCCCACCACCATGCCCGCCTCGGTGAGGTTGGCGTTCCCCCCGGCCAGGCGCGCCACGCCGAAGTCCATCACCTTGAGCACGCCGGCCCCATCGAGGAGGAGGTTCTGCGGCTTGATGTCCCGGTGAATGACTCCCTGTTCATGGGCGGCCACCAGCGACTGGGCCAGCTGGCTCGCGATGGCAAGGGTCGGCGCGGTGCCAAGTCGCCCGCGGGTATCGAGCAGCTCCCGGACCGTGATGCCCTCGACGTACTCCATCGTCAAATAGTAGACGCCGTCGCGCTCCCCGATGTCGTGGGTCCGGACGACATGCTTGCTCGAGATGTGCCGGGCCAGGCGGATCTCGGACTTGAACCGCTCCAGCAGCGTGGGGTCCTGCAGCAGCTCGGGACGGAGGGTCTTGATGGCAACCTGGTCGCCCAGTTCACGGTCGAGCGCGCGGTAGACCATGCCCATGCCGCCGCTGCCGATTTCCTCGAGGACCTCGAATCTCCCGGCGAAGAGCTCACCGGTGAGCAGGCTGAGTACCCCGTGCGGTACGGACTGGCGGGTGGTCTGTCTCGCCTCGCCAATCTCCCGCCGCAGGGCCACGACCTGCTCCTTGAGCCGGTCCTCGCGGGCCCGTACCTGATTGGCCATGCCGTCGAACACCCGGGCCAGCCGCCCGAGCTCGTCGCCCCGCTGCGCCACCTGGGCGAGCGCGCCCTGCTGGTAACTCCCCGCCTCGACCGCGGTGGCCGCCTGGATGACTCGCCCGACCTCGCGGAGGTACTCGAGCTCGACGTCGCGGAGCCGCTTCTTCTCGAGGCAGGCGCCGATTCGGGCCCGGAGCAGCACCGGATCGAACGGCTTGGACAGATGGTCCTCGGCCCCCCGCTCGATGCAGCGCACGACGCTGCCGACGTCGTCGAGCGCCGAAATCATGATGACCGGGATGTCGCGGGTGTTCTGGTCGGCGTTTATCCGTTCGAGGACGGCCAGGCCGTCGAGATCGGGCATGAGCACATCGAGCAGCACGAGATCGAACCGCTCCCGCCCCAGCATCTCGAGCGCGGAAAGGCCGCCCGAGGCGGATTCAATGGTGTGGCCCTGACGTCGAAGCCGCCGCTCCAGCACGGCCCGGTTGTCTTCCTGGTCGTCCACCACGAGGATGTGCGCCGGCTGCACCGGCGGGACTGCGACGGCACCCGCCGCCGGATGCTCGACGGTCACGGCCACATGATTCGCGCTTCGGCCGGACGGGAGCTCGACGGTGAGCAGCCGCTCGGCCGAGCTGCGAATCCGCCGCACATCCCGCTCGAACTGGGGATCGATCGGGTCCGCGGCGAGCAGCGCGGTGGTCGCGATGACGATGCGCCCCTGCGGCTCCCGCAGGGCGTGGCGGAGCGCGGCAAAGTCCGCTTCGCTGATTTCCCCCCGCGACGGCGGGACCGACGCGTTGATCCGCTCGAGGACATCGCGGCCCGCCGCGAGGGTTTGTTCCAGCGCGCCGCGCTGCCCGGCGTCGGTCGCATCCTCGAGCAGCATCTCGCAGTAGCCGATAATGAGGTTGAGCGGCGTACGTAGCTCGTGGCGGAGCTCGGCGACGGCCTCGGGCGTGGTGAGCCCGGTCATGCCTGCTTCCCAAGCAGGGCTTGAATCTTCCCGAGCAGCCGTTCCAGCTCCACCGGCTTGGTGTCGTAGTCGTCGCAGCCGGCGGCCATGGCCTTCTCACGGTCGCCTGACATCGCGTGGGCGGTCAACGCGATGATCGGCACCCGGGGTCCGGTTTCGGCTTCCCGCACGCGGCGGGTGGCCTCCCAGCCGTCGAGCTCGGGGAGGCTCATGTCCATCAGGATGAGGTCGTACCCGCCGGCCGTCGCCATGGCCACGCCCTGCAGGCCATCCACCGCAAGCACGACCTCGAACCCCTTCCGCTGCAGGCGACGCGAAAGCATGTCGCGATTCATCTCATTGTCTTCCACCAGGAGAATCTTCGGCATACGCTACCTCCCGTGCTGGGGCCCGGCGACCGCCGGGCCCATCAGGTGGTGAATCTCGCGCAACAGCTCCTCGCGACCGAAGGCACCCTTCTGCAGGACGCCCTGCACATCTCCGTTGAGCGCGCGGCGATCTTCCGACGTCAGATCTTTCGCGGTAATGACGATGACCGGGATCCCACGCCATGCTTCCCGTTTCCGGAGCTCCGCGGCAAACTGGCATCCATCCATGACCGGCATCATGAGGTCGAGGAGGATGAGCGACGGCATGGTGCGCTCGACGGCGGCGAGCCCCGCCCTGCCGTTCTCCGCCTCGGTGACCGACCACCCGTCCGCTTCCAATTGGCGGCGCAGCAGCTCCCGGGTGCCGGGATCGTCCTCGACCACGAGCACATCGCCCGAACCGTTCCGCCGGTAGCGCGCGAGCAAAGCGCGGAGTCGCTCCCGATCGATGGGCTTGGTCATGAAATCGGTGGCGCCGAGCGCCAGCCCGAGACTCCGGTCGTCAAGCATCGTCAGCATGATCACCGGAATGCCGGCGAGCAACGGGTCGGCCTTGAGCGCCGCGAGTACTGCCCACCCATCCATGCCGGGCATGAGGACGTCGAGGGTGATGGCGTCGGGTGGCTCCCGGCGCGCCAGCTCGAGGCCCGCTTCGCCGCTCGCGGCTTCCACGACCCGGAAACCGTCATCGACCAGGAAGCGCCGGATGAGCTCGCGGGCCTGCACGCTGTCGTCGATGACCAGCACCGTCCCGGCGCGGCCGGAGCCCTCCGCGCCTTCACCCGCTTCCGCCGGCGCCGCGGTGGTTGCCGGGAGCCGGATGGTGAAGCTGGAGCCCCGGCCCGGCTCGCTCTCCACGGTCACGTCTCCCCCCATCATCCGGGCAAACTGTCGCGTGATGGCGAGGCCGAGCCCGGTTCCTCCGTACTTCTTGCTGGTGGACGTTTCGGCCTGGGAGAACGCCTCGAAGAGCCGCGCCGTCTGCGCCGGCGTCATGCCGATGCCCGAGTCCGACACCACAAAGCGAATCTCTTCCGCCCCCTCTGCGCCAGGGCCGCGCACGATGTCCAGCGTGATCGTTCCGTGGTCGGCGAATTTGCACGCATTCGAGAGCAGATTGAGCAGCATCTGGCGGACCTTGGTAAGGTCGCCGCGCATCGTGCCGGCCGCCTCCACGCGGACGACCAGCCGGTTGGCGTTCTTCTCCACCAGCGGCCGGATCGTCGTGGCGACGTCCTCCACCATGGCACCGATCTCGAAGTCCTCGAGGAAGAGTTCCGTTTTGCCGGCCTCGATCTTGGAGAGGTCGAGGATGTCGTTGATCAGGGCCAGGAGGTGCCGCCCCGCCGAGCGGATCTTGCGGAGATCGGGCGCCAGCTCGGTGTGCCCGATGTCGGCGACTTCCTCCTCGAGCATCTCGCTGTACCCGATGATGGCGTTGAGCGGCGTGCGAAGCTCGTGACTCATGTTCGCGAGGAACTGGCTCTTCGCGCTGTTGGCGGCTTCGGCCGCCTGCCGCGCGCGCGCGAGCTCGGTGATGTCGTGGTAGAGCCCCATCAGTCCCACCAGCTTGCCCTCCACCAGGACCGGCACCCCGAGGACTTCCACATCCACCAGCGTACCGTCCTTGCGCCGGCGGCGGCCGATGCTCCGCATGGCGCCTTCCTGGAGGACGTGCTGCGTGATGGCCACCGCTTCCGAGCGCGTGGTGGCCGTCGAGATGAGCTCGTCGAGGTTACGCCCGGTGACCTCGTCCTGCTCGTACCCGTACAGCTGCTCGAACGCCGGATTGCACGAGACGATGTCGTGCCGGGTATCGAGTGTGACGATCGCCACGGGACTGTTGAGGACGAGCTCCTCGAAATACTGTTTCTGTCGCTGGGCGGCGGTGTACAGCCGCGCGTTCTCGATGGCGACCGCGGCCTGGGGTGCGAACAAGTTGAGCAGGCGCAAATCGTCGGGGCCGAACTTCCGGGCAGGATCATCGTGAACGCAGGCAAACGCGCCCACCAGGCGGTGCCCGATGAGCAGCGGCGCCGCCATGACCGAGTGGACCTCGACGCCGGAATACTTCCCCGACCGGCCCAGCCATTCCTGGTATTCCGCAATGCAGATCGGCTCCTGGGTCGTCGCCACGTGGCCCATCGCTCCCTCGCCGAGACCAAGGCGGGTCCCGGTGGAGTCCACCCCGATATGCAGGCTGGCGACGATCTCGAGCTCCTTATGCACCTCATCGTAGATCGCGAGCTCGCCGCCGCTCACGCCGAGGAGGGTGGTAGCCCGCCGAAGCACCGCCTGGAGCAGCTTGCTGAGTTCGAGCTCGCCCGAGAGATCGGCCAGGGTATCGAGAAGCGCCTGCTGCTCGTCGGCGCGCCGTCGCTCCGCGGCGAGGGAGCGCGCTCGCCCGATCGCGATGCTGGCCTGCGTAGCGGCCGCGGTGAGAATCTCGAGATCGTTTCCGGTGAAGGCGTCCGGCTCGGTGCTCTCCACCACGAGCACGCCGAACACCGTCTTCCCCATCACGAGCGGCACATCCACTTCGGAGCCGCTGTTCAGGCTGGGGAGGTAGCCCGCCTCGCGGGTGACATCGGGGGTGTAGTGCAGCTTGCCGTCCTGCAGCGGACGCTCGCTCAGTCCTTGTCCGGGGTGGACCCGCCAACCGGTCGGAGCGTCGGGCCATCCCACGCTGGCCTGGAGCACCCGATCGCCGGTGGCGTCATCCAGCAGAAACAATCCCAGAAAGACATACCCGAGGGCCGGGTCGCGAAGCCCGTTGACGACTGCGCGGCAGACCTCTCCCTCATCGGGCGCCGCGGCGATTTCGGCCGAGAGCCGGAGCAGCGCGGCCTGCCGGCGGGCGGCGTGACCATTCGATTTCCGGGTCATCGGCGCCCACCGGCCCGCGCCGCCACGCAATGACGGACCTCGGCGACGAGGTCCTCGCCGCGCTGCCCACCCTTCTGCAACACACGCGAAACCCCTCCGCTCAGTCGCCGCCGATCGTCCTCGGTCAGCTCCTTCGCGGTGATGACAATCACATCGGGTGCGCCGGCGGCGGACCCGGCCCGGAGCCCATCGAGAAATTCGAAGCCGTCCATTTCCGGCATCATGAGATCGAGCAGAACCAGGGAGGGCTGTTCCGCGTGGACTCGCTCGAGCCCCACCCGCCCGTTCTCCGCCTCCGTCACGCGCCACCCTTCTTTTTCCAGCGAGCGACGCAGCACCGCGCGGGTGTCGGCGTCGTCTTCCACAATCAGGACCCCGGAACCCGGGGCGCGACGGTAGCGCGCCAGCACCGCGGATAGCCGGGCGCGCTCGATCGGCTTGGTCAGGTACTCCGTCGCGCCCAGCGCGAAGCCCAGGGTGCGCTCGTCGGTCACGGTAAGCATCACCACCGGAATGGCCGCGAGCGCGGGGTCGTCCTTGAGGGCGGCGAGCACGCCCCAGCCATCGAGTCCCGGCATGAGCACATCGAGCGTGATCACATCGGGGTGCTCCGCTCGAGCGAGGCGGATGCCGTCCTCGCCGTTGGCCGCTTGCAGGACCCGGAAGCCTTCCTTGCCAAGCATCCGCGCCAGCAAGTCGCGCGCGGCGGGGTCGTCATCGACCACGAGCACGGTGCCGGCGCCGCTGTGCTCGCCGGGGGCTGCCGGCGCGCTCGCGGCATCGTGCGGCTCGCGCACCTCGGCGGGAAGCCGGACGGTGAACGCTGTGCCCTCACCCGGCGCGCTGGCCACGGCGATGTCGCCGCCCATCATTTCGCAGAACATGCGGCTGATGGCGAGTCCGAGGCCGGTCCCGCCATACTTGCTGGAGGTGGATGCCTCGGCCTGAGAGAACGCCTGAAAGAGCCGGCCGAGCTGCTCCGGGGTCATGCCGATCCCGGTGTCCCGGACGGTGATGCGGATGGTGTCGCCGCCGGCCGCCGGCTCCCGGTACGCGGCGAGGGTGATGGTGCCGCGCTCGGTGAACTTGCTCGCATTGGACAGCAGGTTGAACAGCACCTGGCGAACCCGGGTCACGTCGGCTCGCATCGCGCCAAGCCCGTCGGCAAGCTCGAGCCGGAGTGCATTGCCGTTCTTCTCGATGAGCGGGGCGACGGTCGCCGCCACGGCCTCGATGGCGGGGCCAAGCGCGAAGGTCTCGAGGTGGAGCTCCATCTTGCCCGCCTCGATCTTGGACAGATCGAGCACGTCGTTGATCAGCGCGAGCAGATGGCGGCCCGCGGCGCGGATCTTCTGCAAATCGGCCACCGAGTCGGGCTGCCCCCGTTCGACGGCGTCCTCTTCGAGCAGCTCGCTGTACCCGATGATGGCGTTCAGGGGGGTACGCAGCTCGTGGCTCATGCTCGCCAGGAACTGGCTCTTGGCGGTATTGGCCAGCTCCGCTTCCCGCCGCGCCTTCAGCAGCTCCGTGATGTCATGATACAGGCCCATCATGCCGACCAGCGTGCCCTCCACGACCACGGGCACTCCCAGCACCTCCACGTCCACCAGGCTCCCATCCTTGCGGCGACGCTGTGCGATGGCGCGCACCGGCCGGTGGTCGAGCGCTTGCGCGGTGTACTGCACCGCCTGGGCCCGGGTCTCCTCGGTGGTGATCAGGTCGTCGAGGTGCTGGCCGAGAACTTCCGGCTCGTTGTAGCCGTAGAGCGCCAGGAAGGCCGGGTTGCACGAGGTCACGATGTGGCTGGTGTCGAGCGTGACAATAGCGACCGGGCTGTTGGCAACCAGCTCGCCGAAGTATTGCTGCTGGTGCTGGGCCTGGGTGAACAGCCGCGCGTTCTCGATGGCGATGGCCGCCTCTGGCGCGAATAGCTCGAGCAACCGCAGATCCTCCGCTCCGAACTCGCGGCCCGGATCGGAATGGACGCTGGCGATGGTACCCACCAGCCGGTTTCCGATGAGCAGCGGCGCGGCCATCACCGACTGCACGGTGCTCTGGGTGTATTTGGAGGAGCGTCCATCCCACTCCTGGTAGCGCGGAATGATGAGGGACTCGCGGGTCTCGGCCACGCGCCCCATGGCGCCGTCGCCCAGCGCGATCCGGGTGCCGACCGCGTCGGTGCCCATGTCGTGGCTGGCGACGATGACCAGGTCCCCGGACTCGGTGTCCCAGGTGGCGAGCTCGCCCCCGGTGACCGTGAGCAGCGCGACCGCGCGTTCCAGCACCCGCTGCAGCACCTTGGAGAGCTCGAGCTGGCCGGCCAGATCCTTCATCGTGTCGAGCAGCGCCTGTTGTTCCTCGGCTCGGCGATGCTCGACCGTGAAAAGCCGGGCGTTCTCGATGGCGACGGCGGCCTGGGGGACGAACAGATCGAGGAGGCGGAGATCGTCCGGGCCGAACCGGCGCGCCTCGTTCTGGTCCATGAAGGCGATGGCACCCACGAGTTGCCGCCCCATGAGAAGCGGGGCGACCATGACCGCGTGAAAGGCGGACTGCGAGTACTGCTCGGAGCGCGAGGCCCAGGCCTGGTAATCGGGAATAATGAACGGCTCGCGCGTCAGGGCGACGTGCCCCATCGCACCCTCCCCGACTCGCATGCGGGTGCCGGTGGTGTCCTTCCTGCCGAGGTTGTAGCTCGCGACGATCTCGAGCTGCTCGCGTTCGGAGTCGTAGATCGCGAGCTCGCCATGGCTCACCCGGAGGAGCTGGATGGCCCGTTCGAGCACGGCCTGCAGCAGATCGGGGAGCTCCAGCCGGGCGGAAAGGTCTGCCATTGTCGCCCGGAGCGCTTCCTGCTCGTCGGCGCGGCGTCGCTCAGCGGCCAGCAGTCGGGCCCGGCCAATGGCAATTCCGGCCTGATTAGCCGCGGCTCGAAGCACCTCGAAGTCGTCCGTCCCGAACCCGTGGTGCCGGTTGCTTTCCACCACGAGTACCCCAACGAGCTGCTTGTTGATGAGGAGGGGCACGTCCACCTCCGACCCCTCGTTGCGGGTCGGGAGATAGCGGGTGTCGTGGGTGACCTGGGGCGTGTAGTGGAGCCGCCCGTCGAGCAGGGGCAGCTCGCTCAGCCCCTGGCCGGGCCGGACCCGGAGCCCGGGCGGCGCGCCCTCCCAGCCGCGGCTCGCGATCACCACCCGGTCGCCGGTCTCGGAGTCTACCAGCAGTACCGCGACGAAATCGAACCCGAGCGCCACGTCCTGCAGCCCAACGACGACGGCCTGGCTGATGTCCCGTTCGGTCTCCGCGGCCGCGATGCCGGTGCTCAATCGCAGGAGCGCCGCCTCTCGATGACGGTCGTGGGATGGCTCGGTGCCAGCCGGCGTCACGCGGGGATATCCAGGACGGAACGGCGGAGGTGGGCGGTAACCCGGAGGCGGACGTCCTCGAGCAGCAAGTCGATTTCCTGCGATCCTTTCTGCACCACGTCGCGCACCGCGCCGTTGAGTCGCCGCCGATCGTCGTCGGTCAGGTCCTTGGCGGTAATGACCACGACGGCCGGGGCGTCCGCCGGCTTCCACGAGCGCAGGCCCTCGAGAAACTGAAAGCCGTCCATCTCGGGCATCATCAGGTCGAGGAGCACCAGCGCGGGGCGGTCCGTCGCGACCCGCTCGAGGCCAACCCGGCCGTTCTCGGCCTCGGTCACCCGCCAGCCTTCCTTTTCCAGCGAGCGGCGCAACACGGCGCGCGTCGCGGGATCGTCCTCGACGAGGAGGACGCTTGCTCCCGCCGGGCGACGATAGCGCGCGAGCACCGCGGAAAGCTGGGCCCGTTCGATCGGTTTGGTCAGATACTCGGTAGCCCCGAGCGAGAATCCCAGATTGCGCTGGTCGGTGATCGTGAGCATGACCACCGGGATCGAGGCCAGCAGCGGATCGCTCTTGAGCGCCGACAGCACACCCCATCCATCGAGCTCCGGCATGAGCACGTCAAGGGTGATCACATCGGGTCGTTCCGTACCTGCCAGGCGAAGGCCCTCCCGGCCGTTCGCGGCTTCGAGCACCCGGAACCCATCCTTGTTCAGCATCCGGGCCACCAGCTGCCGCGCCGCGGGATCGTCGTCGATCACCAGCACCGTTCCCGCCCCGCCAGCCGGCCTGAGAGGCACGGGGAGGACCGGCTCGCCCGGCTCGCGGACCTCGGCCGGCAGCCGCACGGTAAAGGCGGTTCCCTGTCCTGGCGTGCTGGCCACGGTAATCTCGCCGCCCATCATCTCGCAGATCTTGCGGCTGATTGCAAGCCCCAGCCCGGTGCCACCGTATTTGCTCGCGGTCGAGGCCTCGGCCTGGGAAAATGCCTGGAAGAGGCGACCGAGCTGCTCCGGCGTCATGCCGATCCCGGTGTCCTCCACGGTCAGGAGGATGGTATCGCCCGCGACTCCCGATTCCCGGTGTGCGCGCAGGGTGATGGTGCCGTGCTCGGTGAACTTGCTGGCATTGGACAGGAGGTTGAACAGCACCTGCCGGACCCGGGTGACATCGGCGCGCATGACGCCGATGGTGGCGGCGAGGTCCAGCGCGAGCGTGTTGTTGTTCTTCTCGATGAGTGGTGCCACGGTCGCGGCGACGGCGTCGATGGCGGGCCGAAGCTCGAACGTCTCGAGATGCAGCTCCATCTTGCCGGCCTCGATCTTGGAAAGATCGAGCACATCGTTGATCAGAGCGAGCAGATGCCGCCCCGCGGATCGGATCTTCTGGAGATCGGGGACGTAGCTGTCGTGACCCCGCTCGGCGGCCTCTTCCTCGAGCATCTCGCTGTAGCCGATGATAGCGTTGAGCGGGGTGCGCAGCTCGTGACTCATGCTGGCCAGGAACTGGCTCTTGGCGTGATTGGCCGCCTCCGACGCCTTGCGCGCGGCGAGCAGCTCGGTCACGTCGTGATAGAGGCCCATCAGGCCAATGCGTTCTCCCCCGATGACCACCGGCACGGCAAGGACCTCAACGTCCACGAGACTCCCATCCTTGCGGCGTCGCTTGGTGATCACCTGCACCGGCTGATCATCGAGGGCCTGACGGCTGTATCCCACCGCCTCGGACCGCGTTTCCGACGTGGTGATCAGCTCGTCGAGGTCCCGCCCGACCACCTCGGTCTGGCGGTACCCGTACAGGCGTTCGAAGGCCGGGTTGCAGGAGAGGATTCTGTGTTCGAGGTCGAGCGCCACGATCGCCACCGGGCTATTCCGGACCAGCACCTCGAAGTAGCTGCGCTCCCGCTGCGCCGCGGTGTACAGCCGGGCATTCTCGAGGGCGATGGCCGCCTGCTGGCCGAAGAGGCTGAGGAGCTGCTGGTCGGCGGCGGCGAAGCTCCGGGACGGGTCCTCGTGCCAGACGTTGATCGCCCCCACTGGTCGGCCGCCGATGAGCAAGGGTGCCACCACGACGGCATGGGCATCGATCGCGGCATACTGGCCGGAACGCCCCGCCCAGGCCTGGTAGTCGGGAATGATCATCTGCTCGCCGGTCTGTACCACGCGTCCCATCGCGCCTTCCCCCAGCCTGAGCCGGGTACCAATGGAGCTCTCTCGCATGTTGTGGTTCGCGGCGATGACCAGGTCGCCCTTCGCCTCGTCGTGAATGGCCAGCTCGCCTCCCGCGGAGCCCAAAAGCGTCACCGCCCGAGCCAGGACGGCGTGGAGCAGGCGGGAGAGCTCGAGTTCGGACGAGAGATCGGTAATGGTGGCGAGCAACGCCTCCCGTTCGTCGGCCCGGCGGCGTTCCTCGGCGACGAGCCGCCGCTGTTCCTCGAGCAGCCGGACTCGGGCAATCGCGATACTCGCGTGTTGCGCCGCCGCGGTGAGAATCTCGAAGTCTGCCGGACCGAACGCGCCCCGTTCCCGGCTCTCGACCACCAGGACTCCGAGCACGTCGTTCCCGGTGAGCAGCGGCACGTCCACTTCGGAGCCGCTGTTGAGACTGGAGACGTACCCCTCCTCTCGAGTTACATCGGCGGTGTAGCGGAGCAGGCGATCCCGAGTGGGCCGGTCGCTCAAGCCCTGGCCCGGAGGGACCCGCATGTGGATGGGAATGTCGGCCCAGCCGACGCTGGCATGAAGCACCCGGTCGCCACTGGCGGGGTCGAGCAGGAAGAGCCCAAGAAAATCGTAGCCGAGGGCCTCATCGTGCAGGCCATCCACGACGGCCAGGCAGACCTCCGACTCAGTCTGAGCCGAAGCGATTGCGGCGCTCAGTCGGAGCAGTGAAGACTGCCGCCGCGCCGGCCGTCCATCCCGCCTGGTAGGGGATGTTTCCGGCCGGGCGCGCTTGGGCGTTGGGTCCTGGGGAGTCTCAGGCGCCGTAGGGCACCCAGATGTTCTTGACCTGCGTGGCTTCGCGGAGGAACTCTTCGCCCTCGGCCTCGCGGCGGTCCAGCCAGTTTGTCTTGCTCCACTCAACTTTGCACCGCTTCATGTTGCCAGCCGAGAGCTTCTCCACCTCGGCTGCTTCTTCGCGCGGTCCGTAGAACCAGACGGCATCCACGTCGTCGTGCGCCGCCAGCACCGGGGCCAGCTCCTTGCGGCTTCCGGTCACGATGTTGATCACGCCCCCCGGAACATCGGACGTGTCCAGCACCTGATACAGATCGGTGGCGAGCAGGGGCCACCGCTCCGATGGAACCGCGACGACGCAGTTGCCCATGGCGACCGCCGGGAGCACCAGCGAAAGGAAGCCGAGCAGCGGGGCCTCGGCAGGCGCGATGAGCCCCATCACCCCGATCGGCTCGTTCATGGCCAGCGTGACATTGCGGAACGGTGTGGAGTGGACCCGTCCATCATACTTGTCGGCCCACGCGGCGTAGGCAAAGGCGCGCTGGATGGCGGCCGCGACCTCCGCCAGGGAGGACGGTGAGGACAGTGAGGACAGGCGGTCGACGAACTCCCGCTCCCGGATCGCGAGGTTCTCCGCGATGTAGTACAGCACCTGGGCCCGGTTGTGCGCCGACGCGGTGCCCCACCCCGCCTCGGCCTTGTGGGCTGCCTCGACCGCGTTCCGGATGTCCTTGCGGTTCCCTCGGCCCACGTCGCCGACCGTCGCGCCGGCTGCGTCGAGGATAGGTATGGAGTAGCCCGAGTCGGGGCGGGTTTGCTTGCCGCCGATGTAGAGCTTCGCAGTTCGATCGATGGCGGGGAGGGCGGACAGCGAGGGTGGGGCGGACAGCGAGGACAGTGGGGACGGAAAGCCCCCGCCCTCACCGCCCACGCTGTCCGTCCCGTCCGTCCGGTGGCCCTCCCGCCGCACATACTCCCACAGCCCCTCTTTCCCGCCTTCCCGTCCGTACCCCGACTCCCGGTATCCGCCGAACCCGCTCGCCGCGTCGAACATGTTGGTGCAGTTGACCCACACGGTGCCGGCCTTGAGCTGCGGGGCGATATCCAGGGCGGTGTTGAGATTCTCGCTCCACACGCTCGCGGCCAGGCCGTAGCGGGTGTTGTTGGCGATCTCGACCGACTCGGCCGGGGTCCGGAACGTCATGAGCACCACGACGGGCCCGAAGATCTCCACCTGCGCAATCGTCGCGGCGGGGGTGACGTCGGTGAACAGCGTCGGCGGATAAAACAGTCCTTCCTTGGGCACGCTCCAGCTCGGCTGCCAGCACGTGGCGCCTTCGTCGATGCCCTTCTGCACCAGCCCCTGGATGATCTCGAGCTGCACCGGCGCCACGATGGCCCCGATGTCCACCGCCTTGTCGAGCGGGTTACCGATTCGCAGCGTCTCCATCCGGGCGCGGAGCTTCTCGACCAGTCGAGTGGCGATGCTCTCCTGCGCCAGGATGCGGGAGCCGGCGCAGCAGACCTGGCCCTGGTTGAACCAGATCGCGTCCACCACGCCCTCGACCACACTGTCGAGATCGGCGTCCTCGAAGACGATGAAGGGCGATTTGCCGCCCAGCTCGAGCGAGAGCTTCTTGCCACTGCCGGCCGTGGCGATGCGAATAATCCGCCCTACTTCGGTGGAGCCGGTGAAGGCGATTTTGTCCACATCCGGATGGTCCACCAGCGCAGCACCGGTGCGGCCGTCCCCGGTGATGATGTTGACGACGCCGGGCGGCAATCCAATGGCATGGCAGCAGTCCGCGAAGAGCAGCGCGGTGAGCGAGGTGAACTCCGCCGGCTTGAGCACCACCGTGTTCCCCATCGCGAGCGCCGGCGCGATTTTCCACGCCAGCATGAGCAGCGGAAAATTCCAGGGAATGATCTGTCCCACCACGCCGACCGGACCGTACCCCGGGAGCTCGGTGTCCATGAGCTGGGCCCAGCCCGCATGATGGTAGAAATGCCGCGCGACCAGCGGAATATCGATGTCGCGCGACTCGCGGATCGGCTTGCCGTTGTCCAGAGTCTCCACGACGGAAAAGAGCCGGCTGTTGCGCTGAATCTGGCGCGCCAGCGCATACAGCCAGCGGGCCCGGCCATGTCCGCCCAGCGCCCACCACTCCGCTTGCGCCGCGCGCGCCGCGGCCACTGCGGCGTCGACGTCCGATGTGCTCCCGGCGGTCACCCGCGCGAGTCTCGTGCCATCGGCCGGATTGATCGTATCGAATCCCTCGGCCCCTGGGGCGGTCCAACCTCCACCGATGTAATTCCCCAACGACCTGCCGTGTTGCTCGAGCCACGCCTCGGCGGTCGCGGCCGATTCCGGCGCCGGGCCCCAGGCCATTGATTCGAAGGACTCGCGAACCGTCGTCATGTCAGGCCATGGGATGGCGGTGGGCGGCGGAGTACCGCCCGGTCGCGTAGTGCTCGAGCTGCCGCTCGATGTCCGTCAGCAAGCTGCTGGCGCCGAAGCGGAAGAGGTCGGGCCGGAGCCACCGGTCCCCCAAATCCTCCTTGATCATGGCCAGCCAGTCGAGCGACTGCTTGGCGGTACGGATGCCGCCGGCCGGCTTCAACCCGACGAAGAAGCCGGTACGCTCGCGGAACTCGCGGATCTGGCGCGCCATCACGATCCCGAAGGGCATCGTCGCGTTGACGGTTTCCTTGCCGGTGGACGTCTTGATGAAATCAGCACCCGCCATCATGGCCACGACGCTGGCCCTGGCCACTTCCCGGAGCGTGCCAAGCTCGCCAGTGGCGAGGATCGCTTTGAGGTGGGCGGGGCCGGCCGCGGCACGGAACGCCTTGACCTCGTCGTAGAGCGCGGTCCATTTGGCGGTGAGGACGTGCGCGCGCGTAATGACGATGTCGATCTCTTTGGCGCCCGCGGCCACCGAGGCTTCGATTTCCGCAATCCGGAGCGGAAGCGGCGACAGCCCGGCGGGAAATCCGGTGGACACCGCGGCCACGGGAATGCCGCTGCCGTCGAGGGCTTTGACCGCGGTATCCACGAACGCGTGATAGACGCATACCGCGGCCACCGTGAGACCCAGGTCTCCTGCGCCCAGCGCGTCCAGCACGTCCTGGCGCACCGGGCGGCGCGCCTTGGCGCAAAGCCGAAGGACTCGCCCGGGTGTATCGTCTCCCGAGAGCGTGGTCAGATCCATCAGGGATATGGCGCGGAGCAGCCAGCCCGCTTGCCAGGCGGTCTTGACGGTGCGACGGGTCGGGATGGTGGCCGCCCGGCGCTCGACCGCACTCCGGTTGATGCGGATGTCCCCGATCCAGCCCAAGTCCAGGGGCATGCCTGGGTTCCGGGGGAAGGTTGCGGAGGGTTGAGGCGGTGCGGCCGGCCGGTGGGCCTGAGCGGACCCGTAGCGGGAGGTGCGGGTGGGGGTGGCCATGACCAAAAGAAGGTAGCGTCCCGACAAGCCGGTGTCACCATTGGCGTATGGAGCTCGGGGGAGCCATAATCTTCCATCCGAACCTATTCCTTGGTGCATCATTGAAGGCGGACTCCGTGCGCTTCTCACTTGCCGACATATCCCTCGTTGGCACCACCGCCGCGCTCCTCCTCGGCCTCCTCCCCGGCCACCTCGCCGCGCAGAACTTCGAGGTGGTCGAGGCGACGATCACCACCGTTCGCGCTGCATTCGCCTCCGGACGACTGACCTGCCGCTCCCTGGTG
This sequence comes from Gemmatimonadales bacterium, assembly GCA_031404115.1. Lineage (GTDB taxonomy): Bacteria > Gemmatimonadota > Gemmatimonadetes > Gemmatimonadales > GWC2-71-9 > JABFSM01. Next base: position 42,221 of record JANNGX010000021.1, on the reverse strand, counting down.
CAGTCCTACCTCGACCGCATTGCCGCCTACGACCAGGCCGGCCCTGCCCTCAACGCCGTCCAGTACGTGAATCCGCGCGCCCTCGCCGAGGCCGATTCTCTCGACGCGGTAATGCGCTCGGGGATCAAGGTCGGGCCGCTCCATTGCATCCCCGTGCTGCTCAAGGACCAGGTCGACACCCGCGACATGCCGACCACCTACGGCTCCGCCCTCTTCAAGGGCTTTATCCCGGCGCGGGACGCGACCATCGTGATCCGGCTGGAGGCGGCGGGTGCCATCATCCTCGCCAAGACCACCATGGGCGAATTCGCGGCCCGTTACGTCGGTTCCGGCTTCGGCGCGGTGCGAAATGCCTACGATCCCACCCGCAATCCCAGTGGCTCCTCGGGCGGCTCGGCGGCGGGCGTCGCGGCAAACTTCGGCCTGATCGCGATCGGAGAGGACACCGGTGGATCGATCCGCGGCCCGGCGGCGGTGAACAGCCTCGTGGGGCTCCGCCCGACCCTGCCGCTAGTGAGTCGGTTTGGGATGATGCCGGCCAACCCCACCCAAGACACCATGGGCCCGATCGCTCGCACCGTACTGGATGCCGCACTCCTCCTCGGCGTGATCGCCGGTTACGATCCCGCGGACCCGATCACTGCCTACGCCGTGGGGCACCAGCCGGCCAGCTACGCCGCCTCCCTCCGCGCCGATGCACTCCGCGGAGTCCGGATTGGCGTGGTGCGCGAGCCGATGGACACCACGACTGACAAGGCGTCGGAGGACTACGCCGTGGTGCGGGCGGTCTTCGATCAAGCCGTGCGCAAACTCGAGTCGCTCGGTGCAACCGTCCTCGACTCCCTGGTCATCCCCGACTTGGCCGGTGTGCGCGACATCGACAACAACTACGAGACTGAGCGCGCCACCGACGATTACCTGAAGGAGCACCCCAACGCGCCGGTCAAGACGTTCAAGGAGATCCTGCTCGCCGGGGTGGTGAATCCGTGGCGGGCCCGGGGCATGATGAGCCTGGTGGGAAAGACCACGAGTGATCCCGGCTATCTGACGGTGATCCAGAAACGGGAAAGGCTTCGGCTTGCCGTGCTCAAGGTCATGGCCGACCAGCGCCTCGATGCCGTGGCATACCCCACCTTCAATCACCAGCCGACGGTGATCGGAGACAGCGTCTTGACCAAGGCAAAGCCGGCCGACCGCTATGGCCGGGGCGACAATCGTGGGCTGAGCCCCGCGATCGGCTTTCCGGCGTTCACCGTGCCGGCGGGGTTCACCCCCGACGCCTTGCCGGTGGGCCTCGAATTGATGGGACGGCCCTTCACTGAACCGATGCTGCTGGGCCTGGGCTTCGCGTTCGAGCAGGCCACCCACCATCGCCGGCCGCCACCGAACACGCCGTCGCTCGGGAAGCCGCGGTGAGTGGTGCCGAAGCGCGAAAAAATCCGGCGAAACCGTCGCTATCTTTGGGCCGCCTGGCCGATTCCAGGCCTGGCACCTCCAGCCGAATCATGTGGTACTCCACCTGTCGACGGGTTTACGATCCATTCCAATGCCTACTTCCCTGACGCGTCCCTCGCGGCGCTTGGTACCCCGAGCGATCCTGCTCGCGGGGGTCCTCGCACTGGCCTCCGCCGTATCAGCCATCGCCCAGCAACCCACCACCGCGGGCCAGATCCGGCCCCGGCCGGCGGAGGGGCGTGACCCGGAGTTTCCCCCGCCAAGCATCCGGGAGTACAAGCCCCGCTCGACCCTTGTGGTTCCGGCCCACCCGGTGCCCCGGCCCAGGTTCCCGGCGATCGATTTCCACGGGCATCCCCCCGCGCTCACCTCCGCCGAGAGCATCAACCGCGTCGGCGAGGCGATGGACTCGCTCAACCTGCGCGTGATGGTGGCCGCTAACGGCAGCTCCGGGGACCGGCTGAAGCAGCAAGTCGCGGCGGTCGCCGCGAGCAGGTATAAAGACCGTTTCGTGATGTTCACGACGCTCAACCTCGGAGCCGTAGGCCCTGGATCGGGCGCCCGAATCGCAGCCCAACTCGAAGCGGACGTCGCGGCCGGCGCGGCGGGCATCGGAGAGATCGGGAAGGGCTTTGGGCTCTCGGCGCGGAAGAGCGACGGTACCCGCCTCAAGCTGGACGATCCGGAGCTCGACCCGGTGTGGCAGACGGCGGCCCGCCTGAGGATTCCCGTGTTCATCCACACCGGAGACCCCTCGGAGTTCTTCGCACCCCTCGATTTCCAGAATGAACGGTGGCTGGAGCTGGCGCTCTTTTCCGGCCGGCGCTACCAGGATCGCTCCAGGTACCCATCGTTCGAAGAGCTGATGGCGGAGCGGGACCGGCTCCTGGCGCGCCACCCGAAGACCACCTGGGTCATTGCGCACCTCGGGTGGCATGCCAATGATCTGGCGCGCCTCGGGCGCATGTTCGACAGCCTGCCCAACCTCTACAGCGAGGTCGGTGCCATCCTGTACGACCTCGGTCGACAGCCGAGGGCGGCCCGGGAGTTCTTCATCAAGTACCAGGACCGGCTGTTGTTCGGGAAGGACAGCTTCCAGCCCGACGAGTACCCGTACTATTGGAGGGTGTTCGAGACGTTCGACGAGTACTTCGATTACTACCGCGACTATCACGCCTTCTGGAAGCTCTACGGCCTGGGGCTTCCGGATTCGGTGCTCAAGAAGCTGTACTATGGGAACGCGCTCAAGATCACCCCGGCCATTCCGCGAAGCGGATTTCCGAAATGAGAACTCGACTGCTCCTCGCGCTGGCCGCCCTGGCGGCGACGCCCGCGTCGCTCACCGCCCAGTCCGTCGACACGGCCACCATGGCGAAAGCCGCCGCCGCCTTGAAGCTCCGGAGCATCGGCCCGGGACTCATGAGCGGGCGGATCTCCGATGTGGCGGTCCATCCACGCGACCGCACCATCTGGTACGTCGCCGCAGGCTCAGGCGGCGTCTGGAAGACCACCAACGCCGGCACCACCTGGACTCCGATTTTCGACGGCCAGGCGTCCTACTCCATCGGCGAAATCACCATCGATCCCGGCAATTCCGAGGTGATCTGGGTGGGCACGGGCGAAAACGTGAGTGGGCGGCATGTGGGCTGGGGCAACGGCGTGTACCGAAGCCCCGATGCCGGTCGTACCTGGCAGCACATGGGCCTGGTCGCGTCCCAGCACGTCGGCCGGATTCTGGTGGATCCGCGGGACGGTCGCGTGGTGCTGGTTGCTTCCGAGGGACCGCTCTGGTCGTCGGGCGGTGAGCGAGGCGTGTACCGCACCAGCGACGGTGGCGCCACCTGGAGTGCGGTGCTTCAGATCGACGAGCATACCGGGGTCACCGATCTCGAATTCGATCCCGCGAACCCCGATGTGGTGTATGCGGCGGGATACCAGCGTCGCCGGCACGTCTGGGGGTTCCTCGGGGGCGGTCCCCGGTCAGGCATCTGGAAATCCACCGATAACGGAAAGAGCTGGCGGCCGGTCAAGACCGGCCTCCCCAAGGGCGACATGGGCAAAATCGGCCTCGCGGTCACGGCGGCCGACCCCAACCTGGTCTACGCCACCATCGAGGCGGGGGAGGAAGAGCGGGGATTTTACCGGTCGCGCGACAAGGGGGAAAGCTGGGAGCGGCGGAACGGGTACATCTCCGGCGGGACCGGCCCCCACTACTACCAGGAGATCGAAGCGTCCCCCGTCAACCCGGACCTGGTGTACCAGATGGACGTGTTCCTCCGGGTAACCCGGGACGGGGGTGGCGGCTTCGGCATCCTCGAAACCGGCCACGACAAGCACAGCGACAACCACGCCCTCGTCATCGACCCGGGCAACGGGCGACACCTCATCGTCGGCACCGATGCCGGACTCTATGAGAGCTTCGATGAAGGCGCCACGTGGCGCCACTTCCCGAACCTGCCGGTCTCCCAGTTCTACAAGGTGGCGCTCAACAATCGCGAACCGTTTTACGACGTGCTGGTGGGCGCGCAGGACCTGGGTACGCTGCACGGTCCGTCCCGCACCCTGAATCGCGACGGCATCCGCAACCAGGACTGGTACGTGCCCCTCGGCGCCGACGGGTATGGCGTCGCCTTCGACCCGCGCGATCCCGAGACGCTCTACCTGATGTACCAGGAGGGGATGCTCTTCCGAAAAGACCGCCGGAGCGACGAGGCACTGAGCATTCGCCCGGAGCCCGCCCCGGGCGATGCGCCGGAGCAGTGGAACTGGGATTCGCCCATCCTGGTGAGTCCCCACAACCCCGACCGGATCTATTACGGCTCCCAGCGGGTCTGGCGGAGTGACGACCGCGGCAGCAACTGGGCCCCGATCAGCGGTGACCTGACCCAGGGGCGGAACCGCTACGAGCAGCCGTTCATGGGGCGGGTCTGGAGCGTGGACGCGCTGCACGATAACGGCGCCATGTCCAAGTACTCCACCCTCACCTCGATTTCGGAGTCTCCGGTGTCGGCCGGCGTGCTGGTGGTGGGGACCGATGACGGACTGGTCCAGGTTTCCTCGAACGGCGGAGGGAGCTGGACGCGGGCGGCACCGCTACCGGGCCTGCCGCCGCTTTCGTTCATCAACGACGTCGAGGCCTCGCTCCACGACGGCCGTACCATCTACGCCGTCGCGGACGCCCATAAGACCGGCGATTTCTCACCCTATGTATACGAGAGCGCCGACCTGGGCCGGACCTGGCGGTCCATTGGGGGCAACCTGCCGAAGGGCACCATCGTCTGGGCCATCCAGCAGGATCATGTCCGTCCCGACCTGCTCTTCGTGGGCACCGAGTTCGGGCTCTATTTCTCTCCCAACCGGGGGACGAACTGGGTCAAGCTGAGCGGCGGCGTGCCCACCATACCGTTCCGGGACCTCAAGCTCCATCGTCGGGACAACGACCTGGTGGGTGCCACCTTCGGGCGGGGCGTCTACGTCCTGGACGACTACACCCCCTTACGCGAGATCGCCGCGGGCGCGCTGGCCGGCGCGGGCTCCCTGTTCCCGGTCCGCGACGCCTGGTGGTACGTCCCGTCGCAGCCGTCCCAGGCTCCCGGTCGGCCCGAAGCGGGCAGCGACGACTTCACCACGGATAACCCGCTCTTCGGCGCCATCCTGACCTACTACCTTGCCGAGGCGCCCACCACGGCACGCGAAACGCGCCTGGCCCGGGAAAAGACCCTGCGGGAGCAGAGTGCCGATGCTCCCTTCCCCGGGTTCGACCGGCTGAGCGCGGAGGCCCTCGAGGGTGGACCCAAGGTTCTGCTCATGATCTCCGATGCTGCGGGCCGGAAGGTGCGGTGGATCGAGGGACCCGCGACGGCAGGGCTCCACCGGACAAACTGGGACCTTCGTGGCCCCAACCCTAACCCGGTTGACCTCACACCGCCGGGGTTCCAGCCGCCCTGGGACGACCAGCCCCGGGGGCCCTTGATGGCGCCGGGCCGCTACTCCGTGGACCTGATGGTGGTGTCGGCGAGCGGTGTCCGGCGCCTGGGTGCACCGCAGTCCTTCGAAGTGAAACCGGTGCCCTCAACACCATCAGGCGTCGACTTCGTGGCGGTCGCGGCGTTCCAGCAGCAGACGGCCGAGCTGCAGCGGCGGGTCGCCGGCGCCGGCGCGCAGCTAGGCCAGATGCGGGATCAGCTCCGGCACATGCGCGCAGCCCTGCTGCAGACGCCGAAGGCCGACCCGGCGCTTTACGCCCGAATCGATTCGGTAAGCCAGGCGCTCGCGGCGTTCGAGTTCAGGCTGTATGGCAATCCCGCGCGTCAGCGGCTCAGCGAATCCGATGCGCCGTCCATCCGCGACCGGATAGGGCTGGTGATGGCCGGACACTGGCAGACGCGGCAGACCCCGACCGCTACCATGCGACGTGACGTCGAGATCGCCACCGCCGCTTTCCTCGCCCTGACGGGGGAGCTCACCACGCTGATCGCGGGTGATCTCGCGCGCCTGGAGGCCGATCTCGAGGCGGCGGGAGCTCCCTGGACGCCGGGGCGCCGGCCGCGCCCCTAGTGCAGCACCCGCGCGACCAGTATCCCGTCCTGGGTCCTGGACTCCACAATGCGGTCTGCGAGCGGGAGCACCGAGATCTCCACCGCCTTGCCCACCAGCGGCGCGTGCAGCAAGTGGAGCTTCCCGTTCTGCCAGAGCGCGATTCCGGTATGGGCCACGTCGAGGCCCTCGAGGGTGGACGTCGCCGCGATGAGATCGCCATCCTGAATACGGTCGGCCGCCTCGGCGATCTGCCCTTCCGGGAGATACCAGCGCGCGGGTGCTTCGTTGAGCCGCTGCTCCATCGCGCGAATCGCCTCCGGTATTCCCGTCTCCGCCATCTGACGATAAGCCAGGGGATGGGCGGACATGAAGCTCAGCGGCTCGCGGTCCTCCACGCCCCGGAGCTGCCGAGCCAGCAATCGAAGCCGCCCCCGTGCCTGATTGTCGGTCAGCCATTCGGAGAAGTAGTGCAACCGGCTCGGGTAGCCGTCGAGATGGCCGCCCCGATAGCGAATCTCTTCGAGGTACCGGGCGTATCGAGCTTCCGCGGTGGCACGGCTGGCCAGCAGGGCCATGCCGTGCTGCCGGATGAATCGCGTCATCGCCAGCATATTCTCGATGAAGGTGACGCAATCGAACTCGCGCAGGTTGATGACCACACGCTCGGGGCCCGGGACCTCCAGCGTTCCCGGCGTGTAGGTCGTACCTACGAAGGTTCTCCCCAGCCGGGCGATAGCGGAGCCGATGGGCAGCGTGTCGAGCCGCTGCGCGATCGCCCAGCGGACCTTGGTGTCCAGCACTCGCCAGTCCGCGTCGGTCCACGCCGCGTACGGGGTGGGCGCCTCGGCCGAAGCGGGCGCCACGGCTGCCGCCGTGTCGGCCGGCCCGGCCGGCACGTCGTTCCAGTTGAGCAGCGAGTTGAAGATCATGTTGAACTCGCCGTGGTTCTGCCACCGGTAGATCGGGTTGTTCGAGAAGAGGATCACCCGGCCCGAGCCGTGGTAGGCTCGCGGAATGTCCACCGCGAAGGGCCGCAGGCGCAGCGAATCGGCACCCACCATCAGGCCCGACAGCACCGAGGCATTCCCACCCACATATCGCGCCAGCACGTTCTCCTCGTTCGCGATACCGACCCGGAACGGCTGTCCGCCCACGTACTTGATCGGAATGGTCTTGTTGGCGTAGCCGTAGAACACCGGGTGTTCGGTTCGCACGATCTCCCCCTGGACCAGCGGCCGCTGCGCGGTGAGCCCGGCCACCGTGGCCTTTTCCACCGTGCCGGCCCAGCCAAACTCGATCGGGAGCCGCGCCGCGTCTCCCACCGCGATCAGCGTGCCACCTCCTTCGAGGAAGGCTCCGAATGCATCCACTCCTTTTTGCCGAAAGCCGCCGGTCATGTCGGTGGTCTCGCCGTACATCCCGAGGAACTGGTACTTATCGGTCTTCAAGTACGGCACCGGACGCGTTCCCGGCGCCTGCATCACGGTCTGCCGGCTCAGATTCTGCTCCGCGGTGAGGATCACGTCATACCGCGCGCGCAGATTTCCCTGTTCCACCTGTTCTTTGTAGATCAGGTCGTAGGGAATCCCGAACTTGTCGAACGTCATCCGGTACCACCCCAGGCTCTGCGTCCCGGTCCACTGGGAGTAGATCGCGATCCGGGGCAGCTCGGCGTCATGCATCGGGACGGCCGGCAACGCCGTAAGCGCGGCGCCGGTGAGCCCAAGCTCCTCAACGGCGACCCGGATCGCCGCCGCATTCGCGAGGTCGCCGATCACGAATGAACCAGGCGGAAACTCGATCCCCTCCGCTGTGAAACTCCGCTCCGCGATCCTCATCGGGGTGTTCCTGAGCCGGTATCGGAAGGTGACCATGTTGTTGGAGCCATGGTGCGCCACGGCAACGCCCGCCGTTCCGTTGCCCATGGTCTGGCCCTTGAGCGTCACCGTGGTCACCGGCGTCGTGGAGACCGTGAGGATCGCGGAGTCCGCCACTTCGACGACGTCCACCATCATCGCCAGCCCGATGGTCCAGCCGCTGTCATCATAGGTGTTGAGGCGCGAATCGGGGAACTGTTGCTTCTCGAGCAGGTTCTTGGCCAGCCGGCCGTACGGTTGATCGCGCTTGATGACGTACGACCCCGCGGGATAGGAGACGCTGTCGATCTTGATCGCCCGGGTGGCCAGACCCACCTCGATCCGCTGAATCCGGAGGATGTTGACCAGCTCTGCTGCTTTCGTCATGTCCCGCTGGACCGGAATGACAAAACCGTAGGGCGCCTTGGTCTTTCCAGCCTCGATCGAGTTCCTGGTCTTGACGTAGAAATTCTCCAGTACCGTGGCCGGGAACATCGACGCGAGCTGGAGCGAGGAGAGGACTCCCGTCTGCATGTAGTTCGCGTTGGCCCGCCGGGTGAACTTGGCGGAGTCCTCGGGGCCGATCGGAATGCCCCGGTACCACTCGCGATCCTGCGCTCCGCCCCGGCCGGTGGGCACCGCGCCGCCGCGTCCGAAGGCCCCCGCCCCGCCGCCCGCGCCGGCTGCTACGGCCGCGGCGCCACCCCGCGTCGTCGAGTCGCGCTTGACGGTGGTGGTATCGAGGTCCCTGCCCGAGTTGGTCTCGTACATCTTCATGAGACCATTGTGGTTGTACGCGATCGAGCCGAGATATCCCGGCGACCACCCGTCCATGAATGCGTGGGTGTAGACCCCGGGCATTCCGTACTTGGTCATCTGGGACAATTCCCAGTTGGCGAACCATGGCAACTCGGCAAAGAGCAGGGGATCGAGATTGGGGTTCTGCGGCGCGGCACCGCTATAGGTATAGAGCAGCGGCAGCGACTCGTGGAGATCGTGCATGATCGGCGGGTAGGCCGTGAAATACCACTCGGCGATGGCGCGCATCTGGGGCAGGACCAGATTGATGTCCCGGTTGTTGTCGTGGTACGCGTAGCGCCCCCAGTACGGAACCGCGGGCACGCCGCGATTGCCGGGCGGGCCCTGCGGCGCGGTGCCGGAGGTTGGTGCGGTGGTGACGGGCGCCGTGGCCGGTCCCCCCGCGCTGTCTCGTCGCGCCGCGCTGTCGCGCGCCGGCGCGGCGGGCGGCGGGTTCGACAGCCCCGATTCGAGGTTCCGATAGAACCAGTCGACGTTGCGATCCCGGCCGTCGGCATCGGCCACCGGCGTGACCGACACGTACAGGTTGTTGCGGATCTGGGTAACGACCGGCGAGGTCTCGGTGGCCAGCCGGTACACCAGCTCCATCAGCATTTCGGACGGGCCGGTCTCGCCGCTGTGCAGCCCGCCCATCAGGTGGTAGTGAGGCTTGGTCGTGTTTATCAGCGCCGTGATCTCGTCCGCCCTCCTGCCCCGCGGGTCGGCGAGCTTCGCCAGGTTTTGGCGGTTGCTCGCCATCGCCTTCATATTCGCGTCGGACGATACCCACACCACCACCAGCTCTCGCCCCTCGTCGGAGCGGCCGATGGTTTCGACCTGCACACGCGGGGTAGCCGCGGCGAGCGCCCGGTAGTAGCGGAGCTGGTCGGCATAGTAGGTGAGCGTCTTCGGCGCACCGATGTGGTAGCCCAGCACCTCACGCGGGGTCGGAATCCCGGCCACCAGCGGGAGGTGATCCACCAGGGGACTGCCCAGCCGCGGGTTTGGCAGCCACTCGCGGTAGCTCTTCGTGAAGGTCGGGTCCTGTTTCTGGTTGGGGTCCCGGGTTTCGGTGGAGAACTGCTGGGCCGGCAGCACCGCTGCCGTGAAGAATCCAACCAGCGTGGAGGCGAGGGCGGCCCGGAGGAAGGTCATTGCCTGGAGTCCTGAGGAGTGGTGGGAGAAACGTCCTCAATATACGCGCCTGATAGCCCGCGCCTAGCGAGCCCCGCCCTCCAGGTGCATGTTCTTGGCATCCCATGACGCCACTCAAGATGTGCGCTGCCTGGCTGCTTCTTGCTGCCTTGGCTGCGATCGACGCCGCTGCGCAAAGGACCGCGCTGATTGGCGGCACCGTCGTTGACGGAAACGGGGGGCCGGGCATCCCGAACGCGGTGGTCCTCGTTACCGGCGACCGGCTCAGTTGTGTCGGCACCGCCGCCCAATGTCCGATTCCACGCGATGCAACGCGGATGAACGTGACCGGACGATTCCTCACTCCGGGGCTGGTGGACGCCCACGTGCACTTCAGTCAGACGGGCTGGGTGGATGGCCGGCCCGACGGGCTGAGCGCGCCCGCGATCTATCCCTACGCGGAAACCGCTCGCGCCCTGCGGGCCAATCCCGTGCGCTGGTACCGCTCCTATCTCTGCAGCGGCATCACCGCCGTGTATGACGTCGGCGGTCACCCGTGGACCGCGGCGCTTCCCGCTCGGGCGGAGTCGGACCCGATGGCGCCGCACGTGCGCGCCGCCGGTCCGCTGATCACCCACGCCTCTCGGGGCGCGTTGATGGTGGACGACACGATCTATACTTTCCTTCCCATGGCCACCTCCGCCGACGTGCACGAGAGTGTGGCGCGCTTGAAGGGGCTGGGATCGTCGGCGGTGAAGGTTTGGTACCTGGCACCGACTGCGGCCCGCCGCGAGGAGCTCGACGCCCGGATGCTGGAGGTTGGCGCCGCGTCGCGCTCGGCCGGCCTGGACCTCATCGTCCACGCCACCGGGCTCCGTGAGGCGAAGGTCGCGCTCCGTGCCGGCGCAGTTCTCCTGGTCCACAGCGTGGAAGACCTGCCCGTGGATCAGGAGTTCCTCGACCTGTTGGCCGCCAACAACGCCATCTACGCCCCGACCCTCGTGGTGGGTCGCAACGCCACCCGCGCGAGCGTGTCCATCGCGCTCGGCGTCCGGTTCCCGGTGGACGAGGGCGACGGATGCGTGGACCCGAACACCGTGGCCAAGGTCGCCAACGTCGAGCCGCTCCGAGCGCTCCTGACCGAAGACCGCCGGTCGCCCGAGCTCGCCTATCGGCGGCTGGAGAGCGTCGGGGCCCGGAGCGCTGTGATGGCGGAAAACCTCCGCCGAGTCCACGCGGCGGGCCGGACCATCGCGACGGCCACGGATGCTGGGAATCCGCTCACGCTGCACGGACCCTCGATCTTCGCCGAGATGGAGGCTATGCAGTCGGCCGGGCTCTCGGCGTCCGATATCGTGGTGATGTCCACCCGGAACGGCGCGCGGGCCATGGGGCGGATCAAGGATTTCGGCACTCTCGAGGCGGGGAAGCTGGCGGACCTGCTGATTCTGGCCGAGGATCCCCGGAACGACGTGCGCGCGTTTCGGTCGCGGACGCACGTGATGCGGGCCGGCCACCTGCATCTCCGGAGCGCGCTCGCCAACCGGTGAGGCGGTCGACGTCACTCTGATTCCACGAGGCGACCCATGAGAGCTGATTCAGAGCTGACCATAAGGGGCCTCATCCTGGGCGCCGTCATCGCCATCGTCTTCACCGCCGCCAACATCTACCTGGGCCTCCGGGTCGGCATCACCATCGCGTCGTCGATTCCGGCGGCGGTCATTTCCATGGGAGTCCTCCGGGCCCTCCGCACCGGCAACATCCGGGAGAACAACATCGTCCAGACCGTGGCCTCGGCCGGCGGAACGCTCTCGGCGATCATCTTCGTGCTGCCGGGACTGATCATGGTCGGCTGGTGGGGAAGCTTTCCCTTCATGACCACCTTCCTGATCTGCGCGCTGGGCGGCATTCTCGGCGTGCTCTTCTCCATCCCGCTGCGCCGGGCGCTGGTGGTGAACTCGACCCTCCCCTTCCCGGAAGGGCTCGCCGCCGCCGCGGTGCTGAAGGCGGGAGCCACCGGGGACGAGGCGTCACCCGATGCCCTCGAGCGGAAGCGCGGGCCGCTGATCGTTCTGGTCGGCGCGCTCACCTCCGCCGCGACCCAGATCATCGGCGCCACCGGCGTCGCCGCGACCGGACTGGCTCACTTCTTTCGCGTGGGATCGGGCGCCTCCGGCGTGCAGCTGGGCTTCTCGCTCGCGCTGCTGGGTGCGGGTCACCTGGTCGGTATCTCGGTCGGTCTGGCAATGCTCACTGGTCTTCTCATTGCCTGGGCCATCGCGACTCCGGTCCTGAGCGCGGGCCTGCCGGGAGACGCCGCCACGGTGGCCGTGACGGTGTGGCGCACCCAGGTTCGCTTCCTCGGCGCCGGCGCGATCGGGGTTGCCGCCATCTGGAGCCTCATCAAGCTGGTGCGGCCGGTATTCGCCGGCCTCAGGGATGCCGCCAGAGCCCGTACCGCCGCGCGCATCGACGGTCAGGACGACCGCGATATTCCGCTGAGCCTGATCGGGGTGCTCAGCGGCGGGTGCCTGCTGATGATCGGGTGGCTCCTCCATGGCTTCATCGGGGGCACCCCGCTCGCCGGACAGACTTGGCCCCTGGTGCTGGGCGGCGTGCTGTTCACCGTGCTGATCGGCGGCTTCGTGGCGACGGTCGCGGGATACATGGCGGGACTGATCGGCGCGTCCAACAGCCCGGTGTCCGGCATCGGCATTCTCGCCACCGTCGCCGTCGCCCTCCTCCTGGCGCTCTTCGTGCAGCCCTCGCTCGGCAGTGACGCGACCGGCGCGCTGGTGGCCTTTGCGCTGTTCACGGTCTCGATCGTCTTCTCTATTGCCACCATCTCGAATGACAATCTTCAGGACCTGAAGACCGGTCAGCTGGTGGGCGCCTCTCCCTGGAAACAGCAGGTGGCGCTCATCGTCGGCGTGATCGCCGGATCACTGGTGATTCCGCCGACGCTCGATCTGCTGAACCGGGCCTATGGCTTCCCGGGCGATCCCAACCGGGCCGCCATCAGCGCCGACCCGCTGCCGGCTCCGCAGGCGGCGCTGATCTCGACGCTCGCGCGCGGCGTGCTCAACGCCGAGCTCGACTGGAACATGATCGGGATCGGCGCGCTGGTGGGGCTGGCCTGCATCGTCATCGACGAGACACTCGGGGCGCTCAAGCTGATCCGGCTCTCGCCGCTCGCGATCGGGATCGGGATCTACCTGCCGATGGATGCCACCCAGCCCGTGGTCGTCGGCGCGCTGATCGGGTGGTTCTACGATCGCGCGATGAACCGGCGCAGCAACGCCGAGATGGCCAAGCGGTTCGGCGTGCTGTTGGCGTCGGGATTGATCGTGGGGGAGAGCCTCCTGGGCGTGCTGAACGCCGGCCTCATCGTCGCGACTGGGAGTGCGGCGCCGCTCGCGCTGGTCGGCGCGGGCTTTGCCGGTCCGGCGCGATGGGTGGGTGTCCTGCTCTTTGCGCTGGTCATCGCGGCCACCTACCGCTGGGTCTCACAGCAGTCGGAGCTCGCGCCGGCACCGCCAGGGCCGTAAATACCGGGGGGCACTCGACGCGATCAGGGGCGAACCGGCTCCGCCGGCAGGCCGCCCCCGGCCCCTCGCACGATCAGGGCTTCGACTTGGCCAGGCCGGACACCGTGAGCTCGAGATTGTGGCTGACGCGAATCCCGTAGACCCCGTCGGTGGACGCGAGCTTGTCCGCCCCCAGCACTTCGGCCTTGTCGAACGACTTGACCTCGGTGCCATTCACGACGCAGGCCACCTCGCCCCCCTGCACTTTCCAGCCGACCTCGTTGGTGGATTCGCCATTGGCGTCGGCCTTCTTGAGCGCATCGTGGGCCGCCCGGTCCACCAGGGTGGTGACCTTGGCGCCGTGAAAGGTCTTGACCGAGTAGGTGCCGTTCCCGTACACAATGCAGTACATCAGCTTCTCTGCATCCGAGGTGAGTTCCGAGCCGCCGATGAAGATCCCGTAGGAGTGGGGATGGCTCGCGGCCATCTTGTGCTCCTTGAAAGTGGCCTTCACCTGGTAATCCCCCGAAGCGGTATTGGCTGGATTCCAATAGGAGCCCGCCGGCCCGACGGACAGCCGGAACGCCGAGCCCTCGGCCAGGAACTTCGAATCGGCGATGGTCTTGCCGGCCGCCGCCGGCCGCCGGTCCACGCGTCCGGTCCAGCCGCCGACCTTGATACCTCCATCCTTGACGGTGCGATCAGCGTCCTGGGCGAGTGCTGCAGTGCTGATGAGCGAGGCTGCGACGATCAGGGCTAGGGTACGCACGAATCCTCCGAGGGTGAGAGAAGCCGGTTGAGTGGACGACGACCAACGATTGCTCCTGCACATTCCGGAGGAGCCTGGTTTCGCGCTCATCACCATCGCACGGACGAGCGGAGCGGGTGCCGGTCGACGAGCGATCGGTTTCGAAACGCCAGGATCAGCGCCGCCCCCGCCACGAATCCGCCCACGTGTGCCAGGAAGGCGGTTCCGCCAACCTCCTTGCCGAGTCCGGGCAACCCGCCCAGCAACTGGAGGAGGAACCAGTAGGCCAGCATCAGATACGCGGGCACCGCGATGGTGGTGATCCAGATACCGAGAAAAACCAGCATATGCACCCTGGCTCTCGGGTGGAGCACGATGTAGGCACCCATGACTCCGCTGATCGCGCCGGAGGCCCCCACCATGGGGATCCGACTCTCAGGATTGATGACCGACTGGGCCAGCGCCGCGGCCAGACCGCATAACAGGTAGAAGGCCACGAAGCGGAACCGCCCCGTCGAATCCTCGATGTTGTTCCCGAACACCCAGAGAAACAGCATATTGCCGATCAGGTGCATCCACCCGCCGTGGGTGAACATCGAAGTGAACAGGGTAGCCCAGGCCGGGAACGATCCTATCTCGCAGCGCATGCCCGGACCCAGCGGGACGGTGGCCCCCGCCGGGATGTGGCCGAATATCCGGCCGGGGATCACCCCCAGCGTGCATACCGACTGCTGGAGCATGGGGTCGCTGCCGGCGCCCTGGATCAGTACCCATACCAGGATGTTCACCGCGATCAGGGCGACGGTGACGAGGGGGGTGCGGAGAGTCGGGAGCTCGTCCTTGAAGGGGAACATGGGACCAGAGGCTAGGACGCTAAGACGCGAAGTGACACCTCCAAAGGTAGCGACCTGGCGTTCGGGCGTTAAGCTCTCTGCGTGAAACGTTCCAGACTTCCTGCGCGACGGCGCATGCGCGTGCGGTGGCCCGCATGCAGCTCAAGGAGCGCAGCCGCGCCTGGGAACGGCCCTCGCAGCCGCGGCCTCACTGGATGCCTGCACCCGGGCCCACCTCGAGGAGTCGAGGGGCCGGATCGACTAGGCGCTGTCCGCGGGGCTTGAGGCGGAGCGCGGATAAGGAGGCGGCGACGCTCGCGTCTCGTCCTGAGAGGCACCATCTTAGATCTCCATGGCGCACATCCCCGAGCGACTCACCCGAGCCCTCGCCGACCGCTACCGCCTCGACCGTGAGCTCGGCGCGGGCGGCATGGCGACGGTGTATCTGGCGCATGATCTCCGGCACGACCGCCCGGTGGCTATCAAGGTCCTGCATCCGGAACTGTCGGCAGTGATAGGCGCCGAGCGATTCCTGGCCGAGATCAAGACCACCGCCGCGCTGCAGCACCCTCATATCCTGCCGCTGTTCGACAGCGGCGCTGCGGACGGCCTGCTCTTTTACGTCATGCCCCTCGTTGAGGGCGAGACCCTTCGGGCCCGGCTGACGCTGGAGAAACAGCTGCCGGTGCCCGACGCGGTCCGGTTCGCAAAGGAAGTCGCCGGCGCCCTCGACTACGCCCATCGTCACGGCGTGATCCACCGTGATATCAAGCCGGAGAACATCCTGCTCCACGACGGCCGCGCCCTGGTGGCTGACTTCGGGATTGCGCTAGCGGTGCAGAGCGCCGGAGGGCAGCGGATGACTCAGACCGGACTCTCCCTGGGCACCCCGCAATACATGAGCCCCGAGCAGGCGATGGGCGCGCGGGAGATCACGGCGCGCTCCGACGTCTACGCGTTGGGGGCGGTGACCTATGAGATGCTGACCGGCGACCCGCCCTTCACCGGCTCGAGCGTGCAGGCGATCGTGGCCCGAGTGATGTCCGAGGCGCCACGGCCGATCGGGCCGCAGCGAAAGAGCGTCCCCGAGTCGGTCGAGGCTGCCGTGCTGACCGCGCTGGAGAAACTCCCGGCAGACCGGTTCGCCTCGGCCGCGGAGTTCGGGGCCGCGTTATCACAGGAAGAGCCGGGGCGACGGTCACTCGGAATCCGCGGCACACCCCGCATCGCGAGCCGGGATCGTCGCCTGGCCCGACTCACCTGGCTCCTCGCCGGGACCACCCTGCTGGCCTCGGGCGCCTTTGTGTGGCTCTGGGCGCGCGGCCACGCGCCGGCCCCCCCGGTTCCCGTGCGCTTCACGCTCAATTTTCCCCAGGTGGAGCGGCTCTCGGACTTCGCTCCCAGTCCGATCGCGATTTCACCCGACGGCCGCACCGTGGTGTACGTGGCCGACGCGGGACCTCGGCAGCTCTACGTCAGGTCACTGGCCGATCTTGCCGCCCGGCCGCTGCCCGGAACATTCGCCGCGTCGGCCCCGTTCTTCTCGCCCGACGGACGCTGGATCGGTTTTCTCAATCTCGCCACGCGAAGGTTGTTCAAGGTTCCCGTGGGCGGCGGCACCGTCGTCATGCTTGCCGAAAATATCCTGCCGGGTGGAGCAGCCTGGGGACCCGGAGACCAGATCATCATCTCCTCCACGTCAAACCAGGCGGGAATGAATCTGGTTCCGGCATCGGGCGGCACCCTCCGGCCGTTCACGAAGCCGGGCCATGACAAGGCCGACATGATGCATCGGTATCCGCGCCCGCTGGCTGACGGCACGACCGTGTTGTTTACGAGCTGGGGAGGGGGGCTCGCGAGCGCCCGCATCGGCGTCGCGTCTCTCGTCACGGGCGAGTTCACGGTGCTCGACCTCCCCGGCACCTTTCCGCTGGGCGTCTTCGACGGCCGGCTACTCTATCTCCGTGCCGATGGTACCGTCATGGCGGTGCCGTTCGACGTGAAACGGCGTCGCCTGACGGGGGCTCCCCTCCCGGTGCTTGAAGGGATAGCCCTCGACGGTGGCGGGGCCGGGAAGATCGCGGTCAGCGACGCCGGCTCGCTGGTTTACGTTCGAGGTGCCAACCAGAGCCGCCTCGTGATGGTAGACGCCCATGGTGTGTCCCGCCCGCTTCTGGATGAACAGCGGGTGTTCGGCCATCCGCGGTTCTCGCCTGACGGCCATCGAATCGCGTTCGACATCATCGGCCAGTCGACCAACATCTGGACCTACGAGCTCGCCACCAAGACGCTTACCCCGCTGACCTCTGGCGGTAACAACGATCGTCCCGAATGGTCGCCGGATGGACAACGAATCCTCTTTCGATCGGACCGGGGCAAGGGTTCGTCGTCGTTCTGGTGGCAGCCGTACGACGGCAGTGGCGCCGCCGAGCCATTGTTCGAGACGACGGATGGTCCGCACGAGGGCGTGCTGACCCCGGACGGCCGAACCTTGGTGTACCGAAGCGCGCCGGTATCAGGTGGAATGGGCCGACGCGACATCTATTCGGTCTCGCTCGACGGCGACCGGAAGCCGCAGCCAATTCTCACCAGCGAATTCGACGAGTCGGTTCCCCGGCTCTCTCCGGATGGCCGCTGGCTGGCATACACTTCGGACGAGTCGGGGGCGCTGGAAGTCTACGTCCGCCCCTTCCCCGGGCCGGGAGGACGGTGGAAGGTTTCGTCAGACGGCGGCACGGAGCCGATCTGGGCTCGCTCGGGCGACCGGATCTTTTTCCGGAACGGCCAGCAACTGGTCGCCGCAACGGTACGGGTGTCGCCTGGATTCGCGCCCATTCGTCGC
Source organism: Gemmatimonadales bacterium (assembly GCA_031404115.1). Classification (GTDB taxonomy): domain Bacteria; phylum Gemmatimonadota; class Gemmatimonadetes; order Gemmatimonadales; family GWC2-71-9; genus JABFSM01. The sequence goes on along the minus strand of JANNGX010000021.1, from coordinate 24,489 downwards.
GAGGTGCTGTTCGAATCCGATTTCCTCGGCGATCTCCTGCACGCAAACTTCGACGTGACGCCTGACGGCAAGCACTTCCTGATGCTCGAACTAACCGGCGACGTCGCCCAGATTGTGGTCGCGCTCGACTGGACCTCGACGCTGCGCGGGGACGGGCCGGCGCGGAGCGTCACTCGATGAACGCGCGGAGAAGGTTGCCGCTGGCCGGCGCGGTGGCGTTCCTGCTGGCCGGGGCTCCGTTCGTCGACCTGTGCGCTCAAATTCCGCCCCGCCAGACCTCCGCCGGCGAGTACACGCGTTACGAGCTGCTCGTACCGGGAGGCGGCAAGTTCCGCATCCTCTACGAGGTCTGGGCCACCACCCCAGGCGCACGATACTTTTTCAATCCGATTCGGAAGGGCAGCGTGGCGAGCGACGAGGCGGTATTCGACCGCGCCACCGGCCGCCCACTGCGATTCGAAGAGGTGGACGGAGCCACGGCGCGCGCCGCCGGGCACGCGAGCGCGGACACCGGGTCGCGATATATCCGGGTCGAATTGCCTCGCCCGGTGCCGGCCGAGGGCCAGGTCCGGATCCTGATCGACAAGACCTATGAGGATCCCACGAGCTATTACCTCGACGGCGAAACCCTGGTCTTCTCCCGATCGCTCGGCATCAGGCGGAACGCGGTGGTCCTTCCGGCCGGCTATGAGCTGATCGGCTGCAACGTGCCGTCGCAGGTACTGACCGAGCCCACCGGACGGACGCTCATCAGCTTCATGAACGACGGGCCGGATGCGGCGTCCCTGGTGCTGCGGGCCCGGAGGATTCGGCCATGAGCCGGTTGCGGGCCCTGCAGGCCCTGACGATTACACTGATCCTCGCGACCCACGGGCAAGCGCAGCAGACCCCCACCCGGGGCTCGGCAGCGCTCGGATCCCGCCTTGGCGAGCGGGCCGCCCAGACCCGCGATATCGTCTATTTCCTGCGCCAGCCCGAGACCCATGCCTTCGACCTTTACCACGACTACACCGAAACACGAGAGGGCGCCGACAAATACGTCAACGTCGTCCGGACCGGGAGCAGGGTGTCAAATCCGTCGGCCTTCATCCTGGACACCGGTGAAAAGCTCAAGACCCGATTTCTCAAGGGAGGCCAGATAACCCTCGATGGCCTCGACATCGGGGAGCCGGTAAAACCGGAGACCGAGGTCGTGGTGATCCCTTTCCCCGCGGTAGGAAGGGGCCAATCGCTGCGGCTCCGGATCTCGGAGACCTACACCGATTCGGTCCGCTACCGCGTGGAGGGAGACGAGCTGATCTGGGATCGGAGTTTCGGCCGGCCAACCAACGCCGTGGTCCTCCCGGATGGCTGGTACCTGACTCACAGCGCGGTCCCGGCAACAGTGTCGCTTACGGCCGATGGGCGGGTGCGACTCGACTTCGTGAATGCGCGCCTGGACGAGATCTCGGTGCTGATCGTCGCGCGGCGTCGGGCAGCGCGTTGAGCGCCAATCTCCGACGAGTCATCCGGCTCCCCCACGCCACCGCGATGGTGGTGGGGACCATCATCGGCGCGTCGATCTTCGTGCAGCCCTCGGAGGTAACCAGAGGCGTGCCATCCATCGGGGGGGTGCTGGCGGTCTGGCTGCTTGCCGGGGCGCTCACCCTGATCGGCGCGCTGGTCACCGCGGAGCTGGCCTCCACCTTCAGCCGCAACGGCGGCGTCTACGTCTATCTCACCGAACAATACGGCCCCTGGCTTGGCTTTCTGTGGGGCTGGGCGATGTTCTGGAGCGTGCACTCCGGGATCATCGCCGTTATCGCGGTGGTGTTCGCGCGGTACACCGGGTACCTGGTCCCGCTGGACGCGACCGGCACCAAGCTCGTGGCAATCGGTGTTATTCTCCTGCTCTCCCTGATCAATTACCTGGGCGTCACACAGGGCAGCCGCCTCCAGACGGCATTCACCGCCGGGAAGCTGATCGCGGTCGCGCTGATCGTCGGCGTGGGCTTCGCATTGGGAGGCCGAGTGAGCGAGCACTTCGTCGGCCCCGCCACGGCGCGCGCGACTACCGCCAGTGATTTTCTCACCGCGCTGGTGGCGGGACTCTTCGCGTTCGGCGGCTGGCAGATGGTGACTTACAGCTCGGAAGAAACCGTCAACCCGACCCGGACCATCCCCCGCGCACTCCTGCTCGGCACACTGATCGTGACCGCGGCGTACCTGCTGATGAACGCCGTGTATCTCTACGTGTTGCCGCTCGACCAGGTTGCCGCCTCGACCCGCGTCGCCGCCGACCTGGCCGATCGGCTCCTCGGCCGCGGCGCCGCCGCCGCCGTCTCGGCGATCGTGATGTTCTCCACCTTCGGTGGGCTCGCCGGGATCATCCTGGCCGGGCCGCGGGTCTACCTCGCGATGGCCAAGGACGGTCTGCTGTTTCGCTGGGCCGGTGCGGTGCATCCCCGTTTCCAGACGCCGCATCGCGCGATCGTCCTACAGGCGGGGTGGGCGTCCGTCCTGGTGGCGCTGAGTGAGTTTCGGACCCTGTTTCTGCAGGTGATCTACACCGAGTGGATTTTCTTCGGCATGATGGCGATCGGCCTCTTCCTGCTGCGGCGACGGCCACGCCTCCGGCGGGAGTACTCGGTCTGGGGCTATCCGCTGCTGCCGGCCCTCTTCGCCGTGGCTGCGTTCACCGTGGTGGCAAACCGGATCTACACCGACCCGGTGAGCACCCTCAAGGGCCTGGGGCTGGTGCTGCTCGGCCTTCCCGTCTATTTCCTCTGGGCCCGGAAGGGCCTTGCGCCCCGGGCTCTGCCATGACCGTCATCGACGTCCACAATCACTACTACCCGCCCGCGTTTCTCGATGCCCTCCGGAAGGGAGGCAGCCGGCTTGCGGTCCGGGACGACGCCGACGGCAATCCGGTGCTCTACTCTCCGGGGGATGCGAACATCGCGGTTCCGGGTCATCGTGATATCGCCTATCGTGAAGCGGTGCTCGACCAGGAAGGGGTAGACCGCCAGCTCATCTCGCTCACCTGTCCCGGCACGCTGCTGGAGACGCCTTCGCGCTCGGTGACGCTGGCGAAGCTGGTGAACGATGCGCTGGCCGAGATCATGGCGGCACGCGGCAATCGTTTCACCGCCCTTGCTACGCTCCCGCTCAACGATCCCGCCGAATCGGTGGTCGAGTTCGAGCGCATCCATTCGCTGGGCTTCAAAGGCGTGATGTTGATGGGCAATGTGAACGGCACGCCGCTCGCGGACCGGCGCTTCTGGCCGCTCTGGGAGCGGGCCAGCAACGCCGGCGCGGTGCTGTACATCCACCCCACCTTTCCGCTTGGCGTGGAGGCGATGCAGGCGTACTGGCTGATGCCGCTGGTCGGATTCCTCTTCGACACGACGCTGGCGGCGGCGCATCTCGTCTTCGCCGGAATTCCCGAGCGGTTCCCCGGCATCCGCTGGGTGCTCGGCCACCTGGGCGGTACGATTCCCTACCTCGTGGAGCGGCTGGACCGAGGCTTCGAAATGTTTGCGGACTGCCGGAAGGATCTGAAGCAGCCGCCGAGCGTGCATCTCAAGAAGTTCTTCTACGACACCGTCAACTTCGACCCCAAGGCGATCCGTCTCGCCATCGAGTTTGCCGGTGTCGGCCAGATCCTGGCGGGCAGTGACTATCCCCACCAGATCGGCAGCATTCCCCGCATGTTTTCCAGTATCAGGTCGCTCGGCCTTCCCAAGGCCGATGAGGCCAGAATCCTGGGCGGGAACGCCGCACAGCTGCTCGGGGTGTGAAGGGTACCGGGCGCTCATCGAATGTTCACCGGCGATCAGATCGTCTCCCTCCTGCGCGGCGCCGGCATCACACACGTCGTCAGCGTTCCGGATTCCACCCTCGGCCAATGGGAAGCCGCCATCGAGATAAGTGGGCTCACATTGATCCGGGTATGCCGTGAGGGCGAGGCCTGGGCCGTCGCGGGTGGACTGTATCTGGGCGGGGCGGCGCCGCTCGTCATGATAGAGTGCACCGGCCTGTTCGAGTCGGGCGATGCGCTGAGGAATATGTTGCACGACTGGAAGCTCCCCATCCCATCCATCATCGGCTATCGGAGCTATCTGAATCAGGAAACGCTCCCCGGCGACACCTGCCTCGTCTTCACCGAGCCGATCCTCCGAGCCTGGCAGATCGACTGTCGGCTCATCGTCGACGCGGGCCAGTACCCCGAGATGGTACGGCACCTCCACGACTGCGGCTCGCGGGGGAGCCCGCCACGCTCCTCATCGCCGAGGGGCGGACGTGAGCGGAGCGCCTGGCATGTCGCTGGTGGACGCGCTCCGGGCGCTCCGCACCGTGCGGCGCGATGGCGACGTCGTGGTGTCCACCATGGGCGCGGCGCGCGAGTGGATGGCCCTCGGAACCCATCCACTCGACTGGATCTTCGTCCCCTCGAGCATGGGCCAGGCCACCTCGCTGGGACTAAGGATGGCTCTGGCGCGTCCGGACAGAAGGGTTGTTCGTGCTGAACGGTGACGGCGGGATGCTCATGAATTTGGGGTCGCTCATCACCATCACCGCCTGTGCCCCGGCGAATCTGGTGACGTTGCTCCTCGACAACGGCGTGTACGAGGTCACCGGAGCACAGCCGACGCCGGGTGCGCCCGCGGGCCGGTCCGGCGCCGAGCCGATAGACTTCGTAACCCTGGCCCGGGCGAGCGGATTCCGCTCCGTGTTCCGGTTCGGCAGGATCGAAGACTGGGCCGCCGGCGTCGACGAGCCGGATTCACACGCGGAGTTCATCGGGTGGCAGACGTGGGTGTAGCTTCTCCCTTCGAAGCGCTGAAGGCGGCGCTGGCGGATCGCTACCGCCTCGAGCGCGAGCTCGGCCGCGGCGGCATGGCGACGGTCTATCTGGTCCAGGATCTCCGGCACGACCGTCCCGTCGCCCTCAAGGTCCTCAATCCAGATCTGAGCGCGCTGCTCGGCGGAGAGCGATTCCACCAAGAAATCCGGGTTACCGCCCGGCTGCGCCATCCTCATATCCTGCCCCTGTACGATTCCGGTGAGGCCGCAGGCGCGCTCTACTACGTGATGCCGCTGGTGGAGGGCGAATCGCTGCGCGCCCGCATGGATCGGGAGCCGCCGGTTTCCGTCGAGGAGGCAGTGCGGCTCGCCCGCGAGGTGGCCGGTGCGCTCGCCTACGCCCACGACCATGGCGTGATTCACCGGGACATCAAGCCGGAGAACATCCTGCTCGAGAACGGCCGGGCGCTGGTAGTCGATTTCGGCATCGCGCGGGCCGCGGCCTCCGGGACCGATCCGCGCCTCACCCAAACCGGCCTTTCATTGGGAACTCCGCTCTACATGAGCCCGGAACAGGCGTCCGGCGATCTCGACGCCGACGGCCGGAGCGATGTCTATTCGCTCGCCTGTGTGCTGTACGAGATGCTCACCGGAGAGCCGCCCTTTTCCGGCGGCACGCCCGAGGCGGTCCTGGTCCAGCGGTTTACTCGACCTCCACCACGGGTCTCCGCCCGGCGCGCGGCGGTGCCCGCCAGCCTCGATATGGCGGTGTACCGGGCCATGGCGCGTTCGCCGACCGACCGATTCGAGACTGCGGCCCGCTTTGCCGAGGCGCTCAGCGCGCCGGCGATGGCGCAGGGCGGCGTGCTGGAGAAGTCCATCGCCGTGCTGTCATTCGCCTGCATGAGCATCGAAGCCGACACCGAATACATCGGTGACGGGATGGCGGAGGAAATCATCAACGCGCTGACCCAGCTCCCCGGGCTCAAAGTGGCGGCTCGGACCTCCTCGTTTTCGTTCAAGGGCAAGAACGAAGACCTGCGAACCATCGGGGAAAAGCTGGGAGTGAGTACCATCCTGGAGGGGAGTGTCCGGCGGGCCGCCGGACGAATCAGAATCACGGCACAGCTCATCGAAGTGGCCACCGGGTACCACCTCTGGTCCGAGCGGTATGACCGCGAGCTCACCGACATTTTTGCGATCCAGGACGAGATCGCCAACGCGATCGCCTCGAAGCTCAAGGTGACCCTGGGAACCGGCGGGCCCGAGCAGCTGGTCAAGCCACCGACCAGCAACGTCCAGGCCTATGACCTTTACCTCAAGGGCCGCGCCGCCATGCGTCACCGCGGCGCCGAGCTGCAGCGGGCGATCGACGCCTTCGAGCAGACCATCGCGCTCGACCTGAAGTTCGCTCTGGCCTATGCGGGGCTGGCGCAGGCGCTGGCGCTGTCGAGCTTCTGGGGACTGGCGCAGTCGAGCCAGGTGCGCGATCGCGCGTTGTCCGCGGCGGCCCGGGCCGTGAACCTGGACCCGGAGCTGCCCGAGGCGCATCACGCCATCGGCTTTACCGCGCTGATGTTCGAGTACGACCGGGACAAGGCCAGCCGGTCGTGGGAACGGGCGATCGAGCTCGATCCGTCCAATCCCGACTCGCACATCCTCCTGGGCGTCTTCGACCTGACCTACGTCCGCCAGGACGCGGAGGGCGCGGAACGGGAGCTCGAGACCGCCATCGCGCAGGATCCGCAGAGCTCCTACGCCTACACCAGCATGGCGGTGTCTCTGACGTTCGGCCACCGAGCGGCGCTTGCGCTGCCGTTCGCGGATCGAGGGGTGGAACTGGACGGACGCTCGCTGTACGCCCATTGGGTGCGCCTCATGACCATCGCGCTCCTCGGGCGTCACGAGGAAGTGCTCGCATCGGCCCGGCAGATGAGCCACCAATTCGGGCGGCACCCCTGGATTCTCATGGCCGTGTCGATTGCGTCGGGAATGGCGGGCGCGATGGAGACCGCCCAAGCGGTATACCACGAAGTGAAGGGGCGGGCATCACTGGAGTACGTCCAGCGCCCGGTGCAGGCCGTGGCGGCGCTCAATGCCGGTCATCTGGCGGAGGCCTTCGATCACCTGCGCGCGGCGGTGCGCGAGCGGGATTCCCTCTTCCCCGCCCTGGCACTCGACTGGCCCGGTTTCGACTCGATACGGGGAACGCCTGAGTTCGACGGCCTGCTCCGCGAGATGGGCTGGGCCGACGCCATCCGCCCCCGCCGGCGGGGCGGGGAGTGAGGATCAGGGCATAGCACCCCAGGTGGAGGCGGAACGCGCCGGGCGGTCTCGGCTTAGCGACGCCGAATCGGAACGCTCGCCCTGGTTCGGTCCCAATTCAGCCGGAGCGTACCGCTCCGGCCCGCTGTTTCGATGGCAATGGTGAACTGGTCTACCGGTTCGGGAAGGGAGTCTACCGTCATGTCGATGCGGGCCAGGTCCTGGTCGGCCGAGTATGCGGCCGCGCCGTCACCGGTTTTCTTGCTCAGGATGAGCTTCCACCCCATCGAAGTCGGAAGGGTGAAGACCGCATACTTTCCGGCCGGCACCGGGGTGTTCCCAATCATGAGGTCCTGGTCGGTGGTCAGGAAGGTCGGGTCTCCGGCGCCGGTGCGCCACACCTGGTCCAGGGGCACCAACGCTCCGAAAATCGGCCGGCCTCGGCGGTAGGGACGCCCATACTCCAACCGGACGTTCGCGTCGCCAACAGAGGCCATCATCGAATCGCGCGGCGAGAGTGCACCAAGCGGTCTGGTGCCGAAGGAGGCCGCGAGCACCTCGATGTCCAGGCGGTCGGCCCGCTCCGCGTTCGCCCCTATCCGGAGGATGCGTCCGGCGGAATCCACCTTGATCGCGGTTGCGCCCCACGTGAAGGAATCCGCGCTCACCCGGACCAGTGTGTCAACCGTTGCTGTGGTGTCCCCCGCCCCGACGGAGGCGATCACCTGCCGCTCGAGATTGGAGGCCGCGCTCCGGCGGGTGTACATCTCCAGGAACGCCGGATTACTGGTGGCGTGCCGGGGCATCGCGCCGCCGGGCATCGCTGCGCGCCAGACCATGACGCTGTCTCCCCGGGTGCGCTCGGTGATCATCGAGTCAGCACCCTGGGTCATGACGACCTTCTCGACCACGCTGTCGCCGCGAGTCTGAGTCCGCTCGAGACGCTGGACCATGTCGTCGGGACCCAGCGTCGCCTTCCACCGGGTAACCACGGTGGCGGGCACCCGATCCACGTACACCCCTTCCAGCGTGTTGCCCGCCCGGGTGGCCGAGGCCACAGCGGTGGTGTCCGTGCCCAGACGGTAGACGAAACCTGCGGTTTGGGGAGCGGGAGAGCAGGCAGTCGCTGCGATGATCGCACCCGCGATCAGGCGGTCGATGGTGGGCATCCGTAGGTCCTGGGAGAAAAGGTGTGGGAGCGGGAGACAAGTTTGCCGTCTCCTCCCGCCCAGCGCAACTGGGGCCCTGGCGGCGAGCCACTCCCGGCTCATGCCACCTGGCCGCAGTACCTTTCGTCACGTTCCGGCCCGGATTCAGTGCGGAGGGACTCTATGACGGCGGTTCCATCGATCCCCGAACTCGCGGGACTGGCGAGCTATGCGCAGGCGGCCCGGATCGGTTATCCGGTCGACGAAAGCGTCCGCCGCCTGCTCCGCTACCAGTGGACCGAGCGCCGGCTCATGATCGATCTCCTCTCCCACCTCACCGCCGAACCCCGGTGGGAGGTGAAGTGTGGTTACGCACTGCACCAGTGGCAGGACGCCGAGCATGTGGACTGGCTCCGCCGGCGCGTCGGGGAGATGCGGCATCCCGTCCCGGCGCTGGACGCCGCCCCCGATCCGGGTCTCGACGCGCTGCTGGAGGAATCGCTCCGCTCCGCAGACGAGGTCGAGTTACTCGCCGGCAGTTACGGCGTGGTGCGGGCGGCGCTGGCCCAGGCCTACCGCGACCACCTGGCCGACGCCAATCCGCTGGTCGATCAGCCGACCATGAGAGTCCTGCAGCGGGCACAGCTCGATCATGAGGCCGCGCTGGCGTGGGCCGGGCACGCGCTCGACGCACTGACCCGCGGAGATGCCGCGGCGTGTGCGCGAGCGGGCGCGTGGCAGGATCACCTGCGCTCGTTTCTCGACGCCGCCGGCGGAATCGCCGGTGGGGCGCCGAAATCGCCGTCCCCACCGCCGACCAGCCGCGCCACCGCCGCCTTCGTCCCGGACTTTCATCCCCGCCGGGACGGGCGTTTCACCGGCCAGCACGATTTCGAGTTTCCCCCGCACGCGGTGTACAATGATCCCCGGGTGCCCGCCGACGAGCGCAACCTCGCGCTCCTGGCCAAGCGCACCTTGGAGATGGATGTGCCGGAGCTGATGGCGTCCATCCTGGTGGAGCGCACCGGCCAGCCGTGGGAGTTCTACCTGGACTACTCGCGACAGCTCTGGGACGAGTGCCGGCACGCGATGATGGGAACCGTGGCCTTCGAGAGTCGCGGGGTGGACTGGACCAGGATTCCCCTGAACGTCGGATTTTCGCTGCGGCTCAACCTGCACGCCACCCCGCTGGAGCGCCAGACCATTCTCTATGCCATCGAACAGTCGCTGATGCCGGCGGAAACCGGCAAACGCTTCGAGTATCAGACCGCATTGGAAGCGGGGGACGCTCTCTCGACCCACTTCCACGACTACGACTGGGCCGACGAGGTGCTCCATGCCCAGATCGGCCGCCGGTGGCTCAAACGGGAAGGCGTCTCGACCGAGCAGGCGTTGGAGCGCGCCCGGGAGATTCACGAACGGACCTGGGCCGCGCTGGCCGAGTACCGCGATGGCGAGCCCACAGTTGATTGGTGGGATGCGTTCGTGCGAAGGGTGCTGGGCAAGCCCAGCGCGCTCCAGCCCGAGCAACGCGCCAACCTCAAGATTCTCGCGGAGTAGTGGCTCCGCTCACCTTTCACCTGATCCCCCACACCCACTGGGACCGCGAGTGGTATCTCACCCGCGCGGCGTTCCAGGCGCGTCTGGTTCCGGTCGTCGATGAGGTGCTGGAGCAGCTCGAGCGCGACAGCGACGCACGCTTCGTGCTCGATGGCCAGACGGTACTGCTGGAGGACTACCTGGCCGTGAAGCCGGAGAACCAGAAGCGGATCGCGGCACTGGTTCAGCGCGGCGCACTGGAAATCGGCCCCTGGTACATCCTCTCGGACCTCCTGATTCCCGGACCGGAGTCGCTCCGCCGGAATCTGGCGGAGGGCCTCAGGGACGCGAGACCCTTCGGCCGGCGCCTCGACGTGCTCTACAGTCCTGACGCGTTCGGCCATCCCGCGGAGCTGCCGAAGCTCGCGGCGGAATTCGGGATTCGCTGGGCCGTGATCCGCCGGGGACTGGGGCGGCCCGGAGGCGTGGACCGCGACCTCTACCGCTGGGAGGCTGCGACCGGCGAAAGGCTTCTGGTGTATCACTTGCCGACCGGGGGCTACGACATCGCCATCAATCTCGCCAGGATGGGAGCCGACCTGGAGCAGGCCTGGGCACCGATTCGAAGGGAGCTGGTGGATCGCGCAGTTTCCGATCAGATCGCCGTGTTCCTGGGCGCCGATCATCACGCGATGGTGCGCAACGTCGCCGCCTTGCGCGACCGGCTCCAGGCGATCGAGGAGGGGCACCTGGTGCGCATCAGCGGTCTCACCGAGTTTTTCAGCGCGGTCGAGGGCGCCCGGCCGGACGCGCCGGCCGGACGGGGAGAACTGCGCCGGATCGATGGCCATACCTGGGTGCTGCAGGACGTGCAGGCCACCCGCGCGCGACTCAAGCGGCGGGTGTCCCAGCTTGAGCTTTCCCTCTCCCGGATCGCCGAGCCGCTGGCGCGGCTCGCGCTGGAGAAGGGCGGGAGCGACCGGAGCGGACTGCTCCGGCTCGCCTGGCGAACGCTGTTGCAATGCCAGTTCCACGACACGCTGGCCGGCACCACGAGCGACGATGTGCAGAAAGAGCAGGAGGTGCGCCTCGACACGGTTTCCGCGTTGTGCCGGGAGGTGGCGTCCCGGAGCCTGTGGCACATCAGCCGGCACGATCCAGACCGCGCGCGCGAATGCGTCGAACCGGAAGCGCATCGGCTGGTGCTCTGGAACCCGTCCGAGCGAGCCAGAGTGGGGGTCATGACTGCGGCGCTTACCTTCTTCCGGAGCGACGTGCTCGTGGGTCCCCCGTCGGACCGGGCGGTGCGGACCGGAAAAGGACATGAGCCCTTCGCGCTGTTCTCCGCATCGGGGGAGAGAATTCCGGTGCAAATCCTGGCGGTGCGGCACGAGCAGGAGCGGCTCGATGCGATGCGGCATTATCCCGATCAGGACGAGGTGGACCGGGTCTGGGTCGCATTCCGGACGCCGGAGCTTCCGGGCCTCGCCCACTCGGTGCTGACACCCCGTTCCGGGAGAATCGCTCCGCCCGTCGAGGGGCTCGTGGCCGGGCGGGATTTCCTCGCGAATCGGTTCCTGCAGGTGACCGTCTCACGCGGAGGGGAACTGACCCTGGACGACCGACGCACCGGAGTCCGTTGTGCGGGGCTGTGCCGACTCGAGGATGAGCCGGATGCCGGAGATCTCTACACTTTCTCCCGCGGCTCGGGACGCACCGTTCGGGAACAGCGCCCGATTCGACAGAGTATCCTGGCCGGCGGGCCGCTGGTTGGAGCGCTCGAGACCCGCTGGACAATGAAATCGGCGGGCCAAGGGGAGATCGGAGTTCGGCAGGTCGTGACGCTCCTGGCGGACGCTCCGACCGTCCGGATCCGACTGGACGTGGAGAACGCCGCCCTCGATCACCGGCTCCGCGCCTGGTTCCCGGTCGGCGGGGGGGAGGATGCGATCGCCGGCACCGCGCTCGGCGTGGCGCGGCGCGGGGCAGTCGAAGCCGAGGGCCACGAGGGCGCCATCGAGCGGCCAAGTCGCACGGCGCCGGCGCAGCGGTTCGTCGCGGCGGGCACGGACATCCGGGGGCTCGCGGTGCTGGCTCCGGGATTCTTCGAGTACGAATGGACGGCGCAACGGGACCTGGTCGTCACGCTCCTGCGCTCGGTGGGGGAGCTTTCGCGGAACGATTTACCCGAGCGTCCCGGGCACGCTGCCTGGCCCGAGCCAACTCCGCTCGCCGAGGAGCTTGGGACGCACACCATCGAGCTGGCGCTGATCGTCGGGGCCGACGCGCTAGCGAGCCCGGAGCGCCTGCAGGAATACTGGGAGGACGCGTTCCTCCCGGTCGTCTCGGTCTTCCAGCGGAACGGTCGGCCCTCGTCACCGCGAATTCCTCAAGCCTGAGTTCCCCGCTCCCGCACCGCATCCGACACCAGCGTACATCCGATCACCACCAGCACCAGCGCCACTCCCGGCGCCAATCCTACCCACGGCGCGTTGACCACCGTGTCCCGCCCCGAAGCGATCATGGAGCCCCACGATGCGGCCGGGGGCTGGACGCCCAGCCCGAGGAACGAGAGGCCAGCCTCGAGCGTGATCGCGTTGCCGACGCCGAGCGTCGCGAGCGCGAGCACTGAGGCCATCCCGTTAGGCAAGGCGTGTCGCACCAAAATCCGGAGCTTCCCGGCGCCCAGCGCCGCCACCGCCTCCACATACGGCCGCGCCAGCTGAGCGCGGGTTTCCGCATAAACCAGCCGAGCTACCGGCATCCACCCGGTGACGCCCAGCACCACGACGACGAGAACCGCGCTGGGTTTCCACAGCGATGCGAGCAACAACAGCAGCACCACCCGTGGGATGCCCAGCGCGAAGTCGGTCACCCCCAGGAGCAGCGGCGCGACCCGACGCGGCCCCGAGGCGGCCGCCGTGCCGACGGCAAGACCGATCAGCAGCGACACCGCCATGCCCAGCAGCCCGACCGTCAGCGAGATCCTGGCACCGTGCACCAGGCGGGCCCAGACGTCCCGGCCGAGTCGGTCGGTTCCCAGTAGATGGAAGATCTGGTGCACGTCGGTGGCGCCGGGGGGCAGGAATCGGGTCTGCACCACGTCCGTCTGGGTATCGGGGCCCACCGGAGACACCAGCGGCGCCAACAACGCCAGCGCGGTCACCCCGAGGAGAATCACGACACCGACGCGGCCCTTCGCATCGCGCCAGAGCGCCAACCGGCTACCCCTCGGCATGGCGCGTCCGCGGATCGGCCAGAGTCGTGAGGAATTCGGCAAGCAGATTCCCCACCACCACCAGCACCGCGCTAATCGTGGCCGCCGCCATCACCACCGGGTAGTCGCGCGCCTGCACCGCCTGGACCAGCACCTGCCCGACCCCGGGCCACGCGAAAATCGCCTCGACGAATACCGCGCCCGAGAACAGCGCGGGCAGAGCCAGGCCCAGCAGCGTGATGATGGGAACCAGCGCGTTGCGCAGCTGGTGACGGACCACCACCCGGGATTCCGACAGTCCCCGGGCCCGTGCGGACACGATGAACGGGGCGCCGCGCAGCTCCCGCATCGCGGCGCGGGAGAACCGCGCAGTGCCACCCAGCCCGATCAGCGTGAGCGTCGTGAGCGGCAGCGCCAAATGCCGGAGGCGATCGGCCAGGCCGGCCGGCCCGCTCAGGAATTCCGCGTCGAGACCGGCGGCACCGAACGCGGGCAGCAGGCCCAGCTGATAGGTGAAGACCATCACCAGTACCAGGCCGAGCCAGTAGCCCGGCATTGCGTTCAAGGCCACGGCGAGGGCCGAGCCCAGCGCATCCACCCCGCGACGGCGGGTGTTGGCCAGCAGCGCGCCGATCGCGATACCGCCGGTCCAGCTCAGCAGAATGGAGAGCGAGACCAGAAGCGCGGTGGCGGGCCACGCCTCCCCCAGGAGCGCGGCGGCCGGACGACCGTGCGCGATGCTCCGCCCGAAGTCTCCCCGGAGCGCGCGGCCCAGCCATTGCGCATACTGCTCGGCGAGCGGGCGGTCGAGGCCCAACGTGTGCCGGGCCGACTCGACCTGTTCCAGGCTGGCGGCCGGCCCCAGCAGGCGCTGCACCGGATCGCCGGGGGCCAGGCGCAACAGGAGAAAGGTCAGCGTCACGACGCCCAGTACCACGGCCACGCCGCGCAGCAGGCCGTGCAGGATTCCCCGAGGCATGCCGGAGAATCTACTCCCGGTGTACACTTGAGCGTGCGCCGCCAGATCCTGTGCCTGGTACTCCTTGCCCTCGCCTGTTCCAGTGCGCCTCGGCGAGCCAACACCGTCATCCTGGCCTCGGGGGCGGATCTCCAGAGTGCCAACCCGCTTCTGACCACGCATCCTCTGGCCCGGCAGGTGCAGCGTTACGCGCTGCTGGTGACCCTGGTCCGCTCCGACAGCGCGCTCACGCCCGTTCCGTATCTGGCCCGCTCATGGCGCTGGTCGCCTGATAGCACCTCGATTACCATGGACATTTTTTCCGGACTCTCCTGGCACGACGGAGCTCCCACGACGGCGCGGGACGCGGCCTGGACCCTCGATGCGGCCCGCGCGCCCGCCACCGGGTACCCTCGTCAAACCGATCTGGCGGCGCTCCTCTCCGCCGTTGCACCGGACGACACGACATTGGTACTGCAGTTCTCCAGATCCATGCCACGAATTCCCGACGTGCTCACTGATCTGGCCATGCTGCCGCGGCACCTGCTCGACACCGTGCCGCGGGGGGAGTTGCGCCACGCGGCCTGGAACCAGCATCCCGTTGGCAACGGTCCCTTCAAGTTCGTGGGCCACGAGGCCAACCGGCGCTGGATCTTCGTCCGGAATCCGGATTTCCCCACGGCACTGGGCGGCCCGCCGCGGCTGGAACGCTTCGTGGTGGCTGTGGTCGATGAACCGACCACCAAGCTCGCCGCGCTCACCTCGGGTGAGCTCGATCTGGCCGGCATCAATCCCGCCCATGCGGAATTCGTACGGCGGAATCCGCGGCTCCGGGTACTCAGCTACCCGCTGCTCTATAGTTATGCATTGCTGCTCAATACCCGCCGGCCGCCGTTCGATCGGCTCGCGGCGCGCAGGGCGCTCGATGGCGCGATCGATCGTCGGGCGGTCGTGGACGGGGTACTCTTCGGATTCGGCACCCCCGCCGCGGGTCCATTGCCACCGCCGCTCGCCGCCCCGGGGGATTCCCAGGAAGTGGTCCGGGCGGATGTGACGTTCTTGCGGGATGCCGGCGTCCGATTCGAAATGCTCACGGTCGGCAGCGGCGAGGCCGCCCTCGAGCAGATGCTCCAGGCCCAGCTGCAAGCCACCGGCGTGCGCGCCGAGATTCGCCAGCTCGAGCTCTCCACCTACCTGGATCGGGTCGAAGGGCCCTTACATGATTTCGACGCCGCCGTGCTCGGCTTCTCGGGAGACCTGGGACTCGGCCACCTGGCGCGCCTCGTTGCTCTGGCCGGTTTGCGCGCCGACGGTTCGAGCGAGAACCTTCTCCGCATGATCCAGGATTCGGTGCCCGCGGTGTTTCTCTATCACGCCCGCGGCGTGCAGGGTATCAACCGCCGGGTTCAGGGAATTCACATGGACCTCCGCGGTGAATTGGTGACGCTGTCCCAGTGGTGGGTGGAGGACAAACAGTGACCAGCGACCTGTGACCAGTAACCCGGTCTTCCGCGCCAGCGCCCCGGTGCGTCTCGACTTTGCCGGTGGCTGGACCGACGTGGCGCCGTTCCCGATCCGGGAGCGCGGAGTGGTGGTCAACGCGGCCATCGAGCTTCGAGCCTACGCCGAGGTGCGCCTCGGGGGAGATTGCTACCTGCTCCATTCGGAGGATCTGGGGGAATCCCAGTCGCTCGGTGGCCCGGAAGCCCTTGCGGCGACCGGCGGTCTCGGCCTTCTCAAGGCGGCCCTCCGGCGCTCCGAAATCGGCTTCTGCGCCCTGCGCACCCGCTCCGCCGCGCCTCCGGGATCGGGGCTCGGCAGCTCCGGCGCGCTCGACGTGGCGCTGACCGCCGCGCTCGACGCCGCGCGAGGCATCGAGCGAACCCGGGCGGAGCTGGCCGAGCAGGCGTTCTTCCTGGAGTCGGTGGACGCCGCGCTGCCGGGAGGCAGGCAGGACCAGTATGCCGCAGTGTTCGGCGGATTTCACAAGTTCACGTTCGAGCGCGGCACCGTCACCGTGCAGCCGCTGGCAGTCGATCCGGCCTTCGCCTCGGAGCTGGCACGGCGTACTCTGATCTGCTACACCGGAGTTTCCCGGGTATCATCGAGGGCCATCGAGCGGGTCACCGGGGCCTATGAACGGGGCGATGAAACGGTGACGAGCGCGCTGCGGGCGCTGGTGGATCTCGCCGAAGAAATGGCGGAGGCGCTGGAGGCCGCACAGCTTCGCCGGGTGGCCCACCTGCTCAGGGACAACTGGCTCGAGCAGCAGCGGCTCGACGCCGCCATGCGGACCAGCGGGATGGCCACGCTGGAGACCGCGATGAGCGGGGCAGGATCACACGGCGGCAAGGCAGCCGGGGCGGGCGCGGGCGGATCGATGTTCTTCGTGGTCGAGGATCCCGGGCCGGCAGTCCGTGCCGCCACGGGGGCCGGTGCGCAGGTACTCCCCTGCCAATGGGCGCTCGAGGGGGTCATTGTGGCGCAAGAACAGTGAGAATCTCCGGGTTCACGTCCACGGGCAGCAAGCGGCCCGATGCCCTGTTCGGCGGCGGCGAGCACGACGGCCTCCCCAGTCGAATGTCCAGGAGCGCGGGTGCCCGGGTATGGGATGAGGAAGGCCGGGAGTACCTCGACTTCATCATGGGGTTGGGTGCCGTCTCGCTGGGCTATGGCCACCCCGATGTGACCGCCGCCGCGGTGGACGCGCTGAATCGGGGAGCGATCGGTCCGCTGGCGCCGGTGGAAGAGGAGCTTCTGGGACAGGAGCTCGCGGCGATGATCCCCGCGATCGAGGAAGTCCGCTTCCTCAAGACCGGCGCCGAGGCGGTGGCCGCCGCGGTCCGGTTAGCCAGAACCTTCACCGGCCGGGACCGCGTGATGGGCTGCGGATATCACGGCTGGCTCGACTGGTGCGCCAACGGCGCCGGGGTGCCGGAATCCATCTCCGCGCTCTACAGCGAGCTGCCGTTCAACGATCCGGAGCGGGGGGGGGCGCTGATCCGCCAGGCGGGAGACGCGCTCGCCTGCGTGGTGGTGGAGCCGGTGGTCGAGTCGGCGCCCAAGCCCGAATGGCTGCGCGCCCTCAGGGAAGAGACCCGTCGCATCGGCGCGGTGCTGGTCTTCGACGAGATCAAGACCGCGTTCCGCGTGTCGCTCGGGGGCGCCGGGGCCCGATGGGGGGGTGAGCCGGACTTGATCGTGCTCGGCAAGGCAATGGCCAACGGGTTTCCGCTTGCCGCGGTCGGTGGACGCAGGGAGATCATGCGGCAGGTGCAGCGCACCTGGATCTCCTCCACCATGGCCACGGAATTCGTATCGCTCGCCGCCGCTCGCGCCACCCTCGAGGTCGCGCGCCTGAAAGCATTGCCGGACCGTCTGGCGGCCGGGGGCGGACAATTGTTCCGAGGGCTCGAGCGACTGGCGGAGGTCCACTCCAGCCGGGTGGCATCGGTGGGTGGCATACCCGAGATGTGCTTTCTCCGGTTTGTCGAGGACGGCATGTCAGAGCGCGCGGCGCGGGCCTGCGCCCGGCGCGGACTGCTCTTCAAGCGGAACGCCTACAACTTCGTATCCATGGCTCACAGCGATACGGACATCCGGGGGGCGCTGAGCACGCTCGACGGTGTGCTGCGCGGGCTCACATGACGCTGGTCGACGTCCACGCCCATTTCCACTATCCCGGAGGCTCGCGAGCCGACTGGGCCGAGCGAAACGCCAGCCGGCTCGCCGCCGGAGAACGCATCGGCATCACCTGTCACGTCGCGTCGATCCTCGGGACCTGGGGACGGACCTCGCCCACCTATTTCCCCTCTCCCGACGATGTGATATCCGGCAACGATGCGATGCTCGCGTTGACTCGCCAGCATCCGGGGAAGATCCGGAGCTACGCCTGCGTCAACCCGAACTACACCGACCACGCGCTTGAAGAAATCAGCCGCGGCCTTGCGGCGGGTATGATCGGTATCAAGCTCGCGGCCAGCCGGCGGGCCGACCATCCGCTCCTCGACCCGATTTGCGTGGCGGCCCGGCAGCACGGGGTGCCGATTCTCCAGCACATCTGGCAGCACCGGCGGAAGGATTGGCCCGGTCAGGAAGCCTCGGACGCCGTGGAGCTCTGCACCCTGGCACGCCGGCACCCCGAAGTGGCCTTCATTCTCGCACACATCGGCGGCGGCGGGGACTGGCTCCATTCGCTCCACGCCGTTCGCGGGGTGCCGAACGTGTACGTGGACCTGTCGGGAAGCGGAGTCGACGGGGGCATGGTCGAAACCTGTCTGGACGCGGTCGGCCCGGGCCGCATGCTCTGGGGCGCCGACCTCACGCTCGACACCGGCCTGGCCAAGCTCCGATATCTGACGTACCTGCTCTCCCACGAGCAGATCGAGCGCATCCGCTGGCGAAACGCCGCGGCCATCTTCCCCAAAGACAGCTTCGGAGCCGGCTGACCATGCGCATCGACGTCAACGCATTTCTGGGACGGTACGCCTTCCGGAAGGTGCCCGGCGGCTCGCCCGCTTCCCTGCTGGAGACCATGGACCGCATCGGCATCGACCGGGCCTGGCTCTCCAATCTCTCGGCGATCTTCTGGAAGGATCCCACCGAGGGGAACTCGGTGGTCTACCTGGCCGCCGCCCAACAGCCGCGGTTCCGGCCGGTGCCGGCGGTGCACCCGGGGCTTGCCAACTGGAAAAACAGCCTCGACGAGGCGGTGAAGCGGGAGGCGCCATGTGTTCGCGCCGATCCATCGTTCTACGGGGTGGATCCGGAAGGTGGCGAGATGCGGACCCTGGCTGGGGCGTGCGGCGAGGTCGGCCTGCCGCTCATGATGGCGGTGCGGCTGGAGGACGGGCGGCAACGCCATCCCCACGATCACGCGCCCGAGCTCACGCCCGCCGCTGTGCGCGCGATTATCCGCGCGGACTCAAAGGTGCGCCTGATCGTGACCCACGCCGATCGCGAATTCATCGAGCAAGTCCACTTTGGCTCAACGCCCCAGGAAGCGGCGCGAATTCTGTGGGACATCTGCTGGATCTGGGGCCCGCCCGAGGATCACCTGGCGCTGCTGCTGCGGACGGTGGGGCTCGAGCGATTCACGTTCGGCACGGGAATGCCGCTCCGGCTCCCGGAAAACAGTGTGGCAAAGCTGGACTTGCTGGAGATTACGCCGGCGAATCGGGCGCTGGTCGAATCGGGCAACCTCAAGGCGTTCCGGGAGAGTGACCCGGGAGCCCGTCGCTAGCGAAGCCAACCGTCCAGCCGCTCCTTCACGAAATCGTCGTCAGCGAGGTGCGGATAGGCCCGGCACACCCGGTCGATCTCCTTCGCCTGGCGCGGCGACAGCTCCTCCTTCGGATCCAGGCACCACCGCCCCCGAAGCAGCCCCTGGCGTCGGAGCACCTCGTGGATGCCCGGAATGCAGCCGCGAAATCCGTGGGCCGCGTCGAAGATGGCGCCATTGGCGTCGGTGGTCTGCGCGGCAAGGGTGAGGAGATCGCTTCGCTGCGCTCGCGATGACGGCCGGGTGCGTTCCAGCAGCCTCACCGCTTTCCGGGTCCAGTACGCCCAGTGTCCCAGGAGCCCGCCAACCATGCGGATGCCGCCCGGGTACCGGGTGAGCAGATCGATCACGATGCTGTCGTCGTTTCCGGTGTAGAGCGCGATCTCCCGCTGCTTCCCCGCATCCACCACCGCGCGGACCACGTCCAGCGTGTCGTAGCGGTTGAACGGCGCAATCTTGATCGCCACGACGCTCTCGAGCTCGACGAAGCGGCGCCAGAACGAGTAGGCCAGCCGCCGGCCGCCCACCGCCGGCTGGAGGTAGAAGCCCATCAGCGGGAGTATTTCCCCCACCCGCCGCGCATGTGCGATGAGCTCGGCGTCAGTCGCTTAGGCGAGGGCGCCGAGCCCGAGTAGTCCCATGTGATAGCCCAGGTCGCGCGCGGTTTGCGCTTCGCGATCCGCCTGCCTGGTCCGGCCGATCACCCCGGCCACCATGATCACCGGTCGGTCATGCACCGCCTCCCATTCGCGCGCGGTCTCCGCCGCAAGCTCGAGCACCGGCCGATCGAGTGCCACCTTGGGATGCCGAATGCCGAACTGGGTGGTGTGCACGCCGACCGCAATGCCGCCGGCGCCGGCGTCGAGGTAATAGCGCGTCAGGGCCCGCTGGCGGCGCTCGTCCAGTTTCCGCGCGGCGGTCAGCGCGAGCGGATGGGCCGGAATGACGACGCCCTGGCGAAGCCGACGGAGCAGGTTCTTGTCAGTCATCAGAACTTCCCGTCCCGGGACTCGAAATGAGTGGGCTTGTGCAGCGAGCGCCCGCCCTGCTCCACCCACTCCGCCACCCGATCGATCATCTCGGAGATCCCGGTCTCCGGCGCGCCGAAGATCGCCTCGCAGCGCGCGGCGTTGCTCAAGAGCGCCGAATCGTCTTCGCGTCCCTCGAACTCCGGTTCTTTCCCCCATCGCCGGCCGAACTCCATGGCGAGTGAACGCACCAGGTGCGAGTGTCTGCCGGCGACGTTGAGCACCAGCGGCGGCGAGGCACAATGCGCCAGGGAGCGCAGCGCGATCGCGTTGGCGTCCCGCTGCCAGATCAGGTTGACCCGGCCCATGGTCAGGCACACCGGCAAGCCGCCGCGAACCCGGTCGGCGATGTCCCGGAGGACGCCGTACCGCGGCTCGATGGCGTAATTGAGCCGGAGCAGCGCCATCGGAGTCCGGTTCCGCCGGGAGTAGAACTCCAGCACCCGTTCCCGCGCCAGCGCCGATTCCGCGTAATCGCCCACCGGTCCGACCGGATCAGTCTCGGTGGGTCCCTCGCTGTCCGTCGGCCAGAGGGGGTAGACGTTCCCGGTCGAGAAGACAACGATCCGCGCCCGCGGAAACCGCTCCGCGACGAGTCCGGGCAACACCGCATTGACCGCCCAGGTACGCGCCTCGTCCCCAGTGGTCCCGAACTTCTGGCCCGCCATATACACCAGGTTCGGCACATCCGGGAGGGCGGCCAGTTGCGCCCGATCAAAGAGGTCGCACGCAATGGTCTCGACGCCGTCGGCCTCGAGCGCCGCCTTGAGACCGGCGTCGGAGAACCGAGCCACCGCAATCACCCGCCGCCGGTTGCCGGCCTCATCCGATGCCCGCCGGGCCAGCCGTGCCAAGCTTGGCCCCATCTTGCCGCCGGCCCCCAGGAGCATGATGTCTCCCGGCAGGACACCCATGGCCGTAAGCACGGCAGCGGAAGGCCGGGAGAGGGTTTCTTCGAGCGCGGCTTCGTGGGGCACGGGTTACTATAGTCCCATGCTGACCCTCGAGGAATTGGAGGCGCTCACGGCCCGGATCGCCGAGGACTCCGACCTGGCCCGCCTCCTTGGCACGCTCCGGTCCCGATCGGCGCGGTTGCTGCTGGAAATGCCCCCGGTCCCCAGGGTGAAGGCGTTCCTTTCCCGGGACGGCGGGGTCTGTCCGGTCGATGGCGCGCCGCTGGCCTTCGACCCCTGGAGCCCCGATCGCCACACCTGCACCCGATGTGGACAAGGCTTCACCAGTGAGCGCCACCACAGCCACTGGGCCCGGGCGCAGCATCTCTGGCTCGCCGAGCGAACCGCCGAGCTTGCGCTGATCTCCGTGGTGGCCGACGACGCCCCGGCCGGTGCGCGCGCGATCGAGCTGCTCGCCGTCTACGAAGATTTGTACTTTGCCCTGCCCAATCGCGACAATGTCCTCGGTCCCTCGCATCTGTTCTTCTCCACCTACCTCGAATCGCTCTGGCTGACGTCCTGGCTGGGGGCCGCGTTCATCCTGCGCGAGGCGGGCCGGCTTTCCGACGAAAGGGTCGAGGGGGTCAACCGTGTGGCCGACGAGGCGGCCCGGATCATCGGGGACTTCAACGAAGGCCTCTCCAACCGGCAGACCTGGCATGCTGCGGCCCTCACGGCGATCGCCGCGTGGTTCGGAGATCCGGAGCTGGCGCGGACGGCCGTGGAAGAGCGTACGGGTCTCCTGGGGCACCTTGCCGACGGATTCGGGGAGGACGGGCTCTGGTGGGAGGGGGAGAACTACCACCTGTTTGCCCTGCGGGGCGTGATGCTGGGCCTTCATTGGGCTCGCGCGGCAGGGTACCACCTCCTGGAAGATGAGGAGATCACGCGCCATTTCCGTGAGGCGCTGCTGGCGCCGACCCGATCGGCCCTGCCCGACTTCACCTACCCGGCGCGGCGGGACTCGCGCTACGGAGTGTCGCTCGCCGAGGCGCCTTCGCTCGAGCTCTGGGAAGTCGGACGGGGGTGGCTGGGCCGAGACGCCGAGCTCGATTCGTGGCTTGGCGCGCTCTACGCGCTGGAGTCACCCACCACCAATCCCCTGCTCTACGACGCCTGGCTCCACGATGCGGGCCGCACCGGGCGCCAGCCCCATCAGCGCGACGCGCTCTCCTGGTGGGCGCTGACCGCGATGGGGCAGGCGCCCGGACCCGCCCAGGTCGTTCCCTGGCGTCCCCAAAGCGTGCTGCTGGCCGGCCAGGGCCTCGCCGTGCTGCGGCAGGGCAACCTCTACGCCAGCCTGGAGTGCGGGCGGGAAATCGGCGGACACGGGCATCCCGATTGGCTGCATCTCACGCTTCACGCCGGCGGAGCGCACTGGCTCCCCGATCCGGGGACCGGCTCCTACGTGGAGCCGCTGCTCGAGTGGTACCGCTCCTCACTGGCCCATAATGCCCCTCGCCGGGGTGGCCTGAACTCCGGAGGAGAGGACGCCTGGTGCGAAGCGTTTGAGTCGGGCGGAGACTGGGCCTGGTGCCGCGCCCGTGCCGGCAACTTCCGGCGCACCCTGGTTGCCGGTCCAGGCGTCCTCCTGGATGTGCTGGACATAGCACAGGAGGCCGAGGGAATCGTCGACTTGCCCTGGCACTTCCTCGGATCCATGGAGGTCATATCCGACGGGGCATGGGAGCCGGCAGCGCTCGAGTCTCCGTTCGTGTCGCACCCGGAACGATTCATTGCCGTCGCTGATCAGCCGATCGATGTGCGGGTAAGGCATCCCGACAGTGAAGCGACCCTCTGGGCCGTGCATTGGATCCCGGGAGGAGAACTGCTCCGGGCCATGGCGCCCGGGTTGCCCGGGACCGGGGAGAGGAAGCCCTTCTGGATGGTCGTTGCGAACGGGCGCCCGGTTCGATGGATCACCGCCCTCGGTCTGGCTCCCCTGGCGGCGGACCCCACACCCAGGCTCCGGATCACCGCCGATCAGATCGAGGTCACGTCCTCCACGGGGGTGACCCGCTACCATCTCACCGAAACAAGCGCTACCATCGAGCGGGGAGAAGCACGCATCGCTCTCTCCGGGCTCCGGCCGGAGCCGCCCCGGCACCGCCCGATTTTCCAGCCGCGGGACCACGCCGTGGAGGCGTTTGCACCGTTTGTTCATGCCCCCCCCGCCCTCGACGGGACGATGGCGGGCTTCGATACCGGGGCGCCGCTCGATCTCGACAGTGAGCACCAGTATCGCCGCAGCGAGGAACCCTACGACCCGGAGACGTTCTCGGCCCGGGCCTGGGTCAACTGGGATGGCGAAGCGCTCTATCTCGCCGTCGCGGTGTCCAAGCCTTCGATGATCTTCCGTCCGGCGGACGCGCCTTCGAGCGAGCTCGACAACGAGCCGGAAGACATCAACTCGGATGGGCTCCAGATTTACCTGGGCGTCGACGGCCCGCCCCAGGCCGTGCTGGTGACTCCCGCGGAGAGTGGCGGATTGTTCACTCGGCAGCTCGGCGCCGGCGACGACGGGCAGATCCTGGTGCATGGCGCCTGGCAACCCACCGAGCTCGGCTACGTGGTCACGCTCCGGCTGGGCCACCAGCGGCTGGCCGGCCACCACGCCGGGGCTCGCCTGGGCTTCGACCTGCTGATCAACGACATGCAGCCGGGCCGGCTCCGTCGCGCCGGACAGTTGGTGTGGACCGGTGGCGGCGGATGGATCTACCTGCGGGGCGATCGACACGACCTGTCCCAACTCGGCGCACTGGAGCTGCGATGAAACGAACCCTCACCCTCGCCACGCTGCCCCTTCTCCTGCTCACGTCGCCCATCGGCCAGGGCGCGCCGGGATTGCGAGTGGCCGTGAGCTTTCCCAGGGAAAAGAGTCAGGCCCCGCTGGACGGACGGCTCCTGTTGCTGGTATCCACCGACTCGACCGCTGAGCCGCGGAATCAGATTTCCGATGGACCTGAAACCCAGCTGGTCTTCGGGACCGATGTGGACGGGTGGGCCCCCGGCGCCGAGGCCTGGGTGGACCGGAAGGCCTTCGGCTACCCGTTGCGAAGCGTTGATCAGTTGCCGCCGGGGCGCTACTGGGTGCAGGCGCTGCTCAATCGCTACGAGACCTATCACCGCGCTGACGGCTTCACCGTCAAGCTCCCGCCCGACAAGGGGGAGGG
The DNA here is from genome assembly GCA_031404115.1 of Gemmatimonadales bacterium. Classification (GTDB taxonomy): domain Bacteria; phylum Gemmatimonadota; class Gemmatimonadetes; order Gemmatimonadales; family GWC2-71-9; genus JABFSM01. Next base: position 142 of record JANNGX010000021.1, on the reverse strand, counting down.
CCAGCATTGGAACACCAAGCCGGGAAATCTCTACAGCACGCCGCGCTGGATGCAGCTCGACCCGCGGCAACGGGTGCGCAACCGGGTCGTGCTCGACCGCGAGATCCCCCCGATCGCCGATCCCCCCGACACGAAGTACATC
>JANNGX010000020.1:0-3394 GCA_031404115.1 Gemmatimonadales bacterium | reverse complement strand
AGGCGGTGCCGATCGCGGACAACAACGTCCAGAACCCGTTCCGGGTCAACACTGGTATGGTCGGGCTGTTCGACGACACCCCGGACTCCGAGAACTACCACATGTTCATCTTCACCCTGAAGCAGTTCTACGGGGAGAACGTCTATTCCAATCCGATCACCTACAACGCCGGCACCAGTATCGTCGGCGAGCGGTGCGCGGCCAACACCACCGCCAAGAGCGGCTGTGTGCGGGTCAGCGGCGGCATCATCCAGGACGACGTCGGCGCCCCGACCTTCTCCAACTCGTCGGGCTGGGCGGAGCAGCACACCTACGACAAGTGCGGTGTCAGCTCGCCGCCGCCGTACTTCCCGACTACCGGCCGCTACCTGCAGAACCGGGTGTACGAGATCGATCCGGTGTGGCTGAACAAGATCGGCATCGCGGCTTTCTTCCGGGAGCTGCAGTCCCGGTAAGAGGCTAGGAGGCCAAGAGGCTAGGAAAAAAGAACCCCCCGGGAATCGTTCCCGGGGGGTTCTTCCTTAGCCTCCTAGCCTCCTAGCCTCCTAGCCTCTACAATCAATGATCTGATCCCTGCGGGTCCCCACGCTCACATAGCGCACCTCGACCCCCGCCAGCGCCTCCAGGCGGTCGAGGTAGATTCGGGCCCCTCGGGGCAGATCGGAGAGCCTGCGGGCCGCTCCGGTGGGCGTGCGCCACCCCGGAAGCGTCTCGTAGACCGGCCGGACCCGGTCCAGCACGCTCACCTCCGCCGGCATCTCCTCCCGGCAGTCCCCATCCACCTCGTAACCGGTCCCTACCAGCACGCGCTCGAAATCGTCCAGTACATCGAGTTTGGTGACGGCGAGCGCGGTCAGCCCATTGACCCGGGCCGCATACCGGACCACCGTCGCATCGAACCAGCCGCACCGCCGCGGCCGCCCGGTCACCGAGCCGAACTCTCCGCCCACCTGGCGCAGGCGCTCCTCGTCTTCCGGGGCCGCGAGGGTGGGCAACGGCCCGTTGCCCACCCGTGTCGTGTAGGCTTTCACCACGCCGAGCACTCCATCGATCATGGTGGGCCCGATGCCGGCGCCGACGCTGGCCCCGCCTGCGGTGGTATTCGACGAGGTGACGAAGGGGTAGGTGCCGTGGTCCACGTCGAGCAGCGCGCCTTGGGCGCCTTCCAGCAGCACTCGCCGGCCGGCCCGGAGCGCCTTGTAGATGTACGACCCGCTATCAGTCGCGAGCGGCAGCACGCGCGGCGCCATGTCGCGGAGCAGGGCGGCGTGCTCCTCCACCGAGGCCCGCTCGGTCATGCCGGCCAGTGCCAGAAGGTAGTTGACCCGCCCGATCCGTTCGGCCAGCACCCGTTCCGCTTCGGAAAGGTCCCGCAGGTCCGCGACCCGGAATCCCCGGCGGCCGTACTTGTCTTCGTAGGTGGGGCCGATGCCCCGCCCCGTGGTGCCGATGTGCTGGGACCGCTCGCCCGCCTGGTCGAGCAGCTTGTGATAGGGCATGACCAGATGCGCGCGGTCCGAGATGAGCAGCCGCCCCTCGGTGGAAATTCCCCGACCGGCCAGGCCCGCGAGCTCTTCGAACAGGGCGGTGGGATCGATCACGACGCCATTGCCAAGGATGCAGACGGCGTGGGCGTTGAGAATACCGGAGGGAATCAGCCGGAGGATAAATCGTGAATCGCCCACGACGACGGTGTGGCCGGCGTTGGCGCCGCCCTGGTAGCGCACGACGACGTCGGCCGCCTCGGCCAGCACATCGACCAGTTTGCCCTTGCCCTCGTCGCCCCACTGCGCACCGACGACGACGAGGCAGGACAGCTCGGGGCCGAACACTATTCGGAAGACCCCTTCCGGCCCTTGTTCTTGCGCTCCACCCCGCCGCTCACCGCCTTGGCGGTTTCGGCGGAGATGCTCCCCGCCGCCACCAGCTCCTCGAGGTGCTGCTGAAAAGTCTGCATGCCGCTCTTGCCGTGCCCTTCGGCCATGAGCGATCGGAGCTCCACCACCCGCGCTGGATCCTTGAGGCACTCGCGAATCGCGGGGTTCGCAATCAGGATTTCCATCGCGGCCACCCGCCCGGCGCCGTCGGCCCGGGGTAGCAACTGCTGGGACACGATCGCCAGCAGCGCCTCGGAGAAACGCACCCGGCCGATTTCCCGCTCTTCGTGGGGCAGCATGCCGAGCACCTGTCCGATGGTCGTCATCACATCGGGGGTCGGGATCGCGGAGAGGACCAGGTGGCCGGTCTCGGCGGCCTTCATGGCCGTATCGATGGTGTCCTGGTCGCGTACGTCGCCCACCACGATGACGTCGGGATCCTGCCGGAGTGCCGCGCGCAGCCCGACGCCCACCGACTCGGTATCTACGCCCACCTCGCGCTGGGTCATGGAGCAGGACATGTCCCGGTGCAGGTACTCAATCGGATTCTCGATAGTGACCACGTGTCGCTGCTGCGACTGATTCATGTGGTGCAACATGGCGGCGATGGTCGAGGTCTTGCCGCTGCCGGTGACGCCGGTAACCAGGATGAGCCCGGCCCGGTGCTCGGTCAGGCGGCCCAGCACTTCGGGCAGCCCAAGCTGCTCCAGGGTCGGGATCGCGAACGGGATCACCCGCATCACGATCATGAAGGAGGAGCGCTGCCGGAGGATGTTCACCCGGAAGCGCCCTACTCCGGGCATGCCCCAGGAACAATCGTAGTCCTTGAGGGTATCGAGGCGGCCCCGGTCTTCGTCGGTGGTCATCAGCTTGAGCGCAATGGCCCGGGTCTGTTCGGGTGTCAGCCGCTGCTTGGTGAGCGGCACCAGCTTGCCGTCGATGCGGGCTCGAAACAGGTCGCCGGCCTTGATGTGAAGGTCCGACGCGCCGCGCTCGACGGCCGCCTTGATGATGCGCTCGATCGGGGCACTTGCCATCAGGTCGCTCCGAAGAATCCCATGCGCTGCTTGGCTTCCTTGAGCGTGGCCCGGGCAATGGTGCGGGCCCGCTCTGCCCCTGCGGCCAGGACGCGATCGACCGCCGCGGGATCCCGCTTCAGCTCCACGGCCCGCTCGCGAATCGGCGCCAGCCTCTCGATCATCGCGTCGGCCAGGCGCCGTTTGCAGTCGAGGCAGCCCCAGCCCGCGGTCCGGCACTTCACGTCCACTTCGGCGATCGTTTCCGGAGTGGAAAAATACTTGTGCAGTGCGAAGATGTTGCAGATCTCCGGGTTTCCAGGATCCTTCCTGGTGACCCGCGCCGGGTCGGTGGGCGCAGGGCGGAGTTTCTGCCAGATCTCGTCGGGGGTATCCAGTATCCCGATGGTGTTGCCCATGCTCTTCGACATCTTGGACCGCCCGTCCAGCCCCACAATGCGCTTGGCCACCGTGACCAGGCCCTCGGGCTCCGGGAAATAG
>JANNGX010000019.1:0-32080 GCA_031404115.1 Gemmatimonadales bacterium | reverse complement strand
GGCACGAAGCCGTCGGCGATCTCCCGGTCCTCCTCGGTCTTGATGAAGTATTTGACGTCGTGGCCCTCCTTGGCCACCTCCCACGCGATGTCGCTGATCAGCGCGTCGTACGAGACGAAGAGAAACTTGGGCATCGGGGGTCGCGGCTCGGGTGAGGAGGGACGCTACCGGAGGAGGAACCCGGCTCGCAAGGGGTCGCGCGCGTCGGCCCACAGCTCGCCGCGGCCGACCAGAAATGCCGTCCCCTCGACCTCGGGGATCACCGCCTGATGCGGGCCGAAAGTCGTCGTCTCGAGGATCCGGCCCCCGAACGCCGTCCCCAAGATGCTTTCGATGCGGATCCGGTCCCCGACCGCGAGTTGGTGCCGGGCCGCCAGCAGGGCCAGCCGACCGGCCACGCCGGTCCCGGTCGGCGACCGGTCGAGTTCGCCTTCGGCGAAGATGCAGACATGACGGCTGTGGGCCGTGGTGGCGGCGGCCGGGCCGGTGAAGATCGTCCCATACAGAGAACCGAGCGTTGGCTCGAAGGGGTGGGGGACCGGCCGAGCCGCCATGACCGCTCGCTTGATCCGCCGGCCGACGTCGATCAGATCCGGAGCTCGCTCCGGCACCAGCTCGAGGCCTAACGCCGACCCGTCGGTGTAGGCGTAGAAGGCGCCGCCGAACCCGAGGTCGTAACGCACCGACCCGAGACCCGGGACCGCGACCTCCTGATCGAGTGCCAGGGCGAACGAGGCGACGTTGCGAAACCGGACCCCCACCGCCCGCCCGCCCTCTACCGTGACGGTGGCCTGAATCAGCCCGGCTGGCGAGTCGATGCCGATCTCGGTCAGCGGCTCGCTCACCGGTACCATCCCCGTTTCCACCAAGACCGTGGCCAAAGCGATGATCCCGTGCCCGCACATGGTGCTGAACCCGTCGTTATGCATGAACAGGACGCCGACGGCCGCCCCCGGGGAGACCGGCTCGGTCACGAAGCAGCCGTACATGTCCGCATGACCCCGGGGCTCCCACATCAGGGTCCGCCGGATCCCGTCGAGATGCTGCTCCGCGAAGGCCCGTTTGGCCACCATGGTGGCGCCGGGAATGGCGGGGACCCCGCCGGTGACGACCCGGAACGGTTCTCCGCCCGTGTGGCTGTCGACCACCTGGATCGCGCCTCGACTCGCCATCATGCCGGCCACTGTTGGGTCACGCAGTGGATCGCGCCGAGTCCCCAGACCAGGTCGGTGCAGTTGATGAGGATCACCCGGCGGTCGGAAAACAAGTCCTGCAGCACCGAGCGGGCTCGCGCATCGCGTGCCGCGTCGAAGCCCGGCAACAGCACCACCCCGTTCGCAATGTAGAAGTTGGCGTAGCTCGCCGGCAGGCGCTGGCCCTCGCGGTAGAGCGCGGGCGGCATCGGCAGCTCCACGACCCGAAGCGGCCTTCCGTCCTGGTCGGCCATTCCCCGGAGCCGTCGCAGGTTGTCGCGCAGCGGCTCGAAGTTGGGATCCCGGGGATCTTCCTCGACCACCGTCACCACCGTCACCGGGTCCACGAAGCGCGTCAGATCGTCGACGTGCCCGTCGGTGTCGTCCCCCTCGATTCCCTGTCCCAGCCACAGGATGTTTCGCGCACCCAAGGTGTTCCTGAGCGCGGCCTCGATCTGCTCTCGAGAGAGCCCGGGGTTCCGGTTGGGGTTGAGCAGACACTGCTCGGTGGTAAGCACTGTCCCGGCGCCGTTGGGGTCGATGCTGCCTCCCTCGAGCACCATTCCAGGCGAAAGAACCGGAATGCCGAGCTCGGCGCCGATCCGGGTCGGCACCACGTCGTCCAGGTCGAACGGCGGGTACTTGCCGCCCCAGGCATTGTATCCCCAGTCGAGGATCAGTTCTTCGCGCCGGCCCCCGGCCTCGCGGTGGACGAACACCGGGCCGTGATCCCGGCACCAGGCATCGTTGGTCGGATTCCGGTGAAAGAACACCCGGGCGGCGGGAACCGCGGCGTGGCGAAGCACCTCGCGCGCCGAGGCTTCCAGCCCGGCGTCGCCAACGTTGATGTGCACCTCCTCGTGGGGAACCAGATGGCGGACGATGTCGGCGAAAATACCGGGGATCGAATCGAAACCGCCCGGCCAGGAAGCTTCCTTGTGAGGCCACGAGAGCCAGGTGCCGCGATGGGCTTCCCACTCAGCGGGCATACGCAGGGGGGAGCGGGGCAGGCTCACCGCCCCCCGCCCGCCGGGTCCTGGTCCAGGTACCGCTCGCTCAGGCCCGAGTACGCGTCCACCCGCCGATCGCGCAGGAAGGGCCAGTGGGTGCGCACCACATCCACCTGGTCGAGGTCGCATTTCACGATCAGCAGCTCCTCTTCCTGCCCGGCCCGGGCCAGCACCCGGCCATTGGGGTCCGCTACGAAACTGTTGCCCCAGAACTCGAGGCCGCCGGCGGGACCCGGCTCGACCCCGACCCGGTTCACCGCGGCGACGAAGACGCCGTTGGCGATCGCGTGCGAGCGCTGAATCGTTTCCCACGCCTGCTGCTGGCGCTCGCCGTATTCCGCCTTCTCGGGGGGCAGCCAGCCGATCGCAGTGGGATAGAACAGGATTTCGGCGCCTTGCAGCGCGGTGAGGCGCGCCGCCTCGGGATACCACTGATCCCAGCACACCAGGACACCGATGCGCCCGAACCGGGTGTGCCAGACGCGGAAGCCCAGGTCACCGGGAGTGAAGTAGAATTTTTCATAGTACGACGGATCATCCGGGATGTGCATCTTCCGGTACTTGCCGAGGTACTTGCCGTCGGCGTCGATGATGGCGGCGGTGTTGTGGTAGAGCCCGCTCGCCCGCTTCTCGAACAGCGAGGCGACGATCACGACGCCCAACTCGGCCGCCAGCGCCGAGAGCCGCTCGGTGGTGGGGCCGGGAACCGCCTCGGCCAGCTTGAAGAACTCGTGGTCCTCGGATTGGCAGAAGTACGGCCCGAGGAAGAGCTCCTGGGTGCAGATGATCTGCGCGCCGAGGCTGGCCGCCTCGCGGATCCGGGCAATGGCCCGCTCGAGGTTGCCGTGTGGGTCGGGGCCGCTGCGCATCTGCGGGAGCCCGATCACCACGCTGCGCGATGGCGACGGAGTGGTCATGGGGAGCAAAGCTAATGATATTGCGGTCCATGTCACGGACCGCGCGCGCCGCGCTGCTCATGCTGCTTTCCGCGGTGCCCGGATCCCTCGCCGGCCAGTCGCTGACCTGGTCCACCACCGCCACCCTGTATGGCGACAACACCGAGTTCTTTACCCCCTATCGTGTCGGCGAAACGATCCTGGGCGGCCAGTTCCGCTCGATGCTCCGGTTTCGCACCGGCAATCGCACCGCCTTCGAGCTCGGTGCCTTTGGCGACCATCGTTCGGGGGCTGACGAGTTTCTGGAGACCGTCAAGCCGATCATCCGGTTCCAGTACCATGCCGGCACGTCGACCGGCGTCCTGGGCGCCTTGTTTCCGGATCGGCGCCACGGCTTCCTGGAGCCGCTTCAGGTTACCACGTTCGAGATCACCCGCCCGATCGAGTACGGTTTGCAATGGATCGAGCGCCGGCATCGGTGGGATGGCGAAGTGTACGTCAACTGGCAGAAACTCAACCGTCAGAATCAGCGGGAGGCGTTCGATTATGGCGGGGTCCTCCGGATACGGCCGGTTCCTTTTCTCTCGCTCGAGACCCAGCTTCACGGCGTTCACCATGGCGGCCAGTTGTTCGATGCCGGTGTGCCGGTAACCAACAACGTCGCCTCGGGCGTGGGCGCCACCCTGTCGGACTCGCTGCCGTGGCTCGGCCGAAGCTCGATCACCGCCTATCGGCTCCGGAGCTCGGGAAATGCCGACCCGACGGCACCGGCCGGCAGGCCCGGCACCGGGCGCGGCTGGTACGTCCGGGCTGCGGTGGCGCCGTGGGGATGGTTCGAGGTCTTCTCAATTTCCTGGTGGGGCAGGGACTTCCTGTCCCAGGAGGGGGACAACCACTACAACTCGGCCGGCGCCGACCCGGCCTTTTATCGCTCCCGGCGCAAGTACTGGGAGATCGGCCTGCTGCGCCGGACCACCATCGAGGGCCGAGTCACCTTCGACGGGGAATTCCGGCTCCACCGAATCGACAATCTCCCGAGCATCGCGCTGGGCAAATCGCGCTGGGAATACTCCTACCGTCTGGTGGTGCGGGCGCCGTTCGAGGTGGTTGTCCAGCATTGAGCGCGCCGGGCGGCGTGCCGCCGCGGTTCCTTCACCGGCCCTCCGCCTCGGGGGTGCCGGCCAATCCGAAGCGCAGCGCCAGCGGGCCCAGGATTCGGCGGGTGTCCCGGGAGCCCTGGGTCACCAGGCGGAAGAACCGGGTCTGCGCATCGAAGGGAATGGCCTGCTCTTCGAGCTCGAGCAGGTCGAGGCAGCGGACAATCCGGTCCAGGTCCAGCCCGGCGGGGGCCGCCGGATCGTCGGGGAGCTGATCCACCAGCGCCTGGCCGATCGCCCGGTGAAACCGGAGCACGCCCTCGGCAATCCGGCGATCGTCCTCGGGGGGGATCACGCCGCGGCGCAGCTCGCGACGCAACGCAAGATGGATTTCTTCGCGCTCGTGTTCTGGCAGATGCCGCTGCTCGACCACGTGCTCGCGGGCTTCTCCCTCCACCTGTACCGTTGCGCTCAAGTGGATCGGGTCGATCCGATCCGCCCGCGCGGCGATGGACCAGCTCCTCCCGGTGCGGCGGTGCTGAACCAGCAGCGTGTCGTGCTCTCCTGGTCCGACCAGATACGCCCCGATCGTCGTGCGGACGCGCTGGGGCGCCACCGCAAGGAGCGAGACATATCCCGCCGCGGCGCGGACCTCCCCCGGGTGCGTGGGCCTGGCCCGGGTATCATATACATTACGCCCGTTGCCGAGGCCGGTATCGTTGCTCCGCGCCGCCAGGAGCAGCTCGCGCAACCCCGCCTCGAGGCTGGACGCGTCAGGCCCGGCCAGTTCGATGGCGCGTGCGGCGTATCTGAGGCACACGAGGGTCTCCAACCCCGCCACATCATCGAAGAACCAGCCGCAGGAGGTGAACATGCAGAGGGTATTGCGTTCCATCTCGAGCAGCTCGCGCGCGCGCACCGGCAGATGTGACGGCAGGCCGATGGCCGCGTAGGCGTCCCGCGCCGCCCATGGATCGGGGAAAAACTCCGCCGCCTCCTCCTCGAACTTCCCGTGCAGCTCCCCGGCCAGCCAGTCGAGCGCCTCCCGGAGCGGTGCCCGCCATCCCTGACGGGTTCCGGCCTCGATCCGGCAGCCGCAGTCGGCGCGCCAGCGCTCAACGCCATGGGCGCAGCTCCAGGAGCTGGGCTCGACCAGCTCCACCGGGTCCGTCGCCGGGTGGCGCGCCAGGTACGACGCGAAATTCTCCACCCGCACGTCCGGATCCGACGACAGCCGGTCCAGCGCGGCCGCCAGCGCCATCTCGCCGAAGCGGTGGTGGTGGCCGTAGGTCTCGCCGTCGGTCGCGATCGACACCAACCCCGCGACTGCCGCCACCGGCCGGGCGCGGATGGCCTCCGCCCACCGGCTTCCGTCCTTGACGAGGGGGCCGAACGCGACATCGTGGGAGAGCGGCCCGTCGTAGAGAAACAGCGCAAGGGAACGCCCGTTGCCGGTCGTGTACCGGCCGGGAAATCCGGCCGGGGGAGCCTCACGCACCTGGTGCGGAGCCAGGATCGTGAAGCGGATGCCTTCCGCGGCGAGCACATCCAGCGTCTCGTCGTCCACGGCCGTCTCAGGGAGCCACATGCCCTCCGGCTCGCGGCCGAAGCGGCGCCGGAAATCGGCAATGCCCCACCGGACTTCGGTGGTCTTGTCCCGCCGGGAAGCGAGGGGGAGGATGATGTGATGGAAGGGCTGCGCGATCGCGTTGCCGTGACCGCCCAACCGGGCGCAACTGAGCCGGTCCGCGGCCAGCATGGCCCGCCAGGTGTCGGGCGCTTCCCGCTCGAGCCACTCGACCAGGGTGGGGCCCACATTGAAACTGATCTGTTCCAGCGTATTCGTGATCCGGGCGATCCGCCCGTTCGGGGCGGGCAGCCGCGCCGCCACCACCGACCGGTAACACTCCCGCTCGATCCGCCGGTTCCAGTCGTGGAAGGGGGCCGCGCCGAGCTCGCGCTCGATCAACTCGAGCCACGGGTCCTCCCGCGGCGGCTGATAGAAATGGGCGTGGACAACGGTCGAGCGCGGGCTGACCGAGCCGGATGTCATCGCGCTGCCCGAATCGCCTTGCTCCGTTCCAGTACCGTGGCGAGCACCGGCAGGATGTCCGGGAAGACGTCGTCCACCTGCTGCATTTCCAGTGCGCGCGCGGTGGTCGCGGTCAGGGTTCCGCGCGCATCCGGATCCAGTCCGTCGAGCAGCTCGGTCAAACAGTCGCCGTGTGCGGTGAACCGCTGGGTGGCGTAGTCTCCGGCGGCGCCGGTTGAAATAATGAACTGCCAGTCGCTGGCCTGGAGCAGAAGCAGCTCCCGCGCCGCTTGCGCCAGCACCATCGCCGCCGCCGGCTCCGCCATCGCGGCCGGTACCAGCGACCAGAACCGTTCCTCGAGCGGCCACAGCCGCTCCCAGGTCCAGCGGGTGCCTTCGTTCAGCCACATGGAAAAATCGCCATTGGCTCCCCACGAGCCGGCGGCGAGTGCCACCGCCGCGCCGGGGAGATGCGTCGCAAGGTGGCCCGACGCCGTGCGCGGAGTGGGCCCGCCGTAGCTCCCGAGCCGGCGGTACAGATCCGCGAGGAAATCCACTCCTTCGAACCACCAATGCCCGAATAGTTCGGTGTCGAATGGCGCCACCGTCACCGATTCACCGGGGGACGTCAGTCGCTCGGCGTGCTCCCGCAGCTGCCAGTGCAGGTTTCCCGCGTGTCCCCACGCGCGGGCCCGAGCCGTGTTGGGTTCGTACGGCTGTTTCAGCCCGAGATCGGCGTCGGGGTGGGTCACCCGCCAGAGCTTGAGCCCGCCCGGATAGCGGATCTTGTGAAATTCCAGGTAAGCGCCGTCACCGGGATACCCTCCGTGGCGGCTCCAGACTTGCCGGGTGGTATGCGGATCCCGGACGAAGGCCACGACCCGGGCCCGTCCCGCGCGGGGCGAGACTTCGTAGGTACGGTGCGGCGAGCGGCGGATGGCCACCGCGGACCACTCGTCGTCGCTCAGCGGCAGTCCGTCCGGCCGCCCGGTGTCCCGGTAGAGGCCGAGCGGACGGCCCGCTTCCGCGAGGTGCGCATCGACGAAGAAGAACTGGAAGCCCTGGGCCGCCAGGTGCTCCTCGAGACCGGGCCGATCCGCGATGAACGGCGCGGCGCGATCGGGATGCCAGTCGCCGCGGGGACGGTAGGCGCACTCCGGGAGCCAGCAGCCCGCGGGGGTCCTCCCGAAGAGCCGCTCATGCTCGGCGACACCCACGGCGAGCTGCAAGGCGATACTTTCTTCCCGAGCCAGCAGCGGCAGGAATCCGTGGGTGGCGCCGGAGGAAAGCAACTCGATCCGCCCGGCATCGGCGTGCCGCCGGAGCTCGCCGACCAGATCGCCCCCGCACCGCTCGAAACGCCGTCGCAGTCGCTGATAGCGCTCGCGCCAGTAATAGAGCAGCGGGACCAGCGCGTCTTCTCCACTCTCCCTCAAGGCCGCTTCCGCCTCATCGCAGGCCACGAGCCGCTGCGCGAAGAATGCCTCGAGCTCGATGGTCAGCTGCGGATGCGCCAACTGGTTGGCCAGCACCGGGGTCACGCCCAGGGTGATCGGGGCAGCGGTGCCCTCGGCCTGGAGCGCGTCGAGTGCCTCGATCAGCGGGAGATAGGTATCCACCGCCGCTTCGCAGAGCCAATCGCTTCCGTGGGGCCACCGGCCCTGGTTGAGCACCCAGGGGAGGTGGCTGTGCAGCGTCAGGACGAAGTCCATGGTCAGGCCAGCGCCAGGCGATAGACGTCGAGGTACCGCTCGACCGACCGTTCCCAACTGAAATCCCGCGACATCGCGTTCTTCCGAAGCCGTGACCATTCGGGCCCGTTGGCATAGCAATCCAGGCCGCGAAGGGCCGCCCCCAGCAGCGCGTCGGCGTGATAGGGTTCGAAGACGAAGCCGGTGACGCCGTCATCCACCGTGTCCGCCAGGCCACCGACCCGTCGGACCACCGGGATCGCGCCGTAGCGCTGGGAGCGCATCTGGGTGAGCCCGCAAGGCTCGTACTGGCACGGCATCAGGAGGAAGTCGGCGCCCGCCATGAGCAGATGTTCCAGCCGGTCGGTGAAATTGGTGTTCACGGCGATGCGGTCGGGGTGGCGCGCGGCCAGGGCGGTGAGCGCCTGCTCGAACCGCTCCTCGCCGGCGCCGATGAAGACGAACTGGGCCTTGAGCGAGAGCACGGCCGAGTTCTCGATCATCAGGGCGATGCCCTTCTGGGTCACCAGCCGCGCCGCCATCGCAAAGAGCGGCAGCCGCCCGTCTTCAGTGAGGCCGAAGAGCCGCTGCACCTCGCGCTTGCACGCCGCCTTGGGCTCCGGGCCGGCAATCGTGAACGGGGCGGGAATGAGCGGGTCCGTCTCCGGATCCCACGCCTGCTGGTCGATGCCGTTCAGGATGCCGGTGAATCGCGGGCCCAGCGCCTCGAACACCTCGTGGAGCCCGAACCCGCCGGCCGGTGTGCGCAGCTCGTTGGCGTGATTGGGGCTTACCGTCACCACGCGATCGGCAAAACCCAGCCCGCCCTTCAGGAAATTCACCTTCCCGTACCACTCGAGCTGGCGCCAGTTGAACAGCTCCCACGGCAGGCCAAGCTCGGGCATGATCGAGGCGGGATAGTGACCCTGGTAGCCGGCGTTGTGGACCGAGAGGACCGTCCGCACGGCATCGTAGTACGGAGTCCCGGCATACCGCGTGCGGAGGTACACCAGCGCCAGGGCAGGGTGCCAGTCGTGGACGTGAAGCAGTACCGGGCCGTCCACCAGGTGCGGAAGGGCCTCGAGCGCCGCGAGGGTGAAGGAGGCGTAGCGCAGATGATTATCGGCGTAGTCGCCGTGCGAGTCTCCGTAGAGCCGCTCCCGGTCGAAGTAGTGGTCCGCTTCGACGAAATACACCCGGGTGCCCGGGCCGGCATCCCGCTGCTGGAGCAGCCGGGCCGACTGGACTTCGCCGCCAAGCCGGACGTGGAGCGGCGGCGCGGCCTCGACCAGCGGCCCCGCCGCATTTCGGGCAGAACGGTAGAGTGGCAGCAGCGCCAGACTCCGGACCGACGCGCTCGACTGGAAACGCGCCAGATTGGCCACGGCCTCGGCCAGCCCACCGCTCCGGGCGTAGGGATAGTACTCGGCAGCGAGGTGGATGACCGTCACCGGCTCCCCGGCCGCGTTGTGCAGCGCGGAGTGCGGGAATTGCCCGCGGGCAGTGGACCGGCGTTCATGCATCCGGGCCTACCCGCGCGGGGGGTCGTCGGTGAAGGGATCACCGCGCATGGTGGGGACGTAGTAGTTCTCGGCGTACTCCAGCATCATCCGGCGCGCAGTGAACCGGCTTCCCGCCACCCGGAGTGCATTGCGCATCCGGTCGGTCCACCCCATCGGCACATCGCGCCCGTCGCGCGTGTAATAGAGGGGCACGATCTCGTCCTCCAGGATCCGGTACAGATGCTCTGCGTCGTGGGCGTCCTGCACCTCGGTGTCCTCCGTGTCCGGGGGCAGCGGAATGGCCCACCCGTTGCTCCCATCGTAGCCTTCTTCCCACCATCCGTCGATGGTTCCCAGTTGCGGCACCCCGTTCAGGGCCGCCTTCATCCCGCTGGTCCCGCTCGCCTCGAGGGGCACCCGGGGCAGGTTCATCCAAAGGTCCACCCCCTCGACCATCGCCTGGGCCAGGTGCATGTCATAATCCTCGAGGAAGGCGACCCGTCCCTGAAAGTACGGGTCGTGGGTCCAACGATACATCGCCTGGAGCACTTCCTTGCCCGGCTCGTCCGCGGGATGTGCCTTGCCGGCAAAGATGATCTGGACCGGACGGCGCTGGTCGCACAGCAGCCGCTGCAGCCGCCCCACGTCACGAAAGAAGAGCCCGGCCCGCTTGTATGTGGCAAACCGGCGGGCAAATCCGATGGTGAGGGCGAAGGGATGCAGCAGCGTCCCCGCGGCCACCACCTGGCTGGCTTCCTTCCACTGGTCGGCAAACCGCCGCCGGGCCTCCTCCCGGATGAAGCCCATCAGGGTACCCTTTTGTTCCTGGTGCACGGCCCAGAGCGCCGCCGAATCGAGCTGCCGAAGCGACTCCCAGAGCGCGGGATCGTCGAGTCGCGATCCCCAGTCGGGGCCAAAGTGCCGGTCGAGCAGTCCCATCATCGGATTGGCCATCCAGGTCGCCAGGTGCACGCCGTTCGTCACCGAGCCGATCGGCACGGCGTCCTGGGAGCGGCCGGGCCAGAGGTCGTGCCAGATTTCCCGCGATACCTGCCCGTGCCGCTTTGACACGCCGTTGACCCGGGCCGCGAGATTCATCGCGAGCACCGTCATCTGGAACCGCTTGTCTTCGCCATGCGGATGCTGGCCCAGGGCCAGGAACTTCTCCCGCGTCACCCCCATTTCATCCCAGATCGGGCCGGTGCACTGCGCCAGCTGTTCCAGGTCGAACGCGTCGTGACCCGCCGGGACCGGGGTGTGGGTGGTGAACATCGTGGTGCGGCGCACTTCCGCCACCGCCTCGTCCCACGGGATCTGCTTCACCGTGAGCTGCCGGATGCGTTCCAGCATCATGAACGCGGCGTGACCCTCGTTGGCATGCCACACCCCCGGATCGAGCCCCACCGCCTGGAGCACCCGCACCCCCCCGACGCCGAGCAGCCACTCCTGGCGGAGCCGCAAATCGGGGCCGCCGCCGTAGAGCTTGCTGAGTAGGGTGCGGTCGTCGGGATCGTTCTCCTGGAGGTTGGTATCCAGCAGGTAGAGCGGAACCCGCCCGGCGCGAAGGGTCCACACCCGGAGGTGTACCGGGCGCCCGAAGGTGCTCACCACGGTCAGCCACGGCTCATTGTGGGGGCCGTTCAGTTCCACCAGCGGTGTCAGGATCGGATCGACGTGATCGTCGCTGTCCTCTTGCCAGCCGTCGCTGCGAAGCCGCTGGTCGAAGTAGCCCTTCATGTACGACAGGCCCACCCCCACCAGGGGCACGCCCAGATCGGACGCCTGTTTGCAGTGGTCGCCGGCAAGGACCCCGAGGCCGCCGCTGTAGATCGGCACCGAGTTGTGGAGCCCGAACTCGGCGCAGAAATAGGCGACGGGACGAGTGGCGAGGTCGGCGTAGCGGCGCGCGAACCAGGTGCGTTCGTACTGCCGATCGGCCGCCATCCACTCCATCACGCGGTCGTATTGGGGAAGGAACTGGGGATCGCCGGCAAGCTGCTCCATCCGGGAGGGATTGACCTCTCGCAGCAGCATGATCGGGTTGTGACGGACCCGCCGCCAGAGGGACGGGTCGATGGAGCGGAGCAGCTCGCGCGCTTCGCGGTTCCAGCTCCACGATAGATTGGTGACCAGCGCCGAAAGCCCTTCGAGGCGCGGCGGGAGAACGGCGACCTTCGCCCGGCTGTGCGGCATGGCGTCGTTCCTAATGCACGAGCTTTTTGTAGCGGATCCGGTGGGGCTGATCGACGGCCACGCCCTTCCGGCGCTTGTAGTCCGCCGAATATTCCTGGAAATTGCCCTCGAACCAGAAGGCTTCGCTGTCGCCCTCGAACGCGAGGATGTGGGTCGCGATACGGTCGAGAAACCAGCGATCGTGGCTGATCACGACCGCGCAGCCGGCAAACCCCAGCAGGGCATCCTCCAGCGCGCGAAGCGTGTCCACGTCGAGGTCGTTGGTGGGCTCGTCGAGGAGCAGCAGGTTGCCACCGCTCTTGAGCAGCTTGGCCAGGTGAAGACGGTTGCGCTCCCCGCCCGAGAGCGTGCCCACTTTTTTCTGCTGATCCGCGCCGCGGAAATTGAAGCCGGCGCAATAGGCTCGCGCATTCACCATGCGCTTGCCGAACGCCATCTGGTCCTGGCCGCCGGAAATTTCCTGATACACGGTGTTGTCAGGGTCCAGGTCGTCGCGACTCTGGTCCACGTGGGACACCTGCACCGTGGAGCCCACCGTCAGGACGCCCGTATCGGCCTTTTCCTGGCCGGTGATCATGCGGAACAGCGTCGTCTTGCCGGCCCCATTCGGACCGATGACGCCCACGATCCCGCCCCGCGGCAGCGAAAAGTTCAGATTCTCGAACAGCAGGCGATCCCCGAAGCCCTTGGCCACGTCCTTGGCGATCACCACCTCTTCGCCGAGGCGAGCCGGCACCGGGATCAGGATTTCCGCCGAGCCTTCCTGCTGGCGCTCGCCCTGGTCGCGCAGCTCCTCGTACGCCGCGATGCGGGCCTTCTGCTTGGCGTGACGAGCCCGCGGGGCCATGCGAACCCATTCCAGCTCGCGCTCGAGGGTCTTCTGGTGCGCCGACGCCTGCTTTTCTTCCAGCGCCAGCCGTTGGCCCTTCTGCTCGAGCCACGAGGAGTAGTTGCCCTCCCAGGGGATACCCGCGCCCCGGTCGAGCTCGAGGATCCAGCCGGCCACGTTGTCGAGGAAATACCGATCGTGGGTCACCGCGACGATGGTGCCGGGGAAATCGCGCAGGTGGCGCTCCAGCCAGGCCACCGACTCGGCGTCGAGATGGTTGGTCGGCTCGTCGAGCAGCAGCATGTCGGGCTGCTCCAGCAACACCCGGCAGAGCGCCACCCGCCGCTTTTCGCCGCCGGAGAGCGACGAGACATCGGCGTCACCGGGCGGAAGCCGGAGCGCGTCCATCGCGATGTCGATGGTCCGGTCCAGCTCCCAGAGGCCCAGGGCGTCGATGCGCTCCTGCAGCGCCCCCTGCTTTTCCAGGAGCTTGTTCATCCGGATCTCGTCCATCGGCTCCGCGAAGCTGGCGCTGATCGACTCGAACTCGGTCAGCATCGCGCGCTGGTCCCGGACCGCCTCTTCGACGTTGCCCCGCACGTCCTTGGTGGCATCGAGCGAAGGCTCCTGCGGCAGATAGCCGATCTTGATGCCGGCGGCGGGTCGGGCGTCGCCCTGGAAGTCCTTGTCGACCCCGGCCATGATGCGCAGCAGGGTGCTCTTGCCGGCGCCGTTCGCGCCGAGCACGCCGATTTTGGCGCCGGGAAAGAAGGCCAGGTAGATCCCCTTCAGGATCTCCCGGCTGGGCGGGACGACCTTCCGGAGATTTGCCATCGTGTAGATGTATTGGGGATTGGCCATAAGCGGACAAACTTACCACCCTCCCCCCCGGTGGTGGAACGGGCGAACCCCCGCGCACCTGCTATTATTACTGGCGCTCCCTGAGGCCTCCCGAGGGGCCCAGTCCCGTTGTCCAAAGGCACAAGGTCCATGCACCCCTCCCGTGCTTCATTCATGCTCGTCTTTCTCTGTCTCGGCACCGCGGCCGGGCGGCTCGCCGCCCAGCAGGCTCCCTGCGCCCCCGGCAACGACGGGCTCACCTTGCCCAAGGGCTTCTGCGCCGTGCTGGTGGCCGAGAGCCTCGGGCCGGTCCGTCACCTCGCGGTGGCCCCGAATGGAGACATCTTCGCCGCCAAGCGCGGGGTCAAGGGTGGCATCGTCGTGCTGCGGGACGTCACCGGCGACGGCAAGGCAGAAACGATCGCCAACTTCTACGACGGGCCCGGAGGCAGCGGGATCGCGCTCGCGCCGGACGCGGTGTATTTCGCTCAAACCGACCGCATCCTTCGTTTCCCGTGGCACCCCGGCGCCCTCGCGCCGGAAGGCGCGCCCGAAGTCATCGCCTCCGGGCTGCCGACCGGCGGCCACGGCGAAAAGGGACTGGCACTGGGGCCTGACGGTGCGCTCTACGTTTCCTTCGGCTCTCGGACCAACAGCTGCCAGCCGCCCGAGGGAGACCGGAAACTCCCGATGCCCGGCATCAATCCGTGCACCGAGCTGCAGGAGCGCGCCGGCGTCTGGCGCTTCGACGCGCGCAAACTCAACCAGACTCCGGCCGACGGAAGGCGCTGGGCCACCGGGTTGCGCAACGCGATGGCGGTGTCGGTCGATCCTGCAACCGGAATGCTGTATGCCGCGGTGCATGGGCGGGACAACCTGACCGAGAACTGGAGCTTCGCGGCCGAAGCGGGCCGAGAGAACCCTGCCGAGGTGTTCCATGCCCTGCCCGAAGGCGCCGATGCCGGGTGGCCGTACTGTTACTTCGACGCCCGCAAGAAAGTGAAGCTCCAGAACCCCGAGTACGGCGGTGACGGCTCCAAGGTGGGTGACTGTGCCTCCAAGGCCGATCCGGTGGCGTCTTTCCCCGGCCACTGGGCCCCCAATGCCACCACGATCTACCGGGGCACCCAGTTCCCCGCTGAGTACCGGGGCGGCGCATTCATCGCTTTTCACGGTTCATGGAACCGCACTCCCGCGGCACAACAGGGATTTCGGGTGGAGTTCGTGCCAATGAAGGATGTGAAGGCGTCGGGCGCGCCGATCGATTTCGCCACGCCGGCCGGCGAGCCGACTTCGATTCGTTTCTCCGGGCTGGCCGTGGGCCCCGATGGATCGTTGTATATCGGGGCGGACGCGCAGCAGAAGATCTGGCGGGTGATGTATCGCCCGTAGTCTCGGTGAAAGTAGATTGGAGTACCCACCACGAGGAGCGGTGATGAACCGAAGCGCTGTGTTACTCCTGGGGCTGGCCGCCGCGCCGCTCGCGGCCCAGCAACCCGCCCCGCCCCCTCCCGTCCCCACGCCGCTCGCAGCAGGCGTCGAGGCGCCCGATTTCACTCTGTCGGCAGCCACCGTGGCCGGGGTGAGCGCGCGTCCGGTGCACCTGAAGGATTTGCGTGGCAAGACGGTGGTCATCGCCTTTTTCTATCGGGCGCGGACCAAGGGCTGAACGGTTCAAATGGACGCGTACCGTGATCAGTACGCGCAGGTTTTTGGAGATACGTCGAAGGTCAAGCTGCTCGCGATCAGCGTCGATCCGGATACGATGCTGGCGGCATGGGCGAGTGAGAAAGGCTACAAACCTTGGACGTTCCTGAGCGATCCGGGGGCGGTCGTAGGGACGGCCTACGGCGCCACCCGGGCCATCCCGAACGGGCTGCTCGACAACCGGACGCTGTACGTGGTGGACAAGACCGGTAAAATCGCGCACGTGATGGCGCCGTTCCGGGAGACCGACCCGACCGCCTACACCGACCTCGAGGCGGCCATCAAGACGGCCTCCAGCGGGCCGTAACCGGTCACCCCAAATACCCTAATCCGCTCAGCCGCTCCCGGATTGTTCGCTCACCCTCCGCGGACAGTCCGTCCCCACGACGCCCGCCGCTTCCGGACCGGCCCCCGGCCAGCGACCTCCCTTGCATCGTCGACGGCACGTCGAAGCCGGAGTGCTCCAGCAGGGTCGGCGCCAGGTCGAGCAGGCGCACGCCCTGCATTTCGCCCAACTGGGGCCAGCCCGGCCCCGCCAGGATGAACCCGCCGTGCTGGGCATGGTTGCAGTCGTCGGGACCGGTGTCGTTCTCCTGCACGATCAGCTCCGGGTATCCCACCCCGCCGATCGAGCGATAGGCCAGCGCGCCGAAGTGGACGATCAGATCCGGCGCCACATTGCGCACGGTGCGGTAGATCTCTTCCGGCTTGAACACCAGCGTTCCGGGTACTGTGGCTTCGAGCCGGGCCTTCATTTCGTCGCGGAAGCGCTCGTACTCCGCGGGGTCGACGGTGCCTTCCGGCTCTCGCCCCTTCACGTTGAGGAAGACCCGGGCGTAGTAGCCGCCTTCGCTCCAAACCCGGGTTTTCCCCCAATCAACCGGGAGCCGGCTGAACGGCGTGATCGACGTGGGGTACTCGGTGAGGGTGAGCAGTCCCTCACGGATCAGCCACTCGTTCACGCAGAAACCGCCGTCCAGACGTTGCGCGCCATGGTCCGAGGTCACCAGCACCAGCGTGTCGTCGTCCAATAGCGCAAGCAGCCGTCCGATTTCCTCGTCGAGATGCAGGTAGTAGTCCCGGATGACGTTGGCGAACTCGCTCCCCGGCTCGTGCCGCACGTGGAGCGGATCGTGGTAGCGCCAGAATCCGTGGTGCACCCGGTCGAGCCCGATGTCGACGAACTGGAAATAATCCCACTCGACCGCCGTCACATAGTGCCGCACCACCTGGAACAGCTTTCGGCTCATCCGGAATATGCCGTCGCGGAGCCACGCCTTGTCATCGGTGCGATACCCCTTCACATCCACTTCGTATTCGCCGACCAGCCCGGCGATCTCTTCCTTGATTCGCGCGGGATAGGTGTACTCATCACGGGCGGGGTCCGGCGTGAGAAAACAGCCGACACAGATGCCGTTCACCGTGCGGGGCGGATAGGAGGGCGGCACCCCGATGATCACCGAGCGTTTGCCTTCGCGGGCCAGCTGGTCCCATATGGCCAGCTCCTGGATCGAGCGAGAGCTCGCGATGGACAGCCCGGCGTAGCTGTGATCGGTACGGTTCCGGAAACCATACACGCCAAGGGTGCCGGGGTCCTGGCTGGTGGCCAGGCACATCCACGCGGGGACGGTGATCGGGGGGATCACGCTTTCCAGGCGCCCATAGGCGCCGGCGGCCATCAGCCGGCGCAGGTTCACCAGGCGCTCGTCGTGCAGCAGAATTTCCGGCGCGGCGCAGTCGAGCCCGATCACGAGGATCTTCATGCCAGGAGACTCACCCCCTCCATGTCCGGGCCCGCGGGCAGGCCGAGGGCGGCCAGGATGGTCGGCGCCAGGTCGAGCATGCGGGGCTGGCCGGTGCGGAACGGTCGGCTCATGAACAGTATCCCCGGCACCAGTGCGGGATGCACGATGTGGTCGCCGCTCCAGCGCTTGGTGTTGTCTTCGAACACACCCGATCCGATCCCGCCGAGCGCCGTAGTCCAGGAGGCCCGGTACCCGCGCTGGAACAGCGCGAGGAGGTCCGGGGCCTCGCCGGTAGCAGGTCCATGATAGAGGTCCTCCTTGAGCATCACGCTCCGGATGGCCGGGAGTCCCGATGCCGGGTCCGGGAGTCCCGCAAGGCCGTTCTGGATCGCGGCCGTCACCGATTCCGCGGCTCCATCGGTCACGATTCCCTGGCCCTCGCGCCCCGCCCGGTTCAGGTAGATCCCTCCGAGCCCGAGCGCGTAGGCCTTGGTGCGGCTCCAGTCCACGTCCCGAAAAAACTCTCCGGTCTCGATTCCCGGCCGGGCATCGCCCTTGAGCGTCAGCAGCCCTTGCTGGTGGAGCCAGCCGTTCAGATGCACTCCGCGGCGGAAACTGGTGAAGCCGTGATCACTGAGCACAATGACGAGTGTCTCCGGATCCGCCGCTCCCGCCACCCGGCCGACGATGTCGTCGAGCCGTCTATAGTGATCCGCGATCGCACTGCGGTAGGCGGGGTCGAGCCCGACGGCATTCGCGGGATGATCGGGCTCCAGAAATCGCCAAAACAGGTGCTGGAGACGATCGGGGGTGTCAAAGAGGCAGAAGAGCAGCCCGTTCTCGAAGCGGGAGAGCTCCAGGTCGAGCATCGCCTCGCGCTCCTTCATCACGATGTCGCATTGGGCCAGGAACGCCGCCTCGTCGATCCTGCCATTCATCAGGCCGGTGTGATCCTCCGCCATGCCGGTCGTGTAATAGCTGCCGATGCGCTGCTCCAGCTCCCCGGCATAGTCCCACGGTGCGCTGATGGGAAAGGGCGGGGCATCCGCGGTGAAGTTGACCGGCGAGGCGTACAGCGCGAAGCCGTCGGCGCTCGGGGGCAGAAAGAAGCGAACCTGACCCGCCACCGATTGCAGCAGACCGAGCTTGAATTTCACTTTGACCCATGGGCCCCACTGGCCGCGCCGGAGCTCGGTGCTGTGCCCTCCCACCCGGACGACCGCCCGGGTGCCGTCGGGATCCACCTCGGCCGTCAAGTCGACGGTTGCGTCTCCGCCCCGCGGCAAGCGCGGCCCTACCAGCTGAGTCCGGACCCGGCTGCCCTCCAGGACCACCCGGGTTACCCGCTCGCTTTCCCCGGGAAACACACCGTCCCGGGAGGTGAAGAAGGTCGGCGTTCCCAGACCTCCCCGCAGATCGGGCACGCCCATGCCGCCCAGCAGGCGTCCCTTCACTTGGTCGGGAGGATAGGTGCACGGGCACCTGATCACGGTGGAGGGAATGCCCGCCGCGGCGAGCAGTTCCCAGATCGGCGTGCCGCGCCGGAGATTCACTGCCTTCGGCGGGACGAAGGCGTTCTTCTGCTCGTAGCGATTGAGCGAGAGGTCCGGCAGGTAGGTTTCCGGATCCCGCCGCAGGAAATCGAAGATGCCGTGCACGCCGGGATTGGCGCCGGTGGCGAACGTGGACCAGGCGACCGGCGTCTGAGCGGGAAAGGTCGTGGCAAGGCGGGCGTAGGCGCCCGCATCTCTGAGCCGCGCGAGCGCCGGGAGCGCTCCCGACGCCATCATCGACTCCACCAGACTCGGCTCGAGTCCGTCGAGCCCGAGCACCACGACACGGCGGATGGCGCCCACCGCTGGCTAGCGGCGGCCGGCGAGCCGGGCGAACAGGTTGCCCATGGAGCGCCCGATTCCCTTGAACAATGCCTTGGTGCGGTGCCAGAACATCACGGCAACGCCCACCACCGCCGCGATGGCGGAGGCGAGGGGCATTGCGGTTTCTGGTCCGAGGTACATGAGGGCTCCGTCGTCTGGCGTCGGAAGACAAACGCAATATAGGCCCGGACCGGGGCCATTTCTATTCCGCAGGGCCCTGTTCCACCGCCTGCGCGAGCGCCTCGGGAGTCGCGTCGATTTCCTGAATTCCCGCGTCACCAGCGGCGCTGAGGAGAATCTCGGGATCCTTGAGCATGTGACCGGTGAGCACCGCAATCACGCGGGCGTCGGACCGGATCTTTCCGCTGGCCCGGAGGTGGCGAATTCCCGCCACCGCGGCCGCGCTGGCCGGCTCGCAGCCGACTCCAGCGTGATCGATCACCCGCTTGGCCGCCAGGATTTCGGCGTCGGGGACGCTCACCACCACGCCGTCGGTGTAGTGGATCGCGTGGACGGCACGGTCCCACGACGCGGGATCGCCGATCCGGATGGCCGTGGCCACCGTTTCCGCCTTCACCCGCACCCGTTGGAGGAACTTCCCCGCAAACCCGCGCGCAAAGGGGGCGGCGCCTTCGGCCTGGACCACGGCAAGCCGGGGCACCCGGTCGATCAGACCCCATGCCCGTGCCTCTTCCAGCGCTTTTCCAAACGCCGCGGTGTTTCCCAGATTTCCCCCCGGCAGCACGATCCACTCGGGCGCTTCCCAGCCGAGCTGCTGCAGCATTTCGAAGACGATGGTCTTCTGTCCCTCCAACCGGAACGGATTCACGCTGTTGAGGAGATACAGCCCGAGCAGCTCGCTCGCGGCCTCGACCAGCTGGAGGCAGGCGTCGAAATCTCCCCGGACCGCCAGCACCCGCGCACCATAGCCCACCGTCTGCGCGAGCTTGCCCCGGGCCACCCGGCCGGCGGGCACCAGCACGAAGGCGGGCAGGCCGGCCTGCGCCGCGTAGGCCGCGAGCGAGGCGGAGGTATTGCCGGTCGACGCGCAGACGACCGCCCGCGCGCCGATTCGCAGCGCCTGGGTGATCCCCACCGTCATGCCGCGGTCTTTGAACGAACCGGTGGGATTGTGACCCTCGTGCTTGAGGAAGAGATCCGACACACCGGCCCATTCGGCGATGGCCTGCCGATACAGCAGGGGGGTGTTGCCCTCGGGAAACGAGACCGGGTTCGGCCCCGCCGTCGGCATGACCATCTCCTGGAAACGCCACACCCCGGACGCCGCGGTGTCGGGGCGGGAACAGCACCGGGTCTGGAACAAGCCGCGTAACACCGGTCCCGGAAGGTCCGGACGCCGGTGCCTCACTTCCATCAGACCGCCGCAGGCGCGACAACGGACGGCGGCGTCGGTCTCCAGCGCTTCGTTACCACAGGAAATGCAGACCTGCCACGAGGCGGGGCGTGCAGTCGAAAAGCTCACAGGGCGCGGGCTCCCAGAAGGTCCGGCGTGGCGACGCGGGTGCTGCAATGAATGCCGAGTGCGGCATAGGCCGCCGTCATGGCGGCGCCGATCCGCGCGGCGGATTCGTCGTCCCCGGCAAACGCGAAAGTGGTGGGGCCGCTGCCGGAAATGGAGCTCCCCAGCGCCCCGGCGCGCATGGCCGCGCGCTTGGCCTCGGCGAAGCCCGCCAGCAACGGGCCGCGCGCCGGCTCGGCGATCCGATCGTCGATGGCCCGTCCCAGGAGCGCGAGGTCGCCCGAGTAGGCAGCGGCCACGATGGCACCGACCTGGGCCGCCTGGTGGATAGCCACCTCGCGGGGCACTGAGGCTGGCAGCGCGGCCCGGCCGTCGCGCGTATTCATCGAGCGGTCGGGATGCGCCAGAATTACCCGTAACTCCGCCGGCACCGGCAGACGCACCAGATCGAGTGGATCCATCGACCGAATCAGCACCAGTCCTCCGAGCAGGATGGCAACGATATTATCGGCGTGCCGGCCGGCGACCACCGCCTCCGCTTCCAGCGCCGCGCGGATCAGCGTGGCGTCGGGAAGGGGCCGGTCGAGCAGCAAGTTGGCCGCCAGCGCCCCCGCCACAGCGGACGCCGCGCTGCCGCCCTGTCCGCCCGCCAGGGGCAGCCCCTTGCGCACCCGGAGGCGGACCCCGAACCCGGCGCCAGCCCTCCGAAGCACCTCGGCGGCGGCAATGCCGCTCGTGTGCGCACCGGGATCGGTGGGAAGGGACGGATGGCCGGGATCGGCGATGATCACCCCGGCGCGGCCATGCCGCTCCGCGACAACCTCGTCCCCGGCGCCGGCTACCGCGAGGCCGAGCACATCCAGGCCCGGTCCGACGTTGCCGACGGAACCGGGGGCGAACACGTGGACCTGTGCTGGCATCGCTGGATTGTATACTTTCGTCGGTCGCCGCCCTAGCCCCTGACCCCTGAGCCCTGCCTCAATGCGCATTGCAGTCCTTCGGGAAACCGCCCCGCACGAGAATCGTGTGGCCCTGGTTCCCCTCACCGTGCAGCGCCTCGTCAAGGCCGGCCATGAGCTCCTGGTCCAGTCAGGCGCGGGCCAAGGCAGTTTCTTTTCCGATGCCGAGTACGGGACCGCGGGCGCCACCATTCTTCCCGGGCTCCCGGCCGTACTGTCGACGGCGGAGATCCTGGTGGCGGTGCAGCGGCCGCCCACGGAAGCGTTGCAGGCGCTTCCCGCCGGCGCCCTGGTGATCGGTCTCTTGCAGCCCGCCTCGGCCGCGGAATATCTGACCGCCGCCGGTCCTCGGGGTCTCACACTGCTCGCCATGGAGCTGGTGCCCCGGACCACGCGCGCCCAGGCGATGGACGTCCTCTCCTCCCAGGCCACCGTGGCCGGGTATGCCGCGGTCCTGCTCGGGGCCGGCCGGCTTGCCCGCCTGCTTCCGATGCTCACAACCGCGGCCGGTACCATTCCACCGGCCAAGGTGTTCGTGGTAGGCGCGGGCGTGGCCGGGCTCCAGGCCATCGCCACGGCCCGCCGGCTCGGGGCCGTGGTGTCGGCCTTCGACGTGCGGCCCGCGGTGCGGGAAGAGGTACAGAGCCTCGGCGCCACCTTCATCGAAGCCGCCGCGGCGACGGCCTCCGCTGAGGGGGCGGGAGGGTACGCCCGGCAGCTCGGCGAAGAGCAGCAGCGCAACGTGCTCCTCGCGATCGGGAAACATCTCCCGGAAATGGACCTGGTCATCACTACCGCCCAGATCCCCGGCCGCGCCGCTCCCCGGCTGATCACCGAGGAAATGGTCGCCACGATGAAGGCCGGCTCGGTCATCGTGGACCTCGCGGTCGAGAGCGGAGGCAACTGCGCGCTTTCGAGGCCGGATCAGACGGTGCTCGCGATGCGAGTCACCATCCTCGGACCGGTCAACCTTCCGGCCACCATTCCCCAGCATGCCAGCCTCATGTACAGCCGGAATGTGCAGAACCTGCTCGAGTATCTGATCAAGGACGGGCGGCCCAGCCTGGCGCCCGACGACCCCATCACGGGCCCGATGGCGTTGGCGCGAGACGGCGCCCCCGCCGCGCACTGAACCCCAGCGGCCGGAGCGAGGATGTCCCTGACCACGGTAATCCAACTGTATGTGTTCGTCCTGGCCGGCTATGTCGGCTACCAGGTGATCAGCCGCGTTCCGCCGCTGCTGCATACCCCGCTGATGTCGGCGGCCAACGCCCTCACCGGCATCTCGCTGGTGGGGTCCCTGGTGGCCGCGGGCAGCAATCACGGCACCGTCAGCAACATCCTGGGCCTCATCGCCGTGGTCTGCGCCACGGTGAACGTGGTGGGCGGGTTTCTCATTACCGATCGTATGCTCAAGATGTTCAAGCGCGACGACCGGAAGCCCAAGTGAACGAGAACCTTCCGGTTCGCGAGCTGATCATCCAGGGGACGTATCTGGTCAGCTCGGTCTGTTTCATTGTCGGCCTCCGCGGGTTGAGCAGTCCGGAGAAGGCCCGAGCCGGAATGGGCTACGCCGCCGTGGGGATGCTGCTCGCCATCGCGGGGACACTCATCCATGCCGAGGTCGTGAGCTACTCCTGGGTCTTCTGGGGGCTCCTGGCGGGTACCGTAATCGGTGTGGTGATCGGCCGGCCGCTCTTCATTACGGTCCCGATGACCGCGATGCCGCAGTGGGTCGCCCTGTCACACGCGGCTGGCGCAGTGGCGGCCACCCTCGTGGGCGTCAACGAATACATGCTGCGCTCCGCGGCGGGCGCACTCTCGCCCGGGACGATGGCCGCGCTGGGATTCGAAGTGCTTCTCGGCGCGCTCACGGTCACCGGCAGCATCATGGCCTTCGGGAAGCTCCAGGAAATCCTCCCCGGGCGCCCGGTCACCTGGCCGCTTCAGAACGTGATGAACCTTTTCCTGCTTGCCGGAGCCCTGGCGCTCCTGGTCGTGCTGGCGATCCATCCGGAACAATCCGCCGCCTTCTGGATCATGCTGGCGATCGCTGCGGGACTCGGCGTGCTCATGGTGCTGCCCATCGGCGGGGCCGACATGCCGGTGGTGATCTCGCTGCTCAACGCCTACGCCGGGCTCTCGGCGTCCGCCATGGGATTTGCGCTCGACAACAACCTCCTGATCATCGTCGGGGCGCTGGACGGTGCCTCGGGATTCCTGCTCTCGATCCTCATGTGCAAGGCGATGAACCGCAGTTTCACCAACGTCATCTTCGGAGCGTTCGGCGCCCCGGCGGCGGCCGCCGCCGGGAAGCATGCCGATGGTCGCGAGATGCGAGCAATGACCCCTGAGGACGCTGCGGTGCGCCTGGGCTACGCCCGCCTGGTGGTGGTGGTGCCGGGCTATGGCCTGGCGGTGGCCCAGGCGCAGCATGCCCTGCGGGAGCTCACCGACCTGCTCGAAAAGCGCGGCGTGGAGATCAAGTACGCGATTCACCCGGTGGCCGGCCGGATGCCGGGTCACATGAACGTGCTGCTCGCCGAGGCGAACGTCCCCTACGATCGCCTGTTCGACATGGAGGAGGTGAACGGGGAGTTCCCCCGCACCGACGTGGCCCTCGTGATCGGGGCGAACGACGTCGTGAATCCGGCGGCTCGGACCGACCCCGCGAGCCCGATCTACGGGATGCCGATACTGGATGTCGACAAGGCGCGCTCGGTGCTGGTACTCAAGCGCGGTAAGGGAGCCGGATTCGCGGGCATCGAGAACGAGCTGTTCTTTGACCCCAAGACCTTCCTGCTGTTTGGTGACGCCAAAGCCTCCTTGGCGACCCTGGTGACCGAAGTTAAAGCATTGTAATGCGTGCACTTCCGGTGGCGTCGAGCGTCTCCCCTCCGATGGCAAATATCTGGTCGACTCAATTCGCAGCGATACGAGGGTACGGGATTCGGCCCTCGAGGTGTCCGGCCTGTCCAGAAAACGGGAAGTCCCGCAAGCCTCTGGAACGCATTGATTTACGTAACCCCTTGATTTTTCGTGGTTTAGGGGCTATATTCGAGGCTTGGGTTTGATATGGCAGGAAGACGAATTCCCGCCAACAGGATAGCCAAAACACGCAGGGACGAAGGAGGCAGCGGCGTGGCAACAGCTCCTCGCACCAAGCGTAACGCAGTCAAGCCGGCCCAGATCGCCAAGGCGGTCGATGAGGGCCGGGAAAGCCTTGATCTCTACCTGGACGAGATCAGCCGGGTGCCCCTTCTCTCTCGGGACGAGGAGATGGAGCTGGCCCGCAAGGCGTTCCGCGGCAACGTGACAGCTCAGGAAAAGCTGGCACGCCACAACGTGCGTTTCGTGGTGTCGGTGGCCAAGAAGTTCCAGAACCGCGGAGTTCCGCTCGTCGATCTGATCGGCGAGGGGAATCTGGGGCTCATGACGGCGGCCCGGAAGTTCGATCCGGATCGTGGCGTGAAGTTCATTTCCTATGCGGTCTGGTGGATCCGGCAGGCGGTGCAGGCGGCAATCGCCCGGCACGGCCGTCCGGTGCGGGTACCGCTCAACCGCACCGCGGACCTGTCCCGGCTGGGCCGCACCACCACGCTGCTCAAGGAAAAGCTCGGCCGCATGCCCACCACCGAGGAGCTGGCCCGCGCCACCGGCCTGACTCCCGAGGCGGTGCGGTCTCTCTCCGCCCTGAATTCCGAGGCGGTCCGGCTGGATCATCCCACCCGGGATGGAGACGGCAACGAGCGGATCGAGCGATTCGCCGCAGACCAGGAAGGCACTGACGCCGGCACGATGGCTAACAGCCAGACTCAGGACATCGAGGCGGCGCTGGCCACGCTCCCGCCCCGAGACGCCAAGGTGCTCCGGCTGTACTTCGGCATCGAAGACGGGCAGAGCCGGACGCTGGAAGAGATCGGCCGCATGATGGGGGTCACCCGCGAGCGGATTCGCCAGCTCCGGGACCGCGCCCTGGTTCGCCTCCGCGAGGGAGAGACCGGCGAGCGGCTCAAAGACCTGGTCGCGTAGCCGGGAAGTAGCGAGTAGCGAGAAGGGGGCTCCGAGATCACTCGAGGCCCCCTTCTGACTACTCGCTATTCGCTATTCCCTCCGCCAAGAATTTCCTCAACACGCGGGGCAATATCCCCCCGTGATTCATGTACTCCACCTCCACCGGCGAGTTGAGGCGCACCACCGCCCGGAAGGTCGTCGTCGTGCCGTCCTTGGCCCGGGCGGTGACCAGCACCCGCCCGTTCGGTGCCAGGCCGCCCGCGATGCCGGTGATGTCGAAAACCTCGAGCCCGGTCAGGCCAAGCATCTGCCGCGACTCCCCCGGTTCGTACGCCAGTGGCAGCACACCCATCCCGACCAGATTGCTGCGGTGGATCCGCTCGTAGCTTTCCGCCAGCACGGCGCGAGCGCCGAGCAGTGCGGTGCCCTTGGCGGCCCAGTCGCGGCTCGAGCCGGTGCCGTATTCCTTGCCCGCCAGTACCAGGAGGGGCGTGTGCTCGGTCGCATATATCATCGCGGCATCATAGATCGACATCACCTCGCCCGAGGGGAGGTGCATGGTCCAGTTCCCCTCCTTCTCCGGCACCAGCAGATTCTTGATCCGCGTGTTGCCAAACGTCCCCCGCATCATGACCTGGTGATTGCCGCGCCGGGCGCCGAAGGTGTTCCAGTCCACCTGCGGGACCCCCTTCTCGAGCAGGTAGCGCGCGGCGGGGCCGTTCTTGGGGATCGCTCCCGCGGGGGAGATGTGATCCGTAGTTACGGAGTCTGCCACCGAGACCAGGACCCGGGCGGCCACAATGTCCCGCTGGGCACTGGGCATTGGGGCTAACCCCTGGAAGAACGGCGGCTCCTGCACATACGTGGAGGCCGGCTCCCACGCGAAACGATCGCCGCCGGGAACCCCGAGCGCCCGCCACTCCTCGTCTCCCTCGAAGACTGAGGCGTAGCGCGACTTGAAGAGCTCCGGCTTGAGGCACGCGGCCATCGTGGCGCGGATCTCATCGGCCGAGGGCCAGATGTCCCGGAGGAAAACCGGCTTTCCATCCGGCCCGGCGCCGAGCGGCTGGGTGGTCAGGTCGACGTCCACCCGTCCCGCGAGAGCGAATGCCACCACGAGCATGGGCGAGGCCAGGTAGTTGGCCCGCACCTGGGGATGGATCCGGGCCTCGAAGTTCCGGTTGCCGGAGAGGACCGCGGCGGCCACCAGCTGGTGCTGATCGATCGCCTCGGCCACCGGCTCCGGCAATGGCCCGCTGTTGCCGATACAGGTCGTGCAGCCATAGCCCACGACGTTGAAGCCCAGTGCCTCGAAGTCCGGCATGAGCCCGGCCGCCTCGAGGTAGGCGGTGACCACCCGGGAGCCGGGCGCCATGCTGGTCTTGACCCACCCCTTGCTGGTGAGGCCCTTCGCGATCGCTTTGCGCGCCAGGAGCCCGGCGCCCACCATCACCGAGGGATTGGAGGTATTGGTGCAGCTGGTGATGGCGGCGATGACGACGAGCCCGTCGCGCTCCGGAATGGAATTGGGGGCGACCGGGACGTCGGGCTCCTCCCCCGGCTCCAGCGCCACCGCGGCGCCGGAGGACCCGCCCTCGCCGGTCCACCGGGCGCAACCGGATTCCGCCACGGCCCGGCGCGCGGCGGGCGTGCCGGCGGTCATGAGGCCCGGCAGCGAGACGGCGAAATTCCTCTTGAGCTCCCGGAGCGGCACCAGGTCCTGGGGCCGCCGGGGCCCCGCCAGGCTCGGCTCGATCGTGCTCAGATCGAGGGACACCGAGGTGGTGAACTCGGGGTCGGGGGTGCGGTCGGTGCGGAACAGGCCCACTTCGTTACAGTAGCGTTCGGTCCGGGCGGCTTCCCGCTCGCGGCCGGTGCGCTGCAAATAGCCGACGGCCTCCGCGTCCACCGGGAAGAAGCCCACCGTGGCGCCATATTCGGGCGCCATGTTGGCGATCGTGGCGCGGTCTGCCAGCCCCAGCCGGGACAGCCCCGGTCCGTAGAATTCGACGAACTTGTCCACCACCCCCTGTTTCCGCAGCATCTGGGTGATCCGAAGGACCAGATCTGTTGCGGTCGTGCCGATCGGCAAATCGCCGGTCAGCTTAACCCCCACCACTTCCGGCACCAGCATGAAGTAGGGCTGGCCCAGCATGACGGCCTCGGCTTCGATACCGCCGACCCCCCAGCCCAGGACACCCAGGCCATTGATCATCGTCGTGTGGGAGTCGGTGCCGACGAGGGTATCGGGATAGGCGGTACGTGCGCCATATTGATCGCGGAGCTGAACCACCGGAGCCAGGTATTCCAGGTTCACCTGGTGCACGATGCCGGTACCTGGGGGCACGACCCGGAAGTCCCGGAAGGCCCGCTGGGCAAATTTGAGGAGTTGATAGCGCTCGGCATTGCGCTCAAATTCCAGCACCACGTTCTGCCGGAATGCGTCGGCGGTTCCGTAGTGGTCCACCTGTACCGAATGATCGATCACCAGATCACAGGGTACGACGGGGTTGATTCTGCCAGCGTCGCCGCCCATCCGGGCCATCGCGTCCCGCATCGCCGCGAGGTCCACCACGCAGGGCACGCCGGTAAAATCCTGCAGCACGACGCGGGCCGGCATGAAGGGAATTTCACCTCCCGACGCGGGTGTCCGGCTCCAGCGGGCCAGCGCCTCCACGTGCTCCGGCGTGACCGGCCCCCGGCCGGCATGACGCACGGCATTCTCCAGGAGGACACGGATCGAAAAGGGCAGGCGGTCCAGCGAACCCACGCCCTTGCGCTCAAGCTCGCTCAAGCGGAAAATCACCGCGCGCTCGCCGTCGAGCGTCGTGTCGTGTCGGCTCGGCAGCCGAAGGCATCAGGAGTGGCGGTTGGCATGTCGGGGCTGGCTCCGTCGGGAGGCGTTGATCGGTCGAGCCTTCCAAGATAATTCCCCGTCCACGGCGCGGGAGGGAAGGATGGCGAAGTGACGCTGGTGCATCCGCTCCCGGCAGCTATTTCCCGGCGAGACGACGGGGTGCTCATCGAATGGGATCACGCCGGCCATCGGGCGCTGTATCCGGCCCGCGCGCTCCGCTTGGCGTGTCCCTGCGCGGAATGCGTGGAGGAGATGAGCGGCCGGCCGCTGCTGGATCCGGCCCGGGTGCCGGAAGATGTGCGCCCGCTTCACATCCAACTGGTCGGCGCCTACGGGCTCAAGGTCCGCTGGAGCGACGGCCACAGTACCGGGATCTACACCTTCGACCGGCTTCGCCGGGACTGTCCCTGCGCACGCTGCGTCGGGAACTGACGGATTCGAGGAGGCGGGATGGTCGCTGGGCGGGGCTTCTGGATCGTCATCTGGTATGGGATCATGCTGCTGGGCCTGCTGGGCCTCGGCGCGTCGATCTACTGGGCCCGGGAGACCGGCTGGAAAAACCTGGACGAGCTGCTCCGGGCCGTGGGCACCATCGTCGTTTCCACCGGGATGCTCCTGCTGCTCTACGGGGTCGCGACCGGAGTCGGGCAGGTTCTCCTGATCGTGGCGCTCATCTGCTTTGTCCTCGCCTTCATCTTCGGCCGGAAATATGGTGCCATCCGGACCCAGCGCCCCGACCGGGACGACGAGCCCGGAGCCGGCCGGTGACCGGCGTCCCGCGGAGGGTCGGTGTCGCCGGCTGGCTGCTCGTCGCCGCCCCGGGCCTGCTCGCCGCGCAGCAGGCGATGGGTCCCGGCACCGGCGGTACGGTGGCGCTGCGGCAGGCGGAGCGGATGGTCGGGCACACCAAGCGGGCCCTGATGATCGCCGCACACCCCGATGACGAGGACACCGAGTTGCTCACCGTGCTGGTCCGGGGGCAGGGCGCCGAGGCGGCCTATCTCTCGGTCTCCCGGGGCGAGGGGGGACAGAATCTGATCGGGCCCGAGCTGGGTGAGGAGCTGGGACTGATCCGCACCGAGGAACTGCTCAGCGCCCGAGCGCTCGACGGCGGCCGCCAGTACTTCACGCGCGCGTTCGACTTCGGCTTCTCCAAGAACATCGAAGAGACCTCGCGCTTCTGGCCCCGGGATTCGGTGCTCAAGGATGTCGTGCGGATCGTCCGCAGATTCCAGCCCCAGATCATCATCGCGACGTTTTCCGGCACGCCGAGGGACGGGCATGGGCAGCATCAGATGGCGGGGTGGGCGGCGCAGGAGGCCTTCACGGTTTCCGGTGACCCGACCCGTTTTCCCGAGCTGCAGCGCGAGGAGGGGCTCGCTCCATGGACTCCCTCGAAGCTTTACCGCTCGGCCCGGTTCGACCCCACCGGGGCATCGGTGACCCTTGATGGCGGGGTGCTCGATGCCGATATCGGGCAGTCCTACCGCCAGATCGCGATGCGGGGCCGCAGCCTGCACCGCTCCCAGGACATGGGCGTGCTGCAGGAGCCGGGTCCGTCCGCGATCCGGCTGGCGCTGCTCATCGACCGAACCGGCGCGAACGACGGCGGGTTGTGGAGCGGGGTGGACACCTCCGCGGTGCCGCCGGGTCGCGACGGCATCGCGGCGCGGGATCAGGCGCGCCATGCGGCCGACGCCGCGGTGATCCGCGCGTCGCTCGTCGTCGACGCGACGACGACGGACGGACGCCTCGTTCCCGGGCAGCGGGTGCCGGTCCGGCTCACGGTCTGGAACGCCGGACACAAACCCGCGGTGGCGGAATTCGGGCTTTCGGTTCCGGAGGGCTGGGCGGTGATCCCATGCAGAGGGATCCGCGTCACGGTCGAGCCGGGTACGGTGAGCAGCTGCATAATGGACATCACCGTCGCCGAGGACGCACCGCCGACCACCCCCTATTTCCTGCGGGTCCCCCGCGACGGCGCGATGTACCGATGGCGCGGAAGTCCGGCCTCCTGGGGAGATCCGTTCGAACCGCCCCCGCTCACGGCCCGCATCACCCTCACCCCGGAAGGCGGCGCACCGGTAGTTCAGGAACGGGATGTGGTGCATCGCTACCGTGATCAGGCCATCGGAGAGGTCCGTCACCCGGTGCTGGTGGTGCCCCGGGTGGATGTGCGGCTGGATCCGGCGGAGAAGGTCTGGCCGACCGGGGTGCGGGCGCCGCAGACCTATTCGGTCACTCTGCAACACGGCGTGGCGCAGCCGACTGTGGGCGACGTGTCGCTCGAGCTGCCGGCTGGCTGGCCCGCCGTGCCTCCGCAACGATTCTCGCTGACCCGCGAAGAGGAGCGGGAAGCTCTGGTGTTCGAGGTGCGCTCTCCCGCCAACCTCCTCGCCGGCGCCTACGAGGTGCGCGCGGTGGTTCGCGACTCGGCCGGGCGCCGCTACGAGGCCGGGCTCCGCACGGTGGAGTATCCCCACATCAGGATACGCGCCTGGTCCCGGCAAGCAGTGAGCGCGATGCATGCCGCGCCGATCACGCTGCCGGCGGTGGCGCGCGTCGGATACATTCGCGGGGCCTCGGATCGGGTGCCCGAGGCGCTGCTCGAGATCGGGCTGCCGATCGAGATGCTCGATGCGGCCACGCTGGAGCGGGGAGACCTCTCGAGGTACGATGTGATCGTCGTGGGCAGCCGTGCCTACGAAACCGAACCCGCTCTGGGGGAGAACAACAACCGGCTGCTCGAGTATGCCCGGGCGGGCGGACGGGTGCTGGTGCAATACCAGCAGCAACAGTTCTTCAACGGCCGTTTCGCGCCGGCTGCGCTCACCATGGCTTCGCCGCACGACCGGGTCACCGACGAAAACGCGGTGATAACGCCCATGGGGCCCGAGAGTCCGGCCTTGGTGGCGCCCAACCGGCTGACGGACGCCGACTGGACCGGGTGGGTCCAGGAGCGGGGGCTCTACTTTGCCCGCACCTGGGATTCGTCCTACACGCCGCTGCTGGAGTTGTCGGACCCGGGCGAGCCGCCCCTCCGCGGCGGCCTGCTGGTGACCGGACTTGGCAAGGGCACCTACATCTACACCGGGCTCTCCTTTTTCCGGCAGCTGCCCGCCGGGGTGCCCGGTGCCTATCGCCTCTTCCTGAATCTCATGGATCTGCGTGCCACACCGCCCCTTCCGTAACGCGTTTCGCCTCACCGCCGCGCTGCTGACTCTGGCCGGCTGTTCGCCCGGGGACACCCGTACCCCGGTGGTGCTCTATTCGCCCCACGGACCCGATCAGCTCGGCGTGCTCGAGAGGGCCTTCGAGGCGCGGAATCCGGAAATCGACATCCGCTGGCTCGACATGGGGAGCCAGGAAGTGTTCGACCGGCTCCGCTCGGAGCGGGCCAATCCCCAGGCCGATGTCTGGTTTGGCGGACCCACGACCATCTTCGACCGCGGTGTGGCCGACTCGCTCCTGACGCCCTACCGGCCCTCATGGGCAGCGCAGGTCGGTCCGCGTGGCGTCGGGCCGGCCGACCTCTACTGGCCCGTCTACCGTACTCCCGCGATCATCGCCTTCAACTCCAAGGCGGTTCCCCGCGACTCGGCGCCCCGGGACTGGGACGAGGTCCTGGAGCCGCGCTGGAAGGACCAGGTCCTGATCCGTGATCCGATGGCCTCGGGCACGATGCGGGCGATCTGGGGGCTGATCATCTATCGCAGCATCAAGGCGACCGGCGACACCACCGCCGGCATGGCCTGGCTCAGGAAGCTCGACGGACAGACCCGCAGCTATGTCCTGAGCCCGCTCCTGCTCACCCAGAAGCTGGGCCGCCAGGAGGGCCTGGTGACGCTGTGGGATCTGCCTGACGTGCTGATCGACCGGCAGCGGGGGCTGCCCCTGGATTACATATTTCCCGCGAGCGGTACCGTCGTGATCGATGACGCGATCGGGCTGGTGCGCGGCTCCCGCCACCCGGCGGAAGCCCGGAAGTTTATCGATTGGGCGGCGAGCGATGAGGCCCTGCTGCTGGCGGCGCGTCACGTCTTCCGGCTTCCGGCCCGCCGGGATTTGCCCCCGGATTCGATTCCCGAGTGGATTGCCGGCGTGGAGCGGGAAATGAAGGAAACCGAGGTGGACTGGAGTCTGCTGGCCCGCGAAGGC
>JANNGX010000018.1:0-9426 GCA_031404115.1 Gemmatimonadales bacterium | reverse complement strand
CCCCCCCCCGCCCCCCCCCCCCCCCCCCCCCCGGCCGGGGCCCCCGGGGGGGGCCCCCCCGGGGGGCTGACCGTGTCGCCGCCGCCGCAGGCGGCCAGAAAAAGGAGGCCGGCCAGGAGAAACCGCGAAAAGGGTTGCAGGGGGCGCATGGGTCCGCTTCGAGAGGGTTACTTGAGTAGGCGTAGAGAATGGGTGCGGGGGCTCACGAGTCGGCGGCTGAACGACCGCTGCTGGATCCCTTCCTGCGGTGCGGTCCGATCCAAGCGCTGCAGAACGCGGCGTCGATTGCCGGGCTCCTGCTGACCACCGCGTGCGTGGTGGTGAGAAGAAGGAAGAGAAGTCTGCACCGATGGGTGGCCCGCCGAGAGGACGAAGAAGACGTCCACCGCCACCCCGCGTGGAAGCCGACCACGAGGAGCACGGCGAGTGCCGTTCAGGGAAGCGCTACCTCGGCACTCCCCGGAAGAGTGACTTGACGTCGATTTCCGCCTCCCGTCCCCCCGGTGTGCGCCAGGTGACGGTGCGATCGTGCGGCACGTCCGTCTCTCCGCCCGCCCGCGACACGAAGACCCGCTCGAGGTCGAGATCCACGATCCAGACTTCCTTGACGCCGATGCCGAGGTATCCGTCCCGTTTGTAGTCGCGATCGTAGACCCGGGAGCCGCTGCCGGAGACCTCCACGGCGAGCCAGTGGTCCTGCACCGCGTCCCAGCGGGGTAGGATCGGCATGTTGCCGATGAGAATGTCCGGCTCGAGATGGATGCTGGGGCGAATCTCGACGGCTCCCGGCGCACAGATCTGAACCTGGGGCTCGTCTTTGATGAACGCCCCCAGCAGGAGCGCCAGCCGGGTCGCAACGACCTGGTGCGGCAGGCCCGCCTGGGGCGTCACCAGCAATACGCCGTACAGCAATTCGTAGCGGTTTCCGTCGGCCGGGAAGGCCTCCAGCTCCTCGACGGTGAACTGACGCAGCGCGGGCATGGCCATAATCTGGGGACTCGGCGGGAGGAGACGCAACTCGGCATCTCCCAGGATGTAGAACGGACAACCGAATCCTTGTACCATATTCACGCGCGCAGCCGGCAACCCGTCGCAAAGAGACCGGGGGCACCGCCTCAGCCGCCGTCCAAGGAGGTCTCCCTTCATTCCCACCTGGACCTGCAGCTCACGCTGAGTAGGTTTTTCCGACGAGGTTCGAGACTCCGGTGAAGGGGGTGACGTTGGAGTGGCAGTGTGGGAAGTAACTCCCCCGGTTTGATCTCGGCTTTCCGCAGCCTTAGGTTGAAATCGATGCGCGCTTCCTCGATTCTGACATTCGTCGCATGTGCCGTGCTCGCCTGTGCTCCGGCCCAACCGCCGGTCGCATCCGGCCGGGCTACCGGCGATGCCGCGTCGCCCCGCGTGCTCCGCGCCGCCACGGTGGTGAGCACCGACTCCGCGATGGTGGTCTCGGCATCGCCCTACGCAACCCAGGCCGGGCTGGACGTGCTGCGAAGTGGCGGCAACGCGGTGGACGCGGCGGTAACGGTGGCGCTCACCCTGGCGGTGGCGTATCCCGCGGCGGGGAACATCGGTGGGGGCGGTTTCCTCGTCGCGCGGATCAACGGCCGGAACGTCGCCCTCGACTTCCGCGAGCGGGCACCACGCGCCGCTACGCCGAACATGTATCTCGACAGCGCCGGCAACGTCACCGAGAAGAGCCTGACGGGCGCGCTGGCGGCGGGAGTCCCGGGAGCGGTGGCCGGCTTGTACGAGGCCCATCGCAAGTACGGCACCAGGCCCTGGGCCGAGCTGGTGAAGCCGGCGATCGACCTGGCCGAGCGGGGCTTTGCCGTGGACTCGGCGTTCCGCGAGGATGGCGACGGCAGTGTCGAGCGACTAGCCAGGGACTCGGCCAGCGCCGCGCTCTTCCTCCGAAACGGACGCTTCATCGCGGTGGGTGATACGTGGCGCGCGCCCGAGCTCGGCGCCGTGCTCCGGCGCATTGCCGAGCGGGGACGCGACGGGTTCTATACCGGCGAGACCGCCGAGCGCATCGTCGCCGCCATGACGCGCAGTGGCGGGATCATGACGATGGAGGACCTAGCCGACTACCAGGCGCTCTGGCGAACGCCGGTGGAATTCGACTACCGAGGTCATCACGTCGTGTCGATGCCGCCGGCCTCGTCGGGCGGCCTCACGCTGGCGCTGATCCTCGGAATACTCGAGGGTCGCGATGTCGCCTCGCTCGGCTGGCGCACCGCCGGCTCGATCCACCTGCTCGCGGAAGCCGAGCGGCGGGCGTTCACCCGCCGCAACGCGCTGCTGGGCGACCCGGCGTTCGTCCAGGTTCCCACCGCGGCGTTCCTGTCGAAGGACACCGCGGCCGCGCTGCGGGCGCAGATCACGGACCGGTCGTCGGGTCCCGGCGCCGGAACAGTCAAACCCGAGCCGCCCCATACTACGCACCTCTCCATCGTGGACGCCGGGGGGAACGCCGTCGCGCTCACCACCACGCTGAACGAGAGCTATGGCTCGGCGTTCACGGTGCCGGAGGCCCAGTTCCTCCTCAACGACGAGATGGACGACTTCACCACCAGCCCCGGCGCGGTGAACGCGATGGGACTGGTGCAGGGCGAGCGGAACGCCATCGCGCCGGGGAAGCGCATGCTCTCGAGCATGACGCCGACCATCGTCCTTGATTCGGCGGGAGCGCTCGTGCTGGTTACCGGGGCGGCCGGAGGGGCCTACATCATCACCGGCGTCGCCCACCAAATCGTCTCCCTGGTGGATTTTCACCGGACCCTCGGCGAGGCGATGGCGGCGCCGCAGTTCCATTTTCAGGACCAGCCGGACTCGCTGATCGTCGAGCAGGTAGCGTGGGCGGACACGGCGGCGGGGTTCCTCGCACCGCTGGGCCACGCGGTGAAGCCATCGCCGTGGGGGATCCTGGTGAGCATGCAGAGCATCCATCGCGAGGCGGGGAAGTGGAGGGGCGTGACGGAGCCGCGGGGCTTCGGACTGGCCAAGGGTTACTAGCGGCATGCAGCCCGCCAGCATCGGCCGCTACCGCATCATCGGCGTCCTGGGCGAGGGCGGCATGGGCACCGTCTACGAGGCGGTCCAGGACCAGCCCCAGCGCACCGTCGCCCTCAAGGTCATTCGCCCAGGCCTCGTGTGGCCCGAGTTCGTGCGGCGCTTCACCCGCGAATCCGAAGTGCTCGGACGCCTCCAGCACCCCGGTATCGCCCAGATCTACGAGGCCGGCACCTCCGACGGCCCCTCCGGGCCGCAGTCCTTCTTCGCGATGGAGCTGGTGCGCGGAGAAACCCTCACCGAGTACGCCGCGAGCCACACCCTTTCGCTCGACCAGCGCCTCGAGCTCTTCGCCCGGATCTGCGAAGCGATCCACTACGCCCACCAGCAGGGCGTGGTGCACCGGGATCTCAAGCCGGCCAACATCATGGTCGACGCTACCGGCCAGCCCAAGATTCTCGATTTCGGCGTGGCGCTCCTCACCAACTCCGACAACCCGGCCACCTGGCAGACCACGGTGGGGCAGGTGATGGGGACGCTGCAGTACATGAGCCCCGAGCAGGTCAACGCCGACCCTCTCGAGGTCGATGCCCGGACCGACGTCTACTCGCTGGGCGTCATTCTGTTCGAGTTGCTGTCGGGCCGGCTCCCGCACGACCTCGCAAAGAAGCTGATCCACCAGGCCGCCAAGGTGATTGTAGTGGACGATCCCACCCGGCTCAGCTCCCTCGATCGGCGGCTGGCGGGCGACATCGAGATCATCGTCGGCAAGGCGCTGGAGAAGGAAAAGCAGCGCCGCTACGACTCGGCGGAGGACCTGGCCAGCGACATTCGCCGGTTCCTGCGCGACGAGCCAATCGTGGCGCGGCCCGCCAGCGCGTTCTACCAGCTCCGCAAATTCGCCCGGCGGAATCGGTCGCTGGTGGGCGGCTTGGCAGTCGCCGGCGCCATCCTGCTGATCGGCACCGCGGTAAGTATCGCGTTCGCGGTGCGCGCCACTGCCGCCGAGCGACTCGCGGAATCCCGGCGCGGCGAGGCCGTCGCCTCGAGTGAGCTGGCCGAGCGCCGCCGCGCGATCGCGGACTCCGCGCAGCACGTGGCCGACTCGGCACGCGCAGACGCGCAGCGGGAAGGGGCGGCCGCGATCAGCAGCGCGAAACGCACCACGGACGAGGCGGCGAAAGCCCAGGCCGTCAACGCCTTCCTCCAGCAGATGCTCGCCTCCTCCGATCCGGCGAACGCGCGCGGCAAGGAGCTGAGTGTCCGCGAGCTGCTGGACAAGGCCGGCGCCGACATGAACGGCGCGGCGCTCTCCGGCCAGCCCGAGGTCAAGGCCGCCGTCGAGGCCACCATCGGCCGGACCTACTTCGGACTCGGCCTCTACGACCAGGCCCGTCCCCACCTGGACTCCGCCTACTCGATTCGTCGCCGTACCCTCGGCGCCGCCAATCTGTCCGTCGCCCAGAGCGCCGACGAGCTGGGGAAGCTGGCCCACGCCTCGGGAGACTATGCCCAGGCCGACCGGCGGCTGACCGAAGCGCTGGCGACGATGCGAGCGACGCTCCGGCCGGACGACGATCGCATCACCAGCGCGCTCTCGGCGCTCGGCGATACCCGCCAGCAGCAGGGCAAGTTCCCGGACGCGGAGAAGCTCTATCGCGAGGCGCTCACGCTCACCCGGCAACGCCACGGGAATGGCGCGGTCCAGGTGGCGGCGCGATTGCAATCGCTGGGCACCTTCCTGTCCTATACCAGCCGCGCCCCCGAAGGACTCCCGCTGCTGGAGCAGGCGGTGGCGATCCTGCGCCGGGTTCATGGCAGCAACCATCCCGAGGTGGTCAGCGGACTGATCAGCCTGAGCGACGCGCACGCCTACAAGCCCGACGCTGCCGCCGCCGAGAAGACCCTTCGCGAGGCGCTGCCCATCGCCCGGACGCTCTATGGGCAGCAACACCCCAGTATCGCGAACATCCTGAGCCGCCTCGGCACGGCGATCACGGGCCAGCGACGGCTGGAGGAAGCCGAGCCGCTGTCGCGGGAAGCGCTCGCGATGCGGATCGCGCTCCTTGGTGAGCAGCACCCCGATGTGCAGCTCCAGCGGGTCGAGCTGGCGCGTCTGCTCCAGACGCAGGGGAAGTACGAACAGACCGACACCCTCCTCAAGCAGGCGCTCGCGGGCCGCCGTGCGGTGCTGGGGAACAGCAGCCCGGCGGTGGCCGCCACACTGGGGGACCTGGGGATCCTGGCCAAGCTCCAGGAGGACTGGCCCCGCGCCGAAAAGCTGTTCCGCGAATCGGAGCCGATCTGGCGGGCAGCCAAGATCGAGGACCAGGATCTCTTCGCGCTCGGGGAGATCGGCTGGGCGGTCCAGAAGCAGGGCAGGTTCGCCGAAGCGGACTCGATACTCCAGCACGTCCTCGCGCGGCGGCGGGCACTCTTCGGTGCCGAGAACTGGATGGTTGGCGACGCGTATGAGAAGCTGACGGCGGTGGCGATGGGCCGCGGCAAGCCGGCCGAGGCGGAATCGCTCGCCGTCCTGGCGCTCAACATTCGGCGCAAGGTGTACGGGCCGAGGAGCCCGCAGGTGGCGTTCCAGCTACTCAACGTGGCGGCCTTGAGCGAGATGCGGGGGGATACCACCGCCGCGATCCCGACCTATCGGGACGCGTTGTCGATCCTCGCGACGCGGCCTCCCACCGATCTGAACGTGATCACCGCCCGGCGCCTGCTGGCACTCGACCTCTGCGCCACCGGTGCGGTCGCGGAGGGCGACTCGCTCATCCGGGCCACGATCGAGAGCGTGCCGCTCGATACCACCAGGGCACTGCCGTACCGGGTGAGAGGCGTGCTGGGGTACTGCCTGACCCGGGCGCAGCGGTTTGCCGAGGCCGAGCCATTGCTGCTCCAGGCCGAGACGCGGCTGGGCGCGATGCCGGGGGCCACGCCGCACCGCGAGCTGATGGTGCGGTGGCTGGTGAATTTGTACGAGGCGTGGGGCAATGCTGGGCAGGCGGCGGCCTGGAAGGAGCGGCTGGCCAAGCGGCTCCAGTGAACTTCTGGCTCGCCTCTCAGAAATAGTCCCTGCAGGGACTAGTCCTTATAGGGACTATTTCTCGAGGATTGCTGGGGTGACAACACACCTGGTGAGCTGGGCGACGGGACCCTGGTGGATCGATTCCATAAACTCGACCGACCCCTCGTTGCGCCCGGCGCTGAGCCGTCGCATACTCCAGCATGCAACAGATCAAAGGCGCTATCCTGAAGTCGCGCATGGCGTTTGTCCGGGAGCGATTCGGCGAACCGGGGGTCGAGCGGGTGCGGGCGAGTTTGCCGGTCGAAGACCAGCGTGCGCTGAAATCGATTCTCACGGTGCGCTGGTATCCGTTCGAGATCGGCAAGCGGCTCGACGAGGCCATCGTGGCCGTGTGCGGCAACGGCGACCCGACGTTCTTCAAACAGCTCGGGGCCGCATCGGCGGACAGGAACCTTGCGACGCTTCACAAGAGTTTGCTGGCCCCGGGCAATCCCCACGCGTTTCTGGAAAGGACGCGTACCATCTACGCGCTGTACTACGAGACCGGGCGCCGCGAGTACCAGCGCACCGGCGACCGGAGCGGCGTGCTCACGACGTATGACGCCGAGACGTTCAGCGCGCCCGATTGCCAGACGGTGATCGGCTGGTATGAGCGGGCGCTGGAGATGTGCGACGCCAGCGGCGTCCGGGTCGTCGAGGTTGAATGTCGCGCTGCGGGCGGCGCGACCTGCCGGTACAATGTGTCGTGGGCCTGACCACCTCACCGCGGTAGAAGCCGGGGGCTCGCAAACCTTCGCTCACCCCCGGCCCCTCCCACACCCGCCGGTCATGCCGCTCCGACACCTTGGCGCTCAGCGCCTCGAGCACCCCCTCCTTCATCCCTTCCTTCACCAGCAGGTCGCGCTGGCTCTCCGCCGCGGCCAATAAGGCCTTCACGGAGGCAACGAACACCGCATTCGTCGCGTTGCTCGACGTGAGCTTGAACCGTTCCGCCACCTCGGCCTGGTCCCTCGCCGCCACCGAGCCAACCGCCACCAGATAGCGGATGACCTGGAAGTGCAGCACCCGCCGGAGCTCCCGCCGGTGGGCCCTGGCCCCACGCGCTGCCGTCCGTCCCTCCTGTTCCCGGGCCGCGATCGCCGTCGCGCGTCCCTGACGATCCTCCAACCGAATCAGGATCGGGGCGTACCCCGGTTCGGTTGCGAGGTGAGCCCGGCAGAATTCCCGGACCCGTGCCACCA
Source organism: Gemmatimonadales bacterium (assembly GCA_031404115.1). Classification (GTDB taxonomy): domain Bacteria; phylum Gemmatimonadota; class Gemmatimonadetes; order Gemmatimonadales; family GWC2-71-9; genus JABFSM01. The sequence goes on along the minus strand of JANNGX010000018.1, from coordinate 2,136 downwards.
TCTCCAGTTTACTTCTCACCAGCATGTCCATATAGAGGGTCCTCCTCCCTGGACATTGGCTCGGCTCAGGACCCGGGCCTCGTTAACCCGCTACCCGAGTGAACCTGCTCGGCCAGCCCCTGATCACCCGCCGTGGCACCCCTGAACGCATCGATCGGGCCAGGACATATTGTGCGGGTCGATCGTGGTGCGAACGCGGCGCTCCGAGTGTCGAAATCCTTGTCCGGCAATGCGAAAGCGATTCGCGGGGACTCGAACGGGGTGTGGTCGCCAACAGATTCCAGTATCCGGCGTCGAACGCCGGGCACTGACCTCACGATGGGACACCGTGTCCAAAGTGTGAGACGGGCGTGTCGTGAAATATCGAATCGGGCGGAGGAGATGCGGCGATTGCGTGTTCTAACGAGAACATCGCGGCTCGTGATGACGCGGTCGGAAGTTGTGACGCCGGGCCCGGGGGCCATGAAACCGTGTGCAGGCCGTCGAACGTCACCCCGGCTGCTTCGACTGACGATCGGGAGCCTTGAGATGTCGCGGTGCGCGATCGAGCCAGTGGCCAATCGCGCACGCACTGCGCCTAAGGATTCTTGTTCCCGATATTGATCCTCCTGTCCCCGACCGAAACCCCGGCTGCCCAGGTGTCGGCCGCCGACTGGGAGAGGCTCGGGTTGGAACTAACCTCCAGTATGCCTCCGACCTGGCCCGTCCCTGAATCCGGCCGAGGTCACTGGAGCTTTGACCGGAGAACCCGCGACCGCAATTCTGGAACTTCCTCACCGCACCGATGGGCCGGCCGACGCCGCCGGAATGGGACCGCACATCGCTCCCACCACGGCGCCATACACCAGGTGCCCGACGAGGCTCCCGAGGACCGCCGCGGTGGTAACTTCGTCCGGCATCACCGCGCCCATGCCCTACGCCAGGAGCCAGGGAGCCAGGGAGCCAGAGCAAACAGGGCGCCGCGCACTGGAGGGGGGCCGGGGAGCCGCCCGGCGACGAACCCGTAGATCACGGCGAGCACGACCCCGATCAGCAAGTGCGCCACCCAGCCGAGCGCAAGCTGTCCGCCCATACTCTCCGCCACCATCTCGGCCGGATTCATTCGCGGTAGCCCAAGCATCGGTGCAACCCAAACCCCTATCGCGGTCATGACCAGGGTCCCGACGATTCCCGCGACAACCGCTCGCTGCCAGTGGACGGTCATATCCTGGCCCCCGTTCGGATAGTGCTATGGCTTCACGACGGCGTCGGGGGGCGATCAGCAGCCGGAACACCGCTCGGCGGTTCGGCGCCTGGCCGGCGATGCCGGGCGCTTCGGTAACTGGCTGGTTCTCGCCCTTGGACTCGATGACGACACGGCTCGCCTCGATGCCGTGTGCCACGAGGTAGGCCTTCGCGGCGTTGGCGCGCCGACCTCCGAGCGCCATGTTGTAGGCGTCAGTGCCGAAGAGGTCCGTGTGCCCCAGGACGACGATGGTCAGGGCCGGGTTGGCGCGGAACACCTCGACCTTGTCGTCGAGAATCGCCTTCGCGGAATCGGTGAGCTCTGACTGGTCAAACGCAAAATGGATCGTGGCCTGCATGGTCGTCAGGGTCGCGGCCGACGTCGCCGGCGGCCGGTTCATGCGCGCAGTGTTCAGCGAATCGCGGAGGGCCCGAAGCGCGGCATCGCGGTCGCGCAGGCGGCGGGTCTCCGCCGCGCTCACGGAATCTTCGTGCGCCATCATCGTCGGCGCCGGCGCCGGCGTGACCACGGTGTCCGTTCGAGTCTCCCGGGCCGGGTGACGGTAGAAGCTGAGCCCCACGCGAACGGTCTTGTACGACTTCCAGTCTTCATTCGCGAGCCACTCCCACACCCCATCCACGCGCACTGCGGCGTTGTCACTGAGCGCGATCTTCGCGCCGACCAACGCATCCGCGCCGTAGCTGTGCAGGAAGTTCGTTTCCGTGGAAATTCCGGCACCCGCACCGAGCAGGAATGACAGCTTGCCGGTCTTGAAGGGAACTGCCACCAGCCGCCCGGAGAAAATCCCCACGTTGACGTCCTTCAGTCCATTCGGACGGCTCGCCCGCATCCGGGATTCTTCGAACTCGATCGACACGCGGGGAACCAGGAACATGCCGATCCGCCCACCG
>JANNGX010000017.1:0-11256 GCA_031404115.1 Gemmatimonadales bacterium | reverse complement strand
GGCCCGGTGAAGGGCGGCTCCCCCGCGAGCATCTCGTAGGTGACCACGCCCAGCGCGTAGATGTCGGCACGCGCGTCAATGACGCGCTCTCCCATCGCCTGCTCCGGGCTCATGTACTGGGGCGTGCCGAGCGAGAGTCCGGTCTGGGTCATCCGCTGCCCGCCCGCGGACTGGACCGCGAGCGCGATGCCGAAGTCGGCGACCAGCGCGTGGCCGCCCTGGAGCAGGATGTTCTCGGGCTTGATGTCCCGGTGTACGATGCCCAGCGCATGCGCCGCGCCGAGCGCGTCGGCCACCTCGCGCGCGATGCGCACCGCGTCGTCCACGGGGAGCTGGCGCTCCCGTTCCAACCGGGCGCGCAGCGTCTCACCGGAGACGTACGGCATGACGTAGAAGAGGAAGCCGTCGGCCGACCCGCTGTCGAGTAACGGAAGGATGTGCGGGTGCTGTAGCCTCGCCGTCGTCTTGATTTCGGAGAGGAACCGCTCGCCGCCCAGCGCCGCCGCCAGCTCCGGGTGCAGCACCTTGATGGCGACATCGCGCTCGTGACGGAGGTCGTGGGCCAGGTAGACGGTCGCCATGCCGCCCTGGCCGAGCTCGCGCTCGATCCGGTAGCGGTCGGCGAGTGCGGCGGAAAGGCGCGCCAGGGCATCGGTCATCGGGGCAGCCGTTTCGCGAGCTCGGTGGCGAGGTTTTGTACCACCACCAGCCGCTCGCTCGCGGCGTTCGCCGGAGCGGCGGTGATGTCGAGCATCAGAAAGCGCCGGCCGTCGGGGCTGACATCGTATAACAAAGCCCCATTCCCACCCTGAAACCCCTGGGGGGTGAAGAGGCGAGCGACCCCGGTGACCCTCAAGGCCGGGGTGGTCACCACTTTGGCGGCCATCATGTCGCCGGCCGCACTCAAGTAGAAGAGCTCACCGCCGGCCGGGTTCCACCTGGGAGCCGCTCCCCCGTCGATCGAAATCTGCAACTTCCGGGCGTCGACGTCGGGGAAGGGGCGGACGTAGACCTCCGCCCTGCCACTCTCGGTGGAGACATAGGCGAGCCACCGGCCGTCGGGTGAGAACGCCGGATACACCTCATCGCCGGCGGTGGCCAACAGCGGCGTCGGCACGGAATCGGTGCCGAGGTGGACCTTAAGCAGCTGCCGCCGCCCGGTGGCCACGTCATCGCCCCGGATGATCAGGGTCTTCCCGTCCTTATGAAGTGCCATGCGGAGGGCGCCATTCGGCACCCGCGCGACCAGCTCGGCAGAGCCGCTGCCGTCGGCTCGCCGGCGATAGACGGCGGCACCTTCGTCCGAATCGAACAACAGGTCGCGGCCGTCCGGAGTCCAGGTCGGGGCGTAGCTGCTTCGGTTTTCGCTGGTCACCAGCTGGGTCGGCCCGCCGCCCAGACGCTTGACCCAGACCCTCGAGAGGTTCGCGGCGTCGGCGGGCCGCAGGATCTCCAGAGCCACCGCCGATCCGTCGGGTGAGAGCGCCATGGAACCGATCAGGCCATCCACCGAGGTGTTGTCCACCGGAGTCCTGGCGCCGTCCCGGGCGACCCAGGCGAGCTGGGAGAAACCGGTCCGAATGACGCCGGGAACGTAGAGCAGATCGCCGGCGCTGGAGAGCGCGAGGTCGCTGGCGCCGAACCCGGCGATGGCGAGGCCGTTCCACAGCGCCACCGGCGCGCCAACCAGCTCGAGGCGATCGAGGTCGAATCGCTGGGCATGCAGCACCCCGTCGCCGGAAACCCAGAGCAGGTGTCCGGAGGGGCTGTACTTGGCGACCAGGCCGCGGACCAGCTCCTTGCGGGAGCCATCGTGCGAGTCGAGCGCCGTGATGCGGTAGTCCGAGGTCGCATCGCCGATCCGCCGCACCCGGGCCAGGACGCCGCGTCCGCCGGGCAGCGCCGAGGGCCAGGCGACCCCGGCCTCGCTCTTGAGCGTGTCGAGCGGCAGCACCGTCTTGCGGTCGCTTCCGTCGGGGCGCAGCCGCACCAGGCCGGTGCCGCCATCCGCATAGAGGTACCCGTCATCCGACCAGGCCAGTCCGCCGCCCGAGGCGCCCTCGCCCAACACGGTGCGCGACTGTCCATCGGAGAGCGCGACCACTTTCACCGTAAAGGGCGACAGCGTGACGAACCCGATTTCCTCCCCATCGGGCGAGAAGACCGGGCTCGTGGCGCCTTCCGACCCGGCGATCGGCGTGGCCTGCAGCTCGTCGAGCTTGCGGAGCCAGAGCTGGGAGCGGCCCTTGCCGGGACCGGTGTAGACGAAGGCCTCGCCACCAGGGGACCAGGCCAACCGGGTTCCCCCCGGCGCGAGGAGTTCCTGACCCGGGGGCAGGGCAAGCGCGAAGCGGGCGACCCGCGCCGGCGCCGAGGTGCGCCGGGCCATGATGGCGATCGCGATCGCGACGATCGCGACCACGCTCAAGGCGGCGACGAGGATTCCCGTGGCGCGCCGGGAAATCCCCCCTGGCCGGGTCACCGCTGGGAATCTTGAGAGGGTGGGGGTCGATCCAGGATGGGCGAGCGCTTCGGCGAACTTCGCCGCGCTCTCGAAGCGGTCGGCGGGCAGCTTCTCCAGCGCGGTGAGCACCGCGTCTTCGACTTGCAGGGGAATCCGATCGCGCCGTGGCAGCAGCGGCGCCGGCTTTTCGGTCATCACCTTGGCCACGATCGATTGCGCGGTCGGCCCGGTGAAGGGCGGCTCCCCCAGCAGCATCTCGTAGGTCATCGCGCCCAGAGCGTACACGTCGCTCCGCGGCGTGAGCTCCCGGTCGCCCATCGCCTGCTCGGGGCTCATGTAATGCGGGGTGCCAAGCGACATGCCGGTCTCGGTCATCCGGTGCCCGGCGCTGGTTGCGGCGAGCGCGATGCCGAAGTCGGCCACCAGGGCGCGGCCGTCGTGCAGCAGGATGTTCTCCGGCTTGATGTCGCGGTGGATGATGCCGTGGCGATGGGCGTAGTCGAGCGCACCCGCCACCTCGGTGGCGATGCGGACCGCGTCGCCGATCGGAAGCTGTTTCTCGCGATGCAGCCGGTCGCGCAGCGATACCCCCTCCACACACGGCAGCACTTAGAACCGGAACGAGACGGCCTCCCCCGAGTCATGTAGCGGCAGGATGTTCGGGTGCTGCAGGTTGGCGGTGGTCTTGATCTCGGCCAGGAACCGCTCAGCGCCGATCACCGCGGCGAGCTCGGGCCGCAGCACCTTGATGGCCACCTGGCGGTCGTGCTTCAGGTCATGGGCGAGGTACACCGTCGCCATGCCGCCCTGGCCCAGCTCGCGCTCGATGCGGTAGCGGTCGGACAGCGCCGCGGTCAGGCGATGCCCCGCATTGCCCGTCACCTTATGTCTCCCAGGCGGCGCCGCAGTTCACGCGCCCAGTTCACCACCATCACGAGCCCCCGGCTCTGATCCACCGGCTGTACCATGAGGAAGCTCCGGCCGTCGGGCGCGACGTCGTAGTTGGGATGAAAGACGTCGGTCCCATACGGGCCAGTGAACAGCACCCGGCGTCCGGTGACCCGGAGCGAGGGCGTCGTCGCGATCGTCGCCTCCACCACCTGGTCTCCGGCGCGATAGAACAGGTGCAAGCCAACCGGCGCCCAGAGCGGCTCGCCCCCGCCCCCGGCCGAGACCGGAACCCGGCCGCCGCCCGGGGCCAGGGCCTTGACGTACACTTCCTCCCGCCCCGATTCGTTCGACACATAGGCCAGCCAGCGCGAGTCCGGCGAGGCCCGGGGTTCTTTCTCGTCGCTGGGGCCTACCAGGAGCGCCACCGGCGTGGAATCGCCGCTCAGCCGTCGCAGCCAAATGTCGCGGCTGTTGGTCGCGTGGTCGGTACGGAACAGCAGCGCCTTCCCATCGGGCGTGAACACTCCCTCGCGAATGGGGTCCCGGTGCGCCTGGAGCTTGGTCGCGGCGGCGCTCCCATCGGCGGGCTGCCACCAGAGTCCTTGGGGCTGCTCGCGTGCGGACGAGTAGGCCACCCGGGTCCCGTCCGCGCTCCACTCCGGCCGATCGTTGCCCTCACCGTTGGTCAGGCGTTCCAGGGCCCCCGATCCGAGATCGACGGTCCAGATGTCGAGGCCGCCCCCGCCTGCCACGCCGAAGGCAATGCGGTTTCCATCGGGCGAGTACCGAGGATGCTGATAGGATCTCACCGAGTCCACCAGCACGGTGGCCGCACCGCTCTGATCCACGCGGACCAGCCGGCTCGCCGCCCCGCCCTGCTGGTATACCAGAGAACCGTTCGCGGAGAGCGCCGCGGCCGCGTCCCAATTGCGCACCGCGACGCTGTCACCCACCTGGATCGGCGCGCCCACGGTGAGCCGGCGGGTGTCGAAGGGCGCCGCCATCAGTGCCCCGTCCGCCCGCACGTACACCATCATGTCACCCACCATTCCGAGGGCGCGGGCGCCGCTCAGTCCGGTCAGGACCGTCGACTCCCCGGTCCGCGTGTCGACCGCGCCGATGGTGAACAGCAGGCTGCTGCCTCGGGTACTGGTGTAGAGCACCACCTTGCCGCCATCGACCGCCCGGGGCGACAGCTGGAATCGTTCATTCGTCGTACTGTCCGAGTGCGAAAAGACGGTTGGGGCGCCTCCGGAGGCGGAGACCCGCAGCAGCCCCCGGGAAGAGGTGAGGGCTCGCAACGCATACACGATCTCCTCGTTGGAGATCCAGGTGATCCCGGAGGACCCCGTCGAGCCGATCGAGGTGATGGTCGTCAGTGCGCTCCCGTCGACCGCGATCTTCTTGAGGGAGCCACCGCTTTCGAACGCGATCCAGCGCCCGTCGGGAGAGAACTCCGGATACAGGCCCCCCTCGGTGCCGGGCAGCACCCGGGCGGACAGCTGATCCATGTTCCGCACCGCGAGGACCCACCCACTGGCCTTACGGGCGGCATAGACCACCCGATCGCCGTCAGGCGAGATCCCAAGCGCCGTCACGCTGCTCAGCACCGGGAACGCAAACGGAAGGTCGGCGGAGGTGGTGAACTCGAGCCGGTGCACCACGACGGCGGCGGCGGGCGGGTTCTGCGTCCAGCCCCATACGGCGGCCACCAACGCGGCGAACGTGATCACGCCCAGGATGGCGATCGTGCGTCGTGCCCGCACCGCGGCGGAGGGTTCGCTCGATATCAGGACCGCCGGCCCGAGGGTGGAATATCGCTCCGTGATGAGCGCGGTCGCGAAATCCGCGGCGGTCGCAAAGCGGTCGGCCGGGAGTTTGGCGAGGGCGGTGTGCACTGCCTGCTCCACGTGCGCCGGCACGGTGTCGCGCAGCATGCGCAGCGGCGTGGGGCGCTCGCTCAACACCTTGGCCACGATCGCCTGCACGCTCGACCCCGTGAAGGGCGGGTCGCCCGCCAGCATCTCGTAGGTCACGGCGCCCAGCGCATAGATGTCGCTCCGGGCTTCGATGGTCCGTTCGCCCATCGCCTGCTCGGGACTCATGTACTGCGGAGTGCCGAGCGAGAGCCCGGTCTGCGTCATGCGCTGGCCGCCGGCGTGCTGCACCGCCAGCGCGATCCCGAAGTCGGCCACCAGGGCGTGCCCGCCCTGGAGCAGGATGTTCTCGGGTTTGATGTCCCGGTGGATGATGCCGAGCGAATGGGCGGCGCCCAGGGCGTCCGCCACTTCGCGGGCGATGAGCAGCGCCTCGTCGATGGGAAGCTGCCGGTCGCGGATGAGCCGCTCCCGCAGCGTCTCGCCGCGGACGAAGGGCATGACGTAATACAGGAGCCCGTCGGCAGCCCCCGAGTCGAGCAGCGGGAGAATGTGCGGATGCTGCAGCCGGGCCGTCGTCTTGATTTCGCTCAGGAACCGCTCGCCACCCAGCGCGGCGCCGAGGTCGGGGTGCAGCACCTTGATGGCGACTTCGCGGTCGTGGCGGATGTCCTGGGCGAGGTACACCGTCGCCATCCCGCCCTGGCCGAGTTCGCGCTCGATCCGGTAGCGGCCCTCAAGCGCAGCGGCGAGTCTGGCGGGAACGGAGGAGGTCATGAGCGGGTCCCGGGCAGCTTCAGCCGATCCACGATGGCGTTGAACCGCGGGTCCTTCCGCAGCTCGTGGTATTCCGGCCACAGCCGCGCCAGCAGGACAAACAGCGGGTCTTTCTCCCGCTCGGCACGATCCGCGTACCCGATCGCCTGTTCCAGCTCACCGGCGGCGGCGGCGGCATACGCGAGCATGCAGGGCTGCATGTATTCGCGGGTGGCGCGCTCCTCCGCCTCCGCGAACGTCCGCCTGGCGTCCTCGGGTTTCCCCCAGCCCGCATAGATGTGGACCAGGCCGCACAAGGCCCACACGTGACGTCCCGAAACCGCGAGCGCACGCTGGCACTGGACCGCCGCCTCCTCGTACTGGCCGGCGTGGGACAGGGCTTCCATGAGCGACCAGTGGGCGAGGTACGAGTTCGGGTCGAGCTCTACGCCCCGACGGGCGTGGGCCACCGCATCGGCCCCAAGCCCCGCGACGGTCTCGGAGAAGGCGAGAATGACATAGCTGTATCCGGACAGCGGATCGTTCCGGCATACCTCCAGCAGCCGCTCGTGACCTTCGCGAAAGCGGCCGGCGGTCCAATGCAGATAGAACAGGCCGTACCACGCCTGGGCCTGGACGTAATTCGGATTGAGCGCGATGGCCTGCGTGAACTCGCGCTCGGCCTGCTCGTAGTCGCGGTTCCAGATCAGGGTGGCGCAGGCCAGCGCGTTATGCGCCTCGGCCAGCTCGGGATCGAGTGCCAGGGCCCGTCGGGCAGCCTCGAGGGCCTTGGGCATCGCCGCGGCGCCGGGCACGAAGCCCGAGTAGCCCGAGGTCGTATAGGCGTCGGCCATCCCGGCCCACGCCTGCGCGTAGCCGGGGTCCAGCGCCACGGCCTTCTCGAAGCATTCGAGCGCCTTGGGGATGCTGCGTCCCCGCTGGTACAGCAGCGCGCGTCCCTTGAGATAAAGCTCATACGCGCCGAGGTGCTGGGTCGGAGGCTTCGCGGAACGCCCGTCCTGGCCGGCCGACAGCGTCAGCCGCAGCCGGCCGGCGATGGCGCCCGCGATCTCGTCCTGGACCGCAAACACGTCTTCCGCCACCCGGTCGTACCGCTCCGACCAGAGCTGGTAGCCGTCGCTCACCTTGCTCAGCTGGGCCGTGACGCGCAGGCGGCTCCCGGCGCGGCGGATGGTGCCCTCGAGGATCGTCCCTACGTTGAGCTTGGCGCCGACCGATCGGAGGTCCTCGTTCTTCCCCTTGAACGAAAAGGCGGAGCTCCGGCCCGCCACGCGAAGCCGAGGGATCTGCGCCAGCGCGTTGAGGATTTCCTCGGTCACGCCGTCCGCGAAGAACTCGTCGTCCGGATCGCGACTCAGACTCGCGAACGGCAGGACCGCGATGGAGGCCTCATCGGCTGGGCGGGACGGAACGGTCGGCGCCGCAACGGCGGCCCGCTCGAAGGCGGCAATCACCTCCGCCCCCGAGGCCGGCCGGTCGGAGGCCTCCCGCGACAACAGCCGGGCCACGGTCTGGCTGATGGCGGGCGGCACCGCGGGACGGACCGCGGTGACCTCCGGCGGAGTGCGCACGAACCGGCTCGCGATCACCGCCTGGGACGTGGCGCCGGTGAAGGCCACTTCGCCGGTGAGCATTTCGTAGAGGACGCACCCGAGCGCGAAGAGATCGCTGCGGCCGTCGAGGTCGTCGCCGGCCGCCTGCTCCGGGCTCATGTACGCCGGGGTCCCGACCGTCACGCCGACCTGGGTGAAGGTGGGCGCCTCGGCGGCCGCCGCGACGATGGCCTTCCCGATGCCGAAGTCGGCCACCACCGCGTGGCCCTCGTGCAGCAGGATGTTCTCGGGTTTGATGTCGCGGTGCACCACGTCGCGCCGGTGGGCATAGTCCAGCGCGTCGGCCACCTGGGTTCCGATGCGCACCGCCGATTCGACCGACAACTGTCCGGCAAGCCGGAGGCGGTCGCGCAGGGTCTGCCCCTCCATCACCGGCATCACGAAAAACAGGAAGCCGTCGGCCTCCCCGGAATCGTACAGTGGCAGAATGTGCGGGTGGTTGAGTCCCGCGGCAAGCCGGATCTCCCGGAGGAATCGTTGCCGGCCCAACGACTCGGCGAGCTCGGGCCGCAAGACCTTGAGTGCCACCATGCGGTCGTGCTTCACGTCCTGGGCGAGGTACACCGTCGCCATGCCCCCCTGGCCGAGCTCGCGCTCGATCCGGTAGCGGCCGTCCAGCGCCGCCGTGAGCTTCGAGATCGGAGTCATCACCGATTGGCCATGACGGCAAACCCCTTCGAATGCAGGAGATGAGGCAAAGCGGGCAGCCAAGCAATATGGGGTGAGCCCCGCAAGTCCGCCAAGCGCTTCGCGTTCGGATGAGGGAGTGGCGCCGCGCGTGCTCTTGACTACCACATCTTGACAAACAAGATGTGGATGGGCTATCATCGACTGGTCCCCAGCCTGAGCCACCGTGGACCAGCCCAGCACCGACGTCATCCAGGGCACCCTCGACATGCTCATCCTCAAGACCCTGAGTCTCGAGCCGATGCACGGCTTCGGCATCGCCCGCCGCATCGAGCAGATTTCGCGGGGGGTCTTCAAGGTCAATCCCGGGTCCCTGCTCACCGCCTTTCAGCGGCTGGAGCGCGCCGGATGGCTGGATGCCCAGTGGCGGCAGACCGACAATGCGCGCCGGGCCAAGTACTATGCGCTCACCGGCGCCGGCCGCAAACAGCTCGAGGTCGAAACCGCGGACTGGACCCGCCGCACCGCGGCCGTCGCGCGGCTGCTCAAGGCGCCGGGCTAGCCCATGTCCCTCTGGCGCCAGGTCACCCGCGGCGTCCGGGTGCTGATCAATCGGGCCGCCGCCGACCGGGAGGTCGGGGACGAGGTGGAGCACTACCTCGACCAGGCTACCGCGGCGGGCATCGCGCGCGGCCTCTCCCCGGAGCAGGCCCGCCGGGCCGCCCGCCTGGAAATGGGCAGCCCGACCGCCGTCCGGCAGGAGGTGCGCAGTTCCGGCTGGGAAAACCTGCTCGTCACCGGGCTCGCCGACCTTCGCTACGCCGCGCGCCGGCTCCGCGCCGCGCCCGGCTTCACCGCCATCACGGTCATCACGCTGGCGCTCGGCATCGGCGGCACGACGGCAATTTTCAGCGCGCTGAATCCGGTCCTGTTCGAACCGTTACCGTACCCGGACGCCCGCCGGCTCACGACGATCCTGGAGCAGGGAAGCAACGGGTCGTTCAGCGCCGGGACCTTCGGCATGTATCGCGGGCTGGTGGAACGGGCCCGCTCGTTCGACGGGATCGCCGTGCTGCGGCCCTGGCAGCCGACCATGACCGGACCGGACCAGCCGGAGCGCTTCGTGGGGCAGCGGGTCAGCGCAAGCTACTTCCACGTCCTGGGCGTGTCGCCGATCCGGGGACGGGATTTTCAAGCGTCCGACGATCGGCTCGGCGGACCCGACGTGGTCATCCTCAGCGACGCGCTCTGGCGGCGCCGCTTCGGCGGTGATCCCGCAATCGTCGGGCGCCAGGTTGTCCTGGACAACAGCAGCCACGTCGTCATCGGCGTCATGCCCGTCGGGTTCGAAAACGTGCTGGCTCCCTCGGCCGACCTGTGGGCTCCCCTCCAGTACGACATGTCAGAGGGACGGGCGTGGGGGCATCACCTGCGCACCGTGGGGCGGCTCCGGCCGGGCGTGAGCATCGGCCAGGCGAGCGGGGAGATCGGCATCCTGGGACGCACCGTGCTCACCGAGCAGCGTCCGGACACCTACGACCCCGAGACCCGGTTCACGGTCGCGTCGCTGCACGACGACGTCACCCGCAGCGTCAAACCGGCGCTCCTCGCCACTATGGGTGGGGTAGTGCTGGTCCTGGTGATCGCCAGCGTCAACGTCACCAACCTGCTGCTGGCTCGCGGCGCGCAGCGGCGCGGCGAGTTCGCGCTCCGGGCCGCACTCGGCGCAGGGAGGGGCCGCCTGATCCGGCAGCTGCTCACGGAGAGCGCGCTCCTCGCGGTGGTCGGCGGCCTGGCGGGCATGGCTGTGGCGATACTCGGCGTTCGCGGCCTCGTGGCGCTGAGCCCTCCGGGCCTGCCGCGCATCGGTGCCATCCGCGTCGATGGCCCGGTCTTCGCCTTCGGGCTCGCGCTCACGACGCTGATCGGTCTCGCCTTCGGCATCGTCCCCGCGCTGCAGGCGGCGCGCAGCGATCCGCACCTGGGTCTCCAGCTCGGCGCGCGCCGCGCGACCCGGGGTCACCGGCGCACCCGCGGCGCCCTGGTCGTCGCCGAAGTCGCGCTCGCGCTCATGCTGCTCGTAGGTTCTGGGTTGCTGCTTCGGAGCCTCGAGCGTCTGTTCGCGGTCACCGTGGGATTCGACTCACGGCGGCTGCTCACGATGCAGGTGCAGACCTCCGGCCTTCGCTTCGATGCCGACAGCGCGCGCTACCGGTTTTTCGAGCAGGCGGTGGAGGCGGTCCGGTCGGTTCCCGGCGTCACGGCCGCGGCCATCACCAGTCAGCTTCCGCTGAGCGGCGACCTCGACGAGTACGGAGCGACCTTCGAATCGACCGGGGCGGGTCCGGCGCGCGGGTACAGCGCGTTTCGTTACTCCGTGAGCCCCGGCTACATCGAGACGATGGGTATACCCTTGCGGCGCGGCCGCCTGCTCCGGGAGCAGGATCGCGCGGGCGCTCCGCCGGTTGCGCTCCTCAGCGAGTCGCTCGCGAAGCTCAAGTTTCCCGGAGCGGACCCGATAGGTCAGCGGGTGCGCGTCGGCGCGACCGATGGACCAGCTTACACTATCGTCGGCGTGGTGGGCGACGTGAAACAAATGTCCCTGGCGTTGAGCCAATCGGACGCCGTCTATGTCACGACCACCCAGTGGCACGGGGCGGACCACGTGATCTCGCTGGTAGTCCGGGCGCGCGGCGAAGCGGCCGCGCTGGCCCCCGCCGTTCGCCAGGCGGTATGGTCCGTCGACAAGGACCAGCCCGTAATGCGGGTGGCCACCATGGACGACTTGCTCACCGCATCCGCAGCGGAGCGGCGCTTCGCCATGATCCTGTTCGCGGCGTTCGCGCTGGTTGCGCTGGTGCTCGCGGCCGCCGGGATCTACGGCGTGCTGTCGGGCAGCGTGTCCGAACAAACCCGTGAGATCGGCGTCCGGTCGGCGCTGGGCGCCTCTCGCCGGAGCATCCTGGCCATGGTGGCCCGCCAGGGGATGACGCTCACCGCCCTGGGA
>JANNGX010000016.1:0-5923 GCA_031404115.1 Gemmatimonadales bacterium | reverse complement strand
ACCGGCTTCGGGAGTTCGCGGCATGGTATGCCCAAATCTGGGCCGAGAGCCTCGGAAAGCGGCTGGACCGCCGCGGCGAGGTGGTCCATGCCGGGCCGACCCCGGTGGCCGCCCTCGGTGCCACCGACCAGCACAGTCAGGTGCAGTTGTACATGGAGGGACCGTTCGACAAGGTCGTGAGCTTTCTCCGGGTAGAGCATCCCGGAGAGGACGTGATCATTCCGGGCCGCCCCGGGTTGCCGGAGGAGCTGGCGTACCTGGCCGGCCACACGATGGGCGAGCTGCTGCTGGCCGAGCAGGAGGCCACCTCGGCCGCACTGGCCCGCATGGGGCGCATGAATCTCACCGTGTCGCTCCCCGCGCTGTCGGCGGAGACGGTGGGTGAGCTGATCATGTTCTACCAGCTGGCCACCGGATTTGCCGGGGCCTGGTACGGGGTCAATCCCTTCGACCAGCCCGGCGTGGAGCTGGGGAAGCGGCTCACGTTTGCCGCGATGGGGCGCCCGGGCTTCAGCAAGGAGCCGGCGCCGGGCGCGGGTGGGCAGCCGGATGTCGCAGGGTAACATCCAGCCGACCAGAAGGTAGAATGTGCGATTCTTCGCGTCGTCAGGGTGGGAGCTGTCATCGATCATGGTGAAGCCCAGGTCATAGCGGTGCTCTCGATTTCAGCACCACTTTCTTCGCGAGTCTCGGATACCGCATCGCCGCCGGAGGTCCCGACGACCTTGCAGCCGGCCTTGAGTCCGACAGCGCCGCCTGCGCAGATGTACGGACTGATTTGGCGGCCGTTTCCGTGGGCGGGCAAGGGCCACCGGCTGTGGCCGAGTAGAGAGGAGGGCTCCGCAGGTGGCTATATTGACGCCATGCCAGACCCGCTCACCAGCGATGGCGCGAGTGCGCCGGCGATTTCGGCCCGCGCGCCAATTCGGCCGGAAGATATCTGCGAGCCTGAGTGGGCGGAATGGTATCGCCTGACGCCGGCCGAGCGGTGGAGGGAGAGTACGCGTCTCTGGACGTCGTTCTTTGCACTCGGAGGAACGCTTGATACCGAACCCGATTCACAAAGCCCTTTCGACGATGCGGGAGCACGCCGTCCAGCACCTTCTGATGGGCGGGCAGGCATGCATCTTATACGGCGCGGCGGAGTTTAGCCGAGACGCCGATCTGGCGATCGTTGCATCTCCCGACAATCTGATCCGCCTGCGGGCGGCGCTCACCGACCTGGACGCTGAGGTGGTTGCGGTTCCGCCGTTCGAAGCGCGGTATCTCGACCGCGGTCACGCGATTCACTTCCGCTGCGGCACCAGCGGCCTTCGCGTTGATGTGATGTCGAACATGCGCGGCGTGGATCCTTTTCCCGAGCTTTGGGAGCGCCGCGCGACGCTGGCGATTCCGCACCTATCCGACCTGCCGCTGGAGATCGACGTGATGGCCCTCCCGGACCTGGTCGCGTCGAAGAAAACCCAGCGCGACAAGGATTGGCCCATGATCCGCCGGTTGCTGGAGGCCAATTATTTCGAGTTCCGCGAACAGCCCACGCCGGCCCGGGTTGATTTCTGGCTCCGTGAGCTTCGCACGGCGGAGCTGCTGGCGGAATGTGTAGGGCTCTTTCCCCAGGATGCGGCCCGGATCGAATCGGAGCGACTTGTGTTGGCTGCCGCCCGCACCAGAGATTTGCGGGCTCTCGAGCGCGAGCTTGCCGGGGAGCAGGAAGCCGAGCGAGAGCGCGATCGGGTCTATTGGCAGCCGCTTCGGGCAGAACTCGGACGCCTCCGCCAAGCGGCGCGATCGGGTGAGCAGGGATAGCAATCCCCCGACCAGCCCAGGGTGGAACTGGGCAAGCGGCTGACCTTTGCGGCGATGGGACGCCCGGGGTTCAGCAAGGAGCCGGCGCCGGGGGGGGGTCGCGGAGCCTACGCGCGCACCCGCCGGCGTTTCACGGACCGGGCGGAGGGCGGCGGCCCGGCCAAGCTACCGCGCACCCGTTGCCAGACCCGCGGCAGCGTCTCGGGATCAAGAAAGAGCACATACGATGAGATCATCGCCGCCGGGAAGATCTCGACTCTCATCGTGTAGCCGATCGCGAGGTGGAACGGAATTCCGAAGGCCATGGCCGCGACCCTCCACCGCGGAAAACAGAGCGCGAAGGGAAGCGTCCATTCCAGGATCACGGTAATCCAGGCCGGGAGAACCCAGAACTCCGGCTGTGCCGCCGAAGCCCGAAATCCCTCGAGGGCAGCCGGGGAAAGCCAGCCGGCCAGGAGGTGTCCCAAGCGGCCGCTCGAGACCGCGCCGCCGATCAGATCCGCCAGGACATGCCCGCCGAGAAACTGCGCCGTCATCTTGTGCAGCGCCGCATAGAAGTACACGATCGAGATCCGCACCTGCATCAGTCGCTGCATCGTAAGTGGTGCCGTGGCGCGGCTCGGCGCCGGGGCGCCGCGGCCTCCCTGGGTCAGACCGCGAAACAGGGCGGGAACCGAAAACGCTTTCCCCGCGGGCGCGAACATCAGGAGCAGCAGCAGGATCAGGAAAAAATTCGGGTGGTTGCGGAAGTTCAGCTGGTCGGCAAAAAAAGATGTACCCCTGGAAGCCAAGCAGGGCACCGGCGGACACCCGGGGCAGGATCCCCAGCCCGAGGAGCGCATAGAAGGCTCTCTCCCCCCCCGGCCCCCTGGTTGCGGCAACGGTTTGGGGGGCGGCGGTGGCCGCGGGAAGAACAAGAAGCCCCGCCTTGCGGCGGGGCTTCCTGATTCTACTGGCCTGCCTCGATCAGCTCGACCCTAGAAGCTCGGGCTGAAGAGACCGGCGCCATTCAGCGTACCCATCACCCGATAGAAGCCGGTGAGGGCGCCGCAGGTGGTCGAGCCGCCGGGAGTGCTGGTGGTCGAGCGCCAGATCCGGTAGACGCCGTTGTCAACGAAGGGCGGCGGACCCTGCGGAGTGAGATCGCCGCAGAAGGTCCACTGGTTGGTGGCCGTGTTCAGACGCCACAGGCTTACGGTGGTGAAGAACTGGAGGCCGTTGGAGGTCTGGGTCTTCTGATCGGCGCAGATGGTGCCGGCCGGGCAGTCCCCGGTGCCGTTCTTGCCGATCCAGGTGTCGATAGCCGTGGCAGCACTCCACTGCTCGGCGACCGGGGTCACGAAGGTGACCGGGTTGAAGGAGAACACCGCACCGGCGAGGCCGTCACGAAGGGCAATGTCCTGCACGTTCGTCACGATCGCGGTTGGAGCCTGGTTCGCGTTGCTCGGAGTCGGCGCGTTCAGGTTGAGGTCCCGGTTGTACTCGGAGCCGATGGTCTTGCTGCCCAGCGTCGCGCTGCAGCTCGGATACGGCACGGCCAACCCGGTGCAGCTATCGTCGATACGACCGAGCAGGTACGGAATCGAAATCATGCCGGTCGTACCGGTGCTCGGCACCAGCGCCGAGATTGGCGCGGCGGACGGCCACGGCGACCCGATGGTCAGGCCGGCGACCGATCCGTACGGGTAGACAATACCAGCCGCCGGCGGTCCCATGCCGGTGAAGCTGAACGACAGGAACGATAGCAGCACCTCGACATCATCGCTGGCGATGACGTTGAACGCCGCCGGCAGGCCCGGGGTGTAGGTGGTCTGGGCCGGGGAGACGAAGGACGTCACCGGGGCCGTGAGGTCATACGCGAAATTCCGGACGATATTCGGGCTGCTGAAATTGCCCGCGCGGTCGTTCACGTTTCCGGAGTAGTCATAGTACCCCGCCAGCCCGCTGCCGCACTCGATCAGCGTGAGGATGGGCATCCGGATCCAGGAATCGGACAGCACCTGAGTCAGCTGATCGTTGACCGCGCAGCCGGTCACGCCGGACTGCAGGGTACGGGTCAGCACCTGAGTGGCCGCGTCGGAGCCCGCCACCACGTTCTGGTTGAAACCGGAGCGGGTGTCGAAGCCCTCGAGACCGAACACCTGGCTGTTGATCTGCGCTGCGGTGGCGTAAATCGTGGTGTTGGCCGTGGTGCTGATGGCCGACGTGTTGCTCGGCGCGATGCTCGGCGTCGCGGCAAGCGACGACCCGGCCAGACGGCTCAGCGGCACGGTGTTGTCCACGCCGAACGGGTTGGACGGCCCGGTGAACCCGGACGCATTGCCGATGTTGTCGGTGGCCCCACCGCAGATCCGGTAGGAATCCCCGCCGGAGCTGGTCAGCGTTTCCGCCAGGCCATGGGGACTGGGCACCGCCGCGCCATTGCAGGCCACGAGGTCCGCCGGGTCGAGCACCACCTGCTCCGAGAAGACGCCGGTACCACCATCCGTGGACGTGATATCGTTGACGCCCAGGTCATAGGTGGCGTTGATCCAGGCCTGGTCGTAGGCGTCGTTGTACGCGACGTTGAGCACTGCGATCGCGGGCGCCTTGTTGTCGATGAACGGACCCGTCGGAGCCGGGGCCGCGCCGCCGGCGAACAGGTTGTAGCGGTTATCGCCATTCACTACATACACCGTGCCGACAGTGCTGAAGCCCACGGCCGCGATGTATACGAAGTCGGGCGCCGGAGCGGTGCCCGGCGTGACCACGTACGCACCAGTCAGGCCGACCTGGCCCTCGACCGTGGTGTTACAAGTGAAAACGCCACTCGTGGTGATACCGGTCGTCGGCGTGCCGCTGGTCGCGTTACCGGAGTTCGGACCGCACCCGGCGACGTTGGAGACCCAGCTAATGGCCGGAGTGACCGGGAAGAACGAGATGTAGCTGCCACCCGTCACGTTCACGTTGCCCTTGTACCAGACGGTACCAGCCGCAGGCACGGAGTTGGTGAAGGTCGGCGAGCTGCTCGCCTGCGCCAGCGCGACGTTAGTGACCGTCGGGCCGCCGAGCATGGCGTCGGGGTTCTGCAGCACGACCGGGATCACGTTGGAGGACAGCCCCGACGTGGTCAGGGAGGTGAAGAGCCTGGCCGAGAAGTTCCGCGGCCCGTTGAAAGCGACCGGGATGTAGAGGCCATTGGCCAGCTTCTTGATCTGCGCCGTGTTCAGGCTCAGAACCACGGTCTGGACGGCGCTCGCGGGACCGACCTCGGCACGCAGGGAGACCGGGCAGGTCGTTGAGGTGAAGCACTGCTCGGCGGCAACCACTCCGTCGATCAGGACCTGGACCTTGACGAGGCTGCCGGCGCCCGGCTCGACGTTGAGTATCACGTCGACCTGGCCGGATACATTGGCGAGGTTGACCGGTGTGACAGTGCTTCCCTGGGTAATGCCCTGAATGGAGATCTGGGTCGGCTGAGCCACTTGGACGGTGACCGAGACGCTCCCGCAGACGGTCGGAGCCGCGTTGGCGCAGGCTTTGACGACTTCGGTTCCGGCACCGACGACAGTGACGATACCGGTCGCGGCACCGACGCTGACGACGGTCGAGCCACCGGAGCCGGTGCTCCACGTCACGGTCTGGGACGGGCTGTTGGTGCCCTGAACCGACGCGACGAAGGTGATCGGAGCTTGGCCGACCACGAAGGTCACGTTGCCCGAGGGGGTCACCGTGACGCCGGTGACGGTCGGGGTCACGGCCGCGGTCACGACGACCGTCGCCTGACCACAGACGCCGGTGGCGGCCGTGGCGCAGGCCTGGATCGCTACCGACGTGCCGGGGGCCGCGGAGGCGACGGCAGTCGCGAGGCCGGCGGCACTGACCGAGACAACGGCCGAGTTGCTGCTGGTCCACGCCACCGTGGTGGCGACGCCAGCGTCCGCATTGACCGACGCGATCATCTGGAGCGTGCCGCCCGGGGCAATATTGCCCGGATTCGGCGCGACGCTGACGCTGCGGACGGTCGGGGCGGGCGGCGGCGGCGGCGGCGTGATCGTGAGATCATCGCCACACGCTGCGACACCGGCGACCACGAGCCCGGACCACAGCAACGAACGATAGAGCTTACTCATTACGT
>JANNGX010000015.1:0-12556 GCA_031404115.1 Gemmatimonadales bacterium | reverse complement strand
CTCAACGTGATTTCGCCGGACATCAAGCCGGGCACCCGCGTGGTGCAGATCGCCAAGCTGCCGAGCTGATCGAGTCGGCCCCGGTATTCGCCTCGCCTCGCCCCGCACCGTCTCGGCAAGAGGGTGCGGGGCGAGGCGTTTTTCGCGAGGGGTCACGCCTCTATCTTACCGTCATGATGATTCTACAGGCCGCAGCGCCGATGCCGGGCACCCCCTGGGAACTTGTGCTGGCATCGAGCCCGGAGACGCTCGTCGTTCTCGCCGTCATTGCACTCTTTTCGCTCGCCTCCTGGTTTCTCATCGGCATCAAGGGGTGGCAATTCAAGCGGCTGCGCACACAGTCCAGGCGCTTCTTCCAGGAAACCGAGCGCACGCCCCGTCTGCAGGAGGCCTATCGGGGGGCGATGAAACTGCCGCCGTCTCCGTTCAATCGGCTCTTCCGTGAGGGGCTGACCTTTTACTCCCAGCTGCAGCCCGGGGTGATCAAGGACGAGGGAAGCGGCCACGGTGCGCTTTCTCCCACCCAGCTCGAGGCGCTCAAGATGGTGCTCGGGAAGGAGGTCGCGTCCGGACGCGACGAGGCGGCCCAGTACGTCACCTGGCTGGCCACCATCGGGGCGGTGAGCCCGCTCCTGGGCCTGCTCGGCACCGTCCTCGGTGTCATGGACGCCTTCATCGGCATCTCCAAGGGTGGCTCGGGGAATCTCGCCGCGGTAGCGCCCGGAGTGGCCGAGGCGCTGGTGACGACGGTGGCCGGCCTGGCGGCGGCGATCCCTGCGCTGATGGCCTACAACTACTTCGCCAACAAGGTCTCGGAATTCGAGTCGGAGCTGGAGGGATTCGGCAACGGGCTGGTGGGCTGGATGGCGCGCGAGGGGCTGCTCTAGATGTCACTCTCCGGGGGATTGGGACGGCGCAAGCGCCTGCTGCCGACGGCGGATATCAACGTCACCTCGCTGGTGGACGTCGCCTTCGTGCTGTTGATCATCTTCATGATTACCGCCCCCATGATGCAGGGCGGCGTTGCGCTGGAGCTGCCCAAGGCGGAGGCCAGGCCCCTGGCGCCGAAGGAGGGCATCATCGTGAGCGTGGACCGAAGCGGCCGGATATTCATTGATCAAACCCGGGTCACCTATGACGAATTCCGCGCCGCCTTTCGCGCGGTTGTGGCCAAGCGCGCCACCTCGGACGTCTACCTCCGGGGCGATCGCCGGGTCCCCTATGGTGACGTCGTGCGAGTACTGGCGGCGATGCGCGCGGCCGGAGTGAAAAACATCAGCATGACGACTGAAGACGAGGAGGTCGTTCCCTGAGCGTTCGGGCTGCCGGTCTTCCGCGCGGCGCGGTGTGGACCGGCCTGGTCGGGTCGGTGCTGGTGCATGTGGGCGCCGTGGTGGCGCTGGTGTTGTCAATCCGGCCGCAGCTGGGCATGACCCAGCCGAGTTATGCGGTAGAGCTGGTGGCCGCCAGTCCGGCGTCGGGGCGGGCCCGGCCCGCCCCCGAAACGCCGGAACCGGCGCCGGTTACGCCCAAGGCCGCGGCCAAGGCACTGCCGAAGGCCGCCAAGCCCGTGGCCAAGAGCCCTGCCAAGGCGCCGGCCAAGGCCGGGAGTCCGGTCACTCCGCTCCCGGGAGAAACGCCGAAAGGCGGCTCCGACATCGCCAACGTGAAGACCCAGGGCAAGGAGTTTCCCTATCCCGAATACCTGCGCAATCTGGTCACGCAGATCTATCGTCGATGGAATCGCCCGGCCGGCAATGCTGCGCTTGAGGCCGAGGTGACGTTTGTGATCCTGCGCGACGGCACGGTCAAGGAGATCAAGCTGCTCCGGAGCTCGCGCAGCTACTCCTTCGATGAGGAGGCCCAGGGCGCCATCGAGACGGCCGCCCTGGCCAAGGCGTTCGGCCCGCTGCCAGCGGGTTATCCGGCAGACTATCTGCCGATCAGTTTCCTGTTCACTCCGAGGCAGACTCCGTGACGAAGGTGAGGACGATGAGGGCGGCAGGGACCGTGGGGACAGTCGCCGCTTTCGCGCTGTTGGCAGCCCTCCCTCCCCAGGTTTCCGCCCAGGATACCGTGCGAGTCGGCATCACCTATCGGCCCGGAGTCCGGCCCGGCCTGGTGGTGTTGCCGGCACCGGGTCTCGACTCGGTTCGGGCCATTGTAGCGCGGGACCTGGATTACGGCGATCGGTTCGAGGTCATCGCGCTCACCCAGACCCCTCCATCCGACGCCGCTCCGCGGGGTCCGATCAACTTTGCCTTTTATCGCACTTTGGGCGCGGCATTGGCGCTGGAGCTTGTCCCCGCCGCGAGCGGTGGGGTCACGGCCAGACTCTACGATCTGGGCGCCGAGCGCTTCCAGGCCGAGACGACCATGCCGGTGGACCGGAGCGGGACGGGGGACGGCCGGATGACCGTGCATCGACTGTCCGACGAGATTGTTCGACTGGGTACCGGCCAGCCGGGCATCGCTTCCACCAGGATGCTGTTCCTCAATGAGGACAAGCGCATCTGGCGGGTCGACAGCGACGGGGCCGGGCTGGTGCCAGTGTCCCCCGCCGGGGTGTCAGCGGCATCGCCCGTGTGGTCGCCCGACGGGGCGCGGATCGCCTATATGCAGTTCGCTGCGGACGGGTCCAAGCCCATCGTGGTGCAGGTAGTGGGGAGCGGAACCCGGTCCGTGGTGCCCACCACGAGCGGCACTCAGAACATCACGCCGTCCTTCGCTCCCGACGGCGCCGGGCTGATGTTTGCCCGAATGAGCGACCAGGGCGTAAGCCTATATGGGGCAAACGTTCGCGACCTTTGTTGCGTCGAGAGATTGACCGGCGGAAGGTTTGCAGAAAACTTCTCCCCCGCCTATTCTCCGGACGGACGCCGGGTCGTCTTCGTGTCAACGCGTTCGGGGGGCCAGCAGATCTACGCGATGGCCGCCGACGGCACCGATCAGGAACTGCTGGTGCCGTTCGACTACGGCGACACGGGCAATTCCAATGCGCCCGACTGGTCGCCCGACGGCGCCGCAATCGCGTTTCATCGCGAGGTGGGGGGCGCGCCGCAGATCTATACCTTCGATCTGGCGGGACGCCGGCCCAAGCAGTGGACCTCCTCGGGCCGGAACGAAGATCCGAGCTGGGCTCCTGACGGCCGCCACCTGGTGTTCGTGTCCAACCGTACCGGCCGGCGGCAGTTGTTTGTGGTAGATACGGAAACGGCGCGGACCCGGCAGATCGTGACGCCGGGCAGCGCGCGGTTGCCGGCGTGGTCGCGGTCGTTTGGCCGCCCGCAATAGCGAACCTCAACCTCGCGGAGTCGAACATGCGTAGACGACACGGTGTAATGCCGCTCGCCCTGCTGGCGCTCTGCGCGGTGGCAGCCTGCGGAAAAAAAGACCCGGTGGTGGTTCCGCCAACCGACACCGGCCCGGGCTCGACCACAACGCCCGCTGGCAATCCTGGCACACCGGGGAATACCGGGCCGGGTAATACGGGCGGCGGTGGAGACGCGACCCGCGCGTTGGCGGCGGAGCTCGCCAATATGATCCACTTTGATCTCGACCAGGACGCAATCAAGCCCGAAGATCGACCGATCCTGGATCGCAAGGCGGACATTCTGCGGGCCAACCCCGCCCTCCGGATCCGGGTCAGCGGACACGCCGATGAGCGCGGCTCCGATGAGTACAACCTGGTCCTGGGCAACAAGCGAGCCCTGGCGGCCAAGCAGTATCTGGTGAGCAAGGGCGTCGATGCCTCGCGAATCGATGTGACCAGCCTGGGAGAAGAGCGGCCAGTGGCTTCGGGCAGCGACGAGGGTTCCTGGGCCCAAAACCGCCGGGACGAGTTCGAGATCATCAGCGGCGGCGATCGCCTGGTGGCGCCGAGATGAAGAGGCGAGGAGGCTATGAGGCCAGGAGGCGAGGAGGCAAGGAGCTGCGGTTGCCTCGGAGCTTCCTGGCCTCGTTACGGCTTAGCCTCTTAGCCTCCCTCGCAGTGCTCCCCGCATGCGCCTCGAAGGGCCAGGTGCGCCTCTTGGAGGGCGAAGTACGCTCCATGCGGATCGAAACCGCCCGCCGCGATTCCGCGCGGGCGGCCGGGCTCAGGGCCGTGCTCGACCTGCAGCAGCGGATCATGGACTCGCTGGTCGCGGGGCGCGAAGCGCTCCGGACCCTCGATGTCCGGTTTCAGGCGGATATTACCGACATCCAGCGCCAGCTTCTCCAGATTCAGGAGCTCACCGGCCAGAGCCAGCGTCGACTGTCGGAGCTCAAGGCCCAGGTCGATGCGCGGGCCGAGCAGACCCAGGCGGTCGGCGTGATGCCGCCGCCGGGGGGGGTGGACACCGCCTCCCGTGTGGCGGTCGCGCCGGGCCCGACCCCGACGGTTTCTGCCGACCAGATGTATCAGGGCGCACGCCAGCAGCTCAACCGGGGGGCGGTGGGGACCGCACGACGCGGGTTCCAGGAATTCCTTCGGAGCTATCCCACGAACGAGCTGGTGCCCGACGCGCTGTTTTACGTCGGAGAGAGCTTTGCGGTGGAGAGCGCCGATTCGGCCGTGGCGTACTGGACCCGGGTGGTGGGCCAGCATCCCCGGTCGGGAAAAGCATCGACCGCACTCTACAAGATGGGCCGCATTGAGGAGGTCCGGAACAATCGGGCCGCGGCCAAGGGCTACTACGACCGTCTCCTCAGGGAGTACCCCCGCTCCGACGAAGCCGACCTCGCTCGAGAGCAATTGAAGAATCTCCGCCCTTAGCGGCGGCCCCGGACCCTCCATGCCCCGCACCGCCGGCGAAATGCCGTTCCTCGACCATCTCGAGGAGCTCCGCTCGCGCATTCTGCGCAGCCTGCTCGCTGTGGTGGCCTGCTTTGGGGTGGGGCTCTGGCTGGTCAACCGGTTTCACCTGGTCGACCTGATGAAACGGCCGATCGCCGAGTACCTCCCCGGTGGTCAGCTCACGGTGCTCTCGCCCACCGAGCCGCTGATGATCGTGCTCAAGTTGTCCCTGATCGTGGGCCTGGTGCTGGCCTCTCCCATCCTGCTGTGGCAGCTCTGGGCCTTTCTTTCCCCGGCGCTCTACGAGAAGGAAAAAAAGACCCTGGTGCCGGCGCTCTTCGTCGGGCTGGGGCTTTTCCTGGCGGGGGGGTCGCTGGCCTTCCTGTTCATCGTCCCGCAGGCGCTGCGGGTCCTCATGGGAGTCCAGGCGGGCACCTTCAATCCCATGATCACGTACGACGCGTACTTCTCGTTCGTGATGCAGATCGTCCTGGCCCTTGGCCTCTCGTGCGAGCTGCCGCTGCTCATGATCATTCTGGCGGCGCTTGGCATCGTCGCCACGCCGCTGCTCAACCGGGTCCGACCCTATGCGGTCGTCGGGAGTTTCATCGCCGGGGCGGTGCTCTCGCCCGGCGCCGACGTGTTGTCGATGTTCATGCTCACCATCCCGCTCATCCTGCTCTACGAAATCGGGGTGGCGGGGGTCTGGGTAGTGCAGAAGCGGAAGCGGAAGACCGAGGCGGCGGCCGGGGCGCTGGTCCTGCTGCTCTGTCTGGTTCCGGCAACCGGACAGGCTCAGCTGCCCTTTCCCCAGGGCCCCATCCGGCCCGGCCAGCCGGGACTTCCTGGACTGGTCGGCCGCGACACCTTGCCGCGGGCCGGGGCGGCTGGACGGCGGCTCGATTCCGCCAGCGCCCGGCGGCTCGGGCTCCCCTCCGCGCCCCGGATGGCGTTCTTGCCGGCCGATTCGATCATGGCGCAGCTCCTCGAGCTCGAGGGTTACGAGGTCACCCGGTACCGGGCCGATTCCGCCACGGTCGAAGCCGGGTCCAAGCTGGTGCATCTCCGCGGCAACGCGATGACCGACCGTTCGGGAGCGGTGGTGGAGGCGGCGTCAATCCGGTACCTGGAAGGGGAGTGCGGCGTCGAGGCCACCGGTGAGCCGCACATGTTTCAGAATGGCCAGGTGCTGATTGGCGAGTCTGCCCGGTTCGACACCTGCAAGGAGCGCGGGGTGATCCGCGATGCGCTGACCCAGCTATCTGAGGGGGGCGGGAACTGGTTTGTCCGGGGCAACCTGGCGATCGACCAGAACCAGGGCCGGTTGTACGGGGGCAACGCCGAGCTGACCAGCTGCGACCTTCCAATCCCGCACTATCACTTCTCGGCCCGGGAAATGAAATGGGTGTCGAAGTCGGTGATGGTTGCCCGGCCGGCGATTCTCTACATCCGCGATGTGCCCGTGGCCTGGATCCCCTTCATTTTCCAGGATACCAAGGCGGGGCGGCACTCCGGCATCCTGATTCCGCAATTCGGCTTCAACGACATCGTGCGGCCCACCAAGGGGTACAACCGCCAGGTCACCAACATCGGCTACTACTGGGCCCCCAACGACTACTTTGACGCGCAGCTGCAGCTCGACTGGTACAACAACCGTTACCTGCGGTGGGGAATCACCACACAGTACCGGGTACTCAACCGCTTCCTGAGCGGGAACCTGGCCTACTCGGTGCAGAAGCAGAGTGGCGGGGGCACCGGAAAGCAGATTTCCTGGTCTCACAACCAGAACTTCAACGTCTCCACCAGCGTGAGTGTGAACGCAAACTATGCGACCAACACGTCGATTATTTCCCGGAACTCGATCGACCCGCGGCAGACCACCCAGCAAATTACCAGCGGGGCCCGCTTCACCAAGCGGTTTGCCTGGGGCAACGTGGACCTGGGACTGAGCGGTCACCAGAACATCAACGATGGCAGCGCCCGGCTCTCCGCCCCGACCCTCACGATCAGCCCGAAGCCCCTCGACATCGGGCGGAGTATCACCTGGTCACCCGGGCTGTCGTTCACCAACGAGAATAACTTCAAGACACCCAACGGTTTCCTCTTCGTCCCGGGGGCACCGGGGCAACTGGACAGCATCAAGCTGCTGGGACATACCAGGCGCTCGTCGATGGCGCTGCAGACGCCGCTCCGGATCGGCTCGTTCAACTGGTCCAACTCCATCGCCATCGAGGACAACGATTCGACCGGCCGCTACTCGACTACCGTCAGGATCGCCAACCTCGACACGCCCGAACCGAACGACTCCATCACCGTGAGCCGGCTCCGGAACGGGGGCTTTGCGACGTCGGTCGACTGGCTCACCGGAATCAATCTTCCCATCCTCTTCGGCTCCACCTGGAAGCTTTCGCCGAACGTCAGCGTCGCCAACTCGGGGCCGGGACCCTTCGCGGTGCGCAACGCGCTGACCGGCGGAAACTTCGTGTACCAGGGCAAGCGGCTCTCGTTCGGCGCCTCGGTGTCTCCGACATTTTTCGCGTTCTTCGGCGGCATCGGCGGGATTTCGCGAATCCGGCACAGCATCTCGCCCAGCATCTCCTGGACGTACTCTCCGCCAGGAACCATCCCGGCCGACTACGCCCGCGCCGTGGGCCGGCCGGACATTCGGAAGACGATCGCTTCCCAGAGCATTCAGCTTTCCCTGAACCAGAATTTCGAGGCCAAGGGACGTCCCGCCCCCGACGACACAGCGGGCACAACCGCGCGGAAATTCCGGCTGCTCAGCGTCAGCACCAGCCCGATCGCCTTTGACATCGAGCAGTCGAAGGAGCCGGGCCGGACCGGGTGGACCACGTCGAACCTTCAGAACACGCTCGCCAGCGATCTGCTGCCCAATTTCAGCCTGTCCCTTTCCCACGACCTCTGGGAAGGCCCCGTGGGGTTCAAGAGCTCCAAGTTCAAGCCGTTCCTGGCCAGCGTCAACGCCGGGTTCCAGATCACCGGGCGCACCTTCCAGTCGATCGGATCCGTCCTGGGCTTGGTCAAGCGCCCCCCGGAGGAAACGCCGGATCGGAGGCAACCGCCGGCGGGTTTTGGCGGCGTGGCGCTGCCCGGGGATCTGCGGAGGAACGTCGGCCTCGATCCCGCGCAGTTGTACTCTCGGGGAGGCCGCCCGTTCCAGACCAATGTCACCGTCAATATCTCGCGGACCCGACCGGTCCTCAGCCCGACCGGCGTGGTGCAGCCGTCGAACAACCGGAGCAGCATCGGCCTCAATACGACCTTCAGCCCGACCCGGTTCTGGGGCGTGACCTGGGCCACCCAGTACAACGCGACGGATGGAAAATTCGAGTCGCAGCAGATCTCGCTGAGCCGGGATCTGCACGAATGGCGCGCGGCCTTCAATTTCGTGAAGAGCCCCAACGGCAACTTCGCCTTCTTTTTTTCGGTATTCCTCACCGACTTCACCGACATCAAGTTCGACTACAACCAGACCACCATCCGTCCCTGAGTGTCCTCGGACGCGGACAGGGCCGCCCGTTGGCAATTTTCGCAACTCTATATACCCCAATACGTTAGTGGCACCGAATCGCTGGCACGACCGCTGCTCTATGGCCACGTGACCTCGATCGGGAGAACCTTCGTGCGACGTCTCGCCGGGAGCTGCTTCGCTCTCACGCTGGCGCTGGCTGCCTGTACCGCGGATCTACTCGGCCCACCGGGAGAATTTCTCGACCCCCCGACCAACCTTCGCTATGACGTCGAAGCGAGTGGAACCCCGGATCAGCCCGCCGGCGTGTTGCTTCGATGGGACGACAATCTCGAGGCCGGCAGTTTCCGGGTGTACAGCCGGGGCGGCACCTCGGGGAGCTTCGCGTATCGCGCGGAGACCTCGAGCCCCAGTTTTCACGAGCGCGGCACGCCGCAGCTGCAGTACTACGTCACCGCGATGAGCCTCTCCGGCAACGAGAGCAAGGGGAGCACTATCATCACGGTGGATGAGCGGCTGGCGCTGGACCGGCCGAGTTCGCTGGGGAGTATTTCTGTCAACGGGGGGATCTTTCTCTATTGGACCGACAATCCTGCCACAGTCGATCCCGCCGGCTTCCGGAACTACCGGGTCTATAGCGCCGACTACGACCTGGACGCCAACCGGTGCCGCGAGCCCTGGCGCCTCGAAGGCACCACGGTCGCCGCGGAATTCCAGGTGGGTGCACTCGCCAATGGCATCCCGATGTGCTTTGCCGTGTCGGCCATCTCGATCGAGGGCTTCGAGAGCCTCTGGTCCCCGACCCGTGCCGACACGCCGCGCGACGACGCGCGAAACGTGGTGGCTACGACCCGCCAGTCGGCCGACCCAACCGCAGGGTTTCGCTTCTGGCGGGATCAGAATGGCGATGCCAAGGTCCAGGTTGGCGAGCTCGGGCAAACGCTGCCCGGATCATCGCCGCTGGTGGACTTCACGGTGGACCGCGACGCCGCGGGGAGGATCTTCCTCACGCCGGTCCGGAGCGGGACGCTGGTCACGGTGTACGGCAACGCCCCCGTTGGTGATCTGACCGATATCGACGCCGCGCCACTCACCGGATTCACCCGCACGGCGCGCGAGGCGCTGGTCGGCTGGGGATATGTGTTTCAGATGGATGGCGGTGACGGATCCAGCCGGTTCGGCGGGCTTCGCGTCACCCACGTGGGTCAGAACGTGGTGATCTTCGACTGGTCGTTTCAACGGGACCCCGGCAATCCGGAGCTGACGCCGCCCCAGTGACGAGTGACCAGTACCCGGTGGCTCGTTCTCCGGGCATCCGGTCCCTGCTGACTGGTCACCGGTCACTGCCTTACATTCCGGCGCATGCCACCATCCCTGATTCTCGACGGCCGCTCCCTCACCATCGCCGATGTCGTTCGAATCGCCCGGGTGCCCGGTACGGTGGTGCGCGCCGACGCCGGTGCCCTCGCCGCCGCCGCCGCGTCACGGGCCATCGTCGACCGCGCGGTAGCCCGGGGCGAGATCATGTACGGCATCAACACCGGCTTCGGCAAGCTCGCCAATGTCCACATCCCTTCGCAGCAACTCGATCGCCTCCAGCTGAATCTGATCCGGAGTCACGCGGCCGGCGTGGGCGAGCCGCTCGAGGCGGGCACCGTGCGAGCGGTCATGCTGCTTCGCGCCAATGTGCTGTTGCGCCCCACGAGTGGGGTGCGCCCCGAGCTCGCCCAGGCCCTCATTGCCATGCTCAATGGCGGCATCGTTCCATGGGTGCCGGAGCAGGGAAGCGTCGGAGCCAGCGGCGACCTGGCCCCGCTGGCGCACCTGGCGCTCTCGCTCATGGGCGAGGGCGATGTTCTGACCGCCGGCGGCGAGCGACGTCCCGCGGCCCTGATGCTGGCCGCTGCGGGGCTGACGCCGTTCCGCCTGGGGCCCAAAGAGGGACTCGCCTTCATCAACGGGACCCAGGCGCAAACCGCGCTTCTGTCCCTGCTGGTGCACGACGCGGAGACGCTCTGGCGTTCGGCCCTGGGTGCCGCCGCCATGAGCCTCGAGGCGCTGCGGGGCACCCCGACTCCGCTCGATGCCCGGATTCACCAGAACCGTCCGCACGATGGGCAGCACCGTGCAGCGACCCTGATGCGCAGTTTGCTTGACGACAGTGAGATTCGCGAGTCGCACCGGGAAAACGACCCACGGGTACAGGACGCGTACAGTCTGCGTTGCGCTCCTCAGGTTTTGGGCGCCGTTGGCGATGCGATTGCCTTTGCGGGCAGAGTGGCCGAAATCGAACTCAACTCCTCGACCGATAACCCGCTGGTCTTCCCCAATGGTGACGTGCTCTCCGGCGGGAATTTTCACGGCCAGCCGGTGGCCCAGGCACTCGATTTCATGGCCATCGCCCTCACCACGCTCCAGGCCCTGTCCGAGCGGAGGGTGGAGCGGCTGGTGAACCCCGACCTTTCGCAGGGCCTCCCGGCCTTTCTGACCGCGGATCCCGGTCTCTCCTCCGGGCACATGATGGTCCAGATCACGGCGGCCTCACTGGTCGCCGAGTCCCGGACGCTCGCCTATCCGGCCAGCATCGGGTCCATTCCGACCGATGCCAACCAGGAAGACTTTGTACCGATGGGGATGGCCGCGGCCTACAAGGCCCGCCGGATACTCGCCAATGCCCAGCGAGTCGTCGCGGCCGAGTTCCTCTGCGCCGCGCAGGGTCTGGAATTCCTGCTGCCCCAGCGGCCGGGACGCGGCGTGGAAGCGCTCTATCGCCGGATCCGTGACATGCCGGACCCCGTCCTGCCGCTCACCGAGGACCGGCCACCGGCTCCCGACCTCGAGCGGCTTGCCCGCGCGGTGGCCGCTGGCGTGCTGGATCCCGAGGCCCTGATTCCCCAGCCCCCCTGACCACGCCGGACCCAGCCCCGTTCCAGTTCCTTGCCCCCCGCCGCACCGTCTTCCTATCTTACGAAGCTGCAAGCCTTTGGCGTTCGGCCCCTTTCGCTCGCGAGCCGCATGAATCTGGACAAGCTGAAAGAAGCGGCTCGAAAGTTCGAGCAACGGGAGGAATGGCGTCGCGCGATCGACGTCTACCTCCAGGCTATTCGTGAAGCGGAAGATGCGGGGGGCGAGGGCACCCAGGACCCTGCGCTCTACAATCGTGTCGGCGATCTGGAAATGAAGGCCGGCGACACCATGGCGTCGCTGCGAGCATACGAACAAGCCGCCGAGCTGTATGCCGACCAGGGATTCTTCAACAACGCGATCGCGCTCTGCGGCAAAATTCTCCGGGTCAATCCCAGCCGCACGGCCACCTACCTCCGCCTCGCCCAGCTGCACGCGCGCAAGAACTTCGTGGGGGAGGCCAAGAAGAATTTGCTGGAGTACCTCGACCGAATGAACGGCGTCGGTCAGCTCGAAGAAGCGTTCTCGGCGGTCAAGCTCTTCGCCGATCAGTTCCATGCCAATCCGGACATCCGCCTGATGCTGGTCGAACTGCTCCGGGCCTCGTCCCGCACCGAGGAAGCCCAGGAGCAGCTCGAGAAGCTGGCGAGTGAGCTGGAGGCCCGCGGCGACGCCACCGGCGCCCGAAAGACCCGTGAGCGGCTTCAGGCGATCACGGTGGAACGGTCCGGGTCGCTGGGCACCAATCGGTCGGGCAGCGACCTCATCTTCCTGGACACCAGCGAAGAGACGGCGCTCCCCGCCGAGGGCGTGGCGGCAATGGAGGGGCTGGTCGGCAGTGCGGCCGAGGAGCTCGACTCCGGATCGGCCATCGTGGCGGTGACCGCGGAGCACGGAGCCGCATCGCTCGACGCCGATGCGGCCGCCGGCCAGAGCCTCAGTGTCGATGGCACCGCCATACTCGGGGCCGACCAGGCCTGGGAGGGCGAGATCGCCCCGCTGGACGGCCTCGACCTCATCACCGGGGCATCCTCCGAGCTCGACGCGGACGCCGCGCGGGACGACTCGCTTCCCATGCTCGACCTCACCGAGGCGGCCGTCGATCTGGGGCCGCCCATGGAGGGGGGAGCCGGCGTCTGGCTGGTCGAGGAAGGCTCCGGCGAGGCTGCCCTCGAAGGTGATTCCCTGACGATCCTCGACGCGGCCGAGTTTGATGACATTGACTCGGTCGACGCGCCCGGACCGATCCCGCCGCCGCTCCCGACTCCGGCCGACCTGATGTACCTGCAGCTGGAAGACACCATGGTGGGGGCCGATCCCTCGTTCGGCCACGAACCGGGGCTAGTCCTGCTGGAGCGCGCGCGCCAGGCGCTCGATGCGGGAGA
>JANNGX010000014.1:0-14601 GCA_031404115.1 Gemmatimonadales bacterium | reverse complement strand
GCAATACATCCTGGGTCAGCCCCGTCCGCTCGGCGACCAGGGCGATGGGGCGTGAGGAAACCAACCGGCAGGATCGGGATCGCATGGGGATCAGCCGCCAAGGGGACGAAGTGCTGAAAGATGACGAGCCATCCGGCCGTTCCCACAAGCAACCCCGGGACCGCAAATGAACGATGAGCCGGAATTGTGGGACCTCCGGCTGTACGTTGCCGGACAGACGCCGAGGTCCGTCGCCGCCTTCGCCAACCTCAAGCAACTGTGCGAGGAACATCTGCCGGGCCGGTACAGGATCGAAGTGATCGACCTCCTGCAGCGCCCGCAGCTGGCGGCGGGTGACCAGATCGTGGCAATCCCCACGCTGGTACGGAAGCTGCCGGAACCGCTGCGCAGGATCGTAGGCGACCTGTCGAATACCGAGCGCACCCTGGTGGGATTGCAGTTACGTCCCGCCAGGCCGGGCAATTGAGAGAGGACGGAACCGATGCAGAGCAAAGACCCGGACACGACCGGAGCGTTTGAAAAGTTGGTGGCCGGACCTCCTTCCGGGGAGCATTATGTCTTGCGCCTCTACGTCACCGGCATGACGCCGCGCAGCACGGAGGCCTTTGCCTCGATCAAGGCCATCTGCGAAACTCGGCTGCACGGACGCTACGAGCTGGAAGTCATCGATCTGTACCAGCACCCGCAACTGGCGATCGACGAACAGATTATCGCCGTGCCCACGCTGGTCAAGAAGCTGCCGGCACCTCTCCGCCGGCTGGTCGGCGACCTCTCCAATGAGGAGCGGGTGCTGTTGGGCCTGGACCTGCGGCGCAAACCATAACAAGAGATGTCGCATGGCAGACCTGAATCAGCTGGCGGAAATTGACGAGTTGCGGCTGCGGCTCGACGAGGCCGAGGCGACGATCCGGGCCATTCGCAGCGGTGCGGTGGACGCATTTGTCGTCGAGGAGCCGCACGGGACCCGGGTCTACACCCTCCAGTCCGCCGACCGTCCCTACCGGCTGCTGGTGGAGGAAATGCAGCAGGGCGCGGTTACGCTGAGCGACGACGGCACCCTGGCCTATTGCAATCGGCGCTTTGCCGACCTGGTAGGCAAGCCGCTCGAGCGACTGATGGGCGTCGCCTTCCGCGACTTCATCCCGCTCGATGCCCAAGGGTCTTACGAAAGCCTGCTGCAACAAGGCCGCACCGGATTCAGCCAGGGCGAGAGTCATGTGCGGAATGCCGAGGGCGCCCTGGTCCCGGTGTTTCTCACCTTCAACGCCCTTCCGCCGGACAGCGGAGCCGCGGTCGGACTCCTGGTCACCGACCTCACGACGCAACGTCACCATGAAAAACTGAACGCCCTCCTGGAGGCACTCAAGGCGTCCGACCGCAGCAAGGACGAGTTCCTGGCGATGCTGAGTCATGAGCTGCGCAGCCCCCTCGCGCCCATCGCCAACGCGGTGCAATTGCTTGGTCTCCAGCGGGAGAGCGAAAACCTGATCCAGCAGCAAGCCCGCGGCATCATTGAGCGTCAAATGGCACACCTGCAACGTCTCGTCGCTGACTTGCTCGAAGTGTCACGGATCACCACCGGCAGGGTGCAGCTTCGCCGAGAACCGGTCGCCGTGAGCAGCATCGTGGAAGGTGCGGTGGAGACCTCCCGCCCGCTGCTCGAGCAACGCCGGCATGAGCTCACGGTGTCCCTGCCGCCGGAACCGATCCGGCTCTACGCCGACGCGGCGCGCCTGGAGCAGGTGGTGGCGAACCTCCTCACCAATGCCGCCAAGTTCACCGAGGAAGGCGGTCACGTCTGGCTGACCGTCCGGCACGAGGGCGATGAGTGTGTGTTGCGGGTCCGGGATACCGGCGTCGGCATCGCCCCGGCACTGCTTCCTGGCATCTTCGACCTGTTCACCCAGGCGGAACGATCCCTGGACCGCGCCCAGGGCGGGCTGGGCATCGGCCTGGCCTTGGTACAACGGCTCACCGACCTGCACGGAGGAAGCGTCGAGGCTTCCAGTGTTCTGGGGCGAGGCAGTGAGTTCATCGTGCGTCTGCCGGTGGCGCCGGCTGACGCGCCGCAGTCGCAGCCGCTGTCGCCGGTCCCGGACATCAGCCGGCCGATCGCACGACCCTTGCGAGTGCTGGTGGTGGATGACAACGTGGATACGGTCCTGAGCTTCCAGATGCTGCTGACAGCGTCGGGACATGATGTTCGGACTGCCCAGGACGGGCCGACGGCGGTGCAAGTGGCCCTCGATTACCGGCCGGACGTGGTGTTGCTGGACATCGGCTTGCCGGGCCTGAACGGCTACGAGGTCGCGAACCGGATCCGGCAACAACCCGTGCTCAAAAACGTCGTGCTGGTCGCCTTGACGGGTTACGGTCAGGATTCAGACCGGGAGACTTCCCTGCAAGCGGGATTCAATCACCACCTGGTCAAGCCCGCTCGTCTAGAACAAGTGCAGCAAATTCTGGCGACCGTGGTGGGGGGCAAGTAGGCAGAAGCCGTCGTGGTGCTTGGCAGTGAGGATCATCGCGTTGAAGCCGGCGGCCTTCGCCGAGCGCGCGCTGCCGAAACTTCTCGTCCAATATCATGTCATCCGGCCGAGCCTGCTCAGTCCGCGTCGCCGTCGTGGTCATCATCCTTGAAGGCGTGGAAGGAGGTGCGGATGTTCTGTTCGACCCGTTGACGCCCCTGCTGCGAGAGCGTGAGGGGACTCAACAGCGCCACGCCTCCCGCATCGAGAAACCATCCCCGAACGTCGAGCAGCAGCGTGATGCTCGTGGTCCCATCGGCAACGACCTCCACGGGGGTATTGAATTCCGCCTCGATCACGCTCGTCAGGTCGGTCGTAAAGGTGAATGGCACTCCATTGAAGGTTCCGTTCACCTTGATACTCACCCCCATGAAGCCGGGATTGGCGGCCACGAACGTCGCATCCGAGTTGTGATTCGTCGGCTTGTGAATCTGGAGCTTGACCTCGTCGTACGTCCCCGCCGGGAGATCGATGGAGAACGAAGTTTCGGCTCCGTCCACCAAGGGTGGATCGAGGAGCAGTGGGCCGAGCCGCAAATTCGGGCACCCTGGCAAATCGTCCTTGTCGCCGTCTCCTGCATCGGACAGATCGGGTGTCGGGCAGCTGCCGTTGGCGCGCTGCAGCTTGATTTTCCGCGCAACCAGCTGCACCTGGGTGATCACGATAATGTTGCCGCCCCGGGTGACCGTCACATTGGCAAGCGCCGGCGGACTGGTGGAGGCCCCGGTGCCAGTGGTCGCGAGCTGGAACTCGAGGCGACCGGTGTCGCTCGGCCCGGTCGAGCAGGCGGCACCGGCAAGGACGAGGAGCATGGCGGTTGGACCAAGTGAAGCGCGTTGCATAGGAATCCTCTGGGGAACATGTGATCTTGCTTCGAGGGCGACGCTCCAGGGCCTTGCCCGCAACACACCCAGGGTGGCGCAATTCCGAGGCCACCCACATGAGGCGGTTTCACTCCACGCGCCCACTCCAAAACCTCGCGGCGCGGTACTCCGGAGGCAGGCTCCGGCGCGCGGCCCTTACTGATCATCGTAATTGCTTTGAAGGTGAGGGACGGCGGTCTACTTGGAACCGGCAGCGCCGCTACCATCGCGAACTCCTATCTCGACATCGGATCGGCCTACTTGGGCCTCGGCGACGCGGAGAAGGCGCTCGACTGGTACCGCCGCGGCCAGGCGCTACCGACCAGCGTGCGGTCCTACGACGCGCTGCTGGTGCGGGCGTTGGCCGCGTTGGGCCGCCGGGAAGAGGGGGAAGCGATTCTGACCCGCTTGGAGGACGAGTCCCGGCAGCATTACGTGCGCGCCGAAGTAGTGGCGATGGGGTATGCGGCGTTCCTGGACTTCGATCGGGCGTTCGGATGGCTCGAGCGGGCGCTCCAGGACCGGTCGGGCGGGCTGGTCTACCTCCACCTCGATCCCGGGTACCTACCGCTGAAGCAGGACCCCCGATACGCCGCGCTGGTCAAGCGCATCGGAGTGAAGTAGCCATCCGGTCGCCCACCTACCGCAATCCAATCCTCCCCACCAGCTCCGAATACCTCGGATCGTGCCGGAGCGGCTCGTACCCGGGATCCAGGTGGAGGTAGATCAGCCCGGAGGATCGGGCCTGGTACGCCCGCTCGAGGAGGGCGAAGGCCTTATCGAGCTCCCCCAGCGCTGCATACCCCATCGCGAGGATTTCGGCCCGAACGTAGTGCTGCTTTGACTCCTCCTCCAGCCGGGTGAGGATCTCAGCCGCCTCCTCCCGTCGCCCCAGGGGCGCCAGTGCCCGCACGATGAACGCATCGTAGGAGCGGACGCTGGACTCCAGCTTCTGTCCCCGACGGTACCACTCCAGGGCCTGATCCGGTTTGCGTTGTGCCAGATACGCCGAGCCGGCGTCCAGATAGGCGTGAAAGTAATCGGCGTGGAGCTCGAGCGTTTTCTGGCTCTGGGTGATTGCCGCGTCGTAGTCCTTGGCGTAGAGCAAAAAGCGGCCGAGCCAGCGGCTGTGGTGGGGGTGCAGCGGATCCAGGGTGATCGCCTTCCGCATCTCCCCGATCGCCTCACCCAGCGCACCCACCGCGGGCAACACGCTCCCGAACGTCCAATGTGCCTCGGTGTAATTGGGGTTGAGCGCCACCGCGCGGCGCAGCTGCTGCTCCGCGCCGGCGAAGTCCCACTCATACCAGCAGAGCACCTTGCCGATCGAGGTCATTGCCTCGACCAGCTCGGGGTCGAGTCGCAAGGCGGTGGTCGCCGCCGCCTTTGCCCTGGGGTAGGCGTCGTCGGGGGCGACCCAGTCATCAGCCAGCTCGCACCAGCAGTCGGCAATTCCCGAATAGGCGCGCGCGTAGCCGGGTTCCTGCAGCAGCACGTGCTGGAACAGCTCCAGACTCTTCCGCAGTCCCGGCTCGGTGAACCGGAAGAAGAAGAAACGCCCTTTCAGGTAGAGATTGTACGCCTCGAGATTCTTGGTGGGTATCACCAGCTGGTCGCTGGCGCTGCCGAGCTGGAGCTTGAGCGCCTCGACGATGGCCCGGGAGAGCTCGTCCTGAATGGCGAAGACATCCTCGAGCTGCCGGTCGTAGGTCTCCGACCAAAGGTGGTAGCCGCTCTCCACATTGACCAGCTGGGCGGTGATCCGGATCCGGTTGCCGATCTTCCGCACGCTGCCGGTGAGCACCGACGCGACGCCGAGCTTTTCCCCGACCTGGCGAATGTCCACTTCCTTCCCCTTGAAGGAGAAGCACGAGGTCCGCGAGGCGACCTGCAGGCCCGGCACCTTGGAGAGCGCGCCGATGATCTCTTCGGTCATGCCGTCGCTGAAGTACTCGTTCTCGGGATCGGCGCTCATATTGGCGAGCGGGAGGACGGCGATGGCCTTGGCCGCCGGCGCACTCTTGGGTGCGTCGGCCGGGGTCCGGTGGGGCACCCCCGCCGGCCGGAGCGCCTCGGCGAACTGCGCCGCGGTGGCAAATCGATCCACTTGCGCCCGGGCTAAGGCCCTGGTCACCACCTCGTCGAGGCCATCGGGCACGTCGCGCATCGCCTTGACGTGCGGTACCGGGGAGATGAACCGCTTGGACATGATGGCCTGGGCAGTGGGGCCGGTGAAGGGCACCTCGCCGGTAAGCATTTCGTAGAGGACGCATCCCAGGCTGTAGATATCGCTCCGGCCGTCGATGTCCTGCTCGCCCGAAGCCTGTTCCGGGCTCATGTACGCCGGGGTGCCGATGGCGAGCCCGGTCTGGGTGACGGCCGTGGCGCCGGTCAGCGCCTTGCCGATGCCGAAGTCCGCCACTAGGGCGTTGCCTTCCTGGAAGAGGATGTTCTCCGGCTTGATGTCCCGGTGGACGACGCGCTGGCGATGGGCGTAATCCAGCGCGGAGGCGACCTCGCGGGCGATCCGGAGGGCCTCGTCAAGGGAGAGCTGTCGCTCCGTCTCGAGTCGCTCCCGGAGCGAGCGCCCCTCCATGTTGGGCATGACGTAGAAGAGGAGGCCGTCCGCCTGTCCCGAGTCGTACACCGGGAGGATGTGGGGATGGGTGAGGCCGGCCGCCATCTTGATCTCGCGGAGGAACCGCTCGGCGCCGATCTCAGCGGAGATTTCGGGCCGCAGCACTTTGAGGGCGACCTTGCGGTCGTGGCGGAGGTCCCGGGCCAGGAAGACCAGCGCCATCCCGCCCTGGCCGAGCTCGCGTTCGAGGGTGTAGCGGCCGGCGAGGCCGCTATCGAGGCGTGATTGGAGTTCGGACATGGCCGGGGAAGATGCCGCCGAAGGGGGAGGAGTGCCAGGGAGGACACCCGGGAAGATTGGAATCGCCAGGACCTACCGGGAGGAGAAAGAACCGGCCCCGCGGGGTATCCCGGGGCTATCTTTCCGCGTCCCGAAATAGCCCTTCAAAATCTGGTGCTCATGACCGCACCCGCCCGTGCCTGCCCCGCATGCCGTACGCCGCTTCCTGAAGAAGCGCTTTTCTGCCTGCACTGCGGCGCCGCGACCCCCACCGAGCCCGGGGTCCCTCCCCGTACCGGCGCCACCGAGGTCGGCGAAATCGCGCGGGTGCGCAAGGCGCTGAGCAGCAGCTACGCCATCGAGCGGATCCTGGGCGAGGGCGGGATGGCCACGGTCTACCTGGCCACCGACCTCAAGCATCGCCGCCAAGTGGCGGTCAAGGTGATGCGTCCCGAGCTCGCCGCGACCCTGGGCGCCGAGCGGTTCCTCAGAGAAGTCGAGATCGCCGCGCAGCTCAGCCATCCCCACATCCTGCCGGTGCACGACTCGGGCGATGCCCACGGCGTCCTCTACTACGTGATGCCCTACGTCGAGGGGGAATCGTTGCACGAGCGGATCCGCCGGGAATCCGCGCTCCCGGTGGACGAAGCGCTCCGGATCGCGCGCGAGGTCACCGAGGCGCTGGCGTACGCCCACGGCCGCAGGATCATCCATCGCGACATCAAGCCCGCCAACATTATGCTCTCCGCCGGACACGCGCTGGTGGCGGACTTCGGGATCGCACGGGCGTTCGGCGCGGGGGCGGGACCGGGGGCGGCCATCACCAAGACCGGTCTCGCGGTCGGGACGCCCCAGTACATGAGCCCCGAGCAGGCCAGCGGCTCGGCGGGAGTGGATGCCCGGAGCGACATCTTCGCCGTGGGATGCGTGCTCTACGAGATGCTCGCGGGGGAACCGCCCTTCACCGGGCCCACACCGCAAGCGATCGTGATCCGGAGCATGACCGAGGCGCCCCGGTCGCTTGCCAGCACCCGCGAAGGACTTTCCCCGGCAATCGAAGCGGTGGTGACCCGGGCCCTCGCCAAGAACCCCGCCGATCGATGGCAGACCGCGGGAGAGTTTGGGAAGGCGCTCGGTAGTGCCGAGGATCAGCTTCGGCTTGGGCCGCTCTCCGGCCCCCGTACTCCGGCCCCGGGCCTGGGGCTGGACGCCCCGCCGAGTACCGGCAAGGTGTGGGGACTCTTCCTCGGCGTCTCCGCCCTCGCGCTGGCGATGGTCTTCGGGCTGGTGCGCCGGTGGGGCCTTCCCGCCTGGGTACTGGGACTCGCGGTGCTGCTGCTCGCGATCGGCGCGCTGGTGCTCGTCGTCACCGGCAGGATGGAGGCGCGGAGAGCCGCGGGCGGGGCGGTCACCGGCCTCGCGGCCCGCTTCACCTGGAAGAATGCCGCGCTCGGCGGCCTTGGCGCGTTAGGTCTCTGGGCCGTCGTGGCGACGGTGCTGGTGTTCCGCGGCCCGGATGGGGCGTCCGCCGGTGGAGTGGTGCGGCTCGCGGTGCTGCCGTTCGAGAATCGCGGGGCGCCCGAGGACGGTTATTTCGTGGACGGAATCACCGACCAGGTCCGCGGCAAGCTGATGAGCCTGGCGGGATTCCAGGTCATCGCCCGCACCAGCTCGGACGCGTACAAGGGCTCGAAGAAAACTCCCCAGGAAATCGGGCGGGAGCTGGGCGTGCAGTATCTGCTGACGTCGACGGCGGTGTGGATCAAGGACGGCACCGGCAAGGGCCGGGTCCAGGTGGTGCCCGAGCTGATCAACGTCAAGACCGGCGCCGGCACCTGGACCCAGAGCTTCGACGCCGAGCTGACCGACATCTTTCAGGTCCAGGGAAACATCGCGACCCAGGTGGCCGGAGCGCTCAACGTCGCCCTCGCTCCCAAGGAACAGCGCGAGCTCGCCGAACGGCCCACCAGCAACCTGGCGGCATACGACCTCTTCCTCAGGGCCCGCGCCGTACAGGGAAACGATCCCTCGAGCCTGCGGCAGGCCATCAGCCTGTATGAGCAGGCGATCGCCCTCGACTCGGCGTTTGTCGAGGCCTGGTCGACCATGTCCATCAACCTCTCGCTGCTCTACTTCAACGGGACGCCGAGTCCGGAG
The DNA here is from genome assembly GCA_031404115.1 of Gemmatimonadales bacterium. Taxonomy (GTDB): domain Bacteria; phylum Gemmatimonadota; class Gemmatimonadetes; order Gemmatimonadales; family GWC2-71-9; genus JABFSM01. The sequence goes on along the minus strand of JANNGX010000014.1, from coordinate 6,196 downwards.
GTTGCGGCGCGCAGCAGGAGGGCGGTCGAGCGGTTGCAGGCGCTCGCGCCCGGCGGTGTCCCGACCCTCTCGGCGAGCGCGCGCTACAAGTATCTGGTCGCGAACGATATGGCGGGTGCGGTGACGGACGGCATGGCGGCGATCCGGCTGGCGCCCAACGACGCCAGCGTGCTCCGTCTCGCCAGTCAGGTGGAGTCCGTCCGGGGCGACTGGCCCAACGCCCTGGCCCACGCGGAGGCATCGGTGCGGGTCGATCCTCGCTCGCTCCCGGCCAGGCGCAATCTCTTTTCCGTGCGGCTCGCGCTGCACAAGTACCCGGAGGCCATTGCGCTCGCGCGCGAGATCCTCGGGGAATCCCCGGCCGATCTCAACATCCTGCAAGGCCTGGCCACCGCCTACCTCATGCAGGGGGATCTGGCGTCCGCGCGCGGGGTGATCAAGTCAACACCGCCCGGTGTCACCCGCACGGCGATGCTCTGGTACTTCGCGCTGTACCAGGATCTCTACTGGATGCTGGCGGAGGAAGACCAGCAGGCGGTGCTCCGGCTCACGCCCTCGGCTTTCGACGACGACCGAGCGTCATGGGCCACCACCCTGATGCAGGTAGCCGACCTGCGCGGGGACAAGACCCGGGTGCGAACCCTGGCCGACACGGCGCTGGCCGCGTATGACGTACAGCTGCGCGCCGTGCCCAACGACCCACAGCGGAACCTCTTCCGCGGGCTGGTCCTGGCCATGCTGGGCCGGAAATCCGAGGCGATCCAGGCGGCCGAGCGAGGGGCGAGCTTCACGCCGCTCAGCGCCGACCAGACCAACGGCGCCTATTATCAGCACCAGCTGATCCGGGTCTACCTGAAGGTGGGAGAGATCGAGAAGGCGCTCGACCGGCTGGAGGAGCTGGTCAAGATCCCCTATGTGCTCACGCCGGCCTTCATGCGGATTGACCCCAACTTCGCGCCGCTCAAGGGGAATCGGCGCTTCGAGAAATTGCTGCAGGGGTCCTAGCCGGGACCCTTGCCGGCGGTCGAGCTTATCGCCTGGGCCACGATCCGCGCCTGCTCGGCGGCATGCGCGATGGGGTATCCCTCGGCCGGGCACCTGCTACTCCATGGCCGTCGCCGGCCGGCACGACTTCGACAAGGACGATGCCCGGGAGCAGATCTCCGGCGCCTTCATCGTGGATCCGGCAGGGTATGCCCCGCCGGACCGCGTCCTGATGATCAACATCGGGGCCGGACGCTCGATTCGACCCACCTCGCCTACGAAGTGACGCTGGACCTCAGCGAAGCACTCTCCTGGTTCATGGGGGCGGCGTGCCGCGTACTCCGCCGGGGCGCGAGCCGCGCCTCGCGGGTAAACCCTGCAGCACCGCGTCGGCGATCTACGGATATAACCCGATCCGGTGACTGCGGTAGGCCGGCCCGAAGCTTCCGGTCGGGGTATTGATTACCAGCGCGCGGGACGGCTCGTTGGGCATGTGACAGTCGATGCAGCGGCTTACCAAGCGGGAGCCCAGGCGGGTGGCCATCTTGTGCTGGACCCCCCGATGGCACACCAGGCACTTCTGTGCAAATGGGGCCGGTTCGCGCTGGGTCTGATGGACATCGTGGCAGGTCGTGCAGGACATGGACGGACTCGCCCGGAAGCATTTGCTCAGCCGCAGCAGTCCGATCTGGTTGCCGTGGACGTCCGGGACGGGGCTCTCCTGCGGAGAGGGCGGAGCGTAGTAGTCATCGACCGTGCGCCGGGCTGATAGGTGAATGCCGGCTTTCTTGGCTGCCGGGCTCCGGAATGGCCAGGGCGCAATCGTCGAGCTTCGCGTCGCGGGGAGTTCGCCCCGCGTTGAAGATGAATTTGCCGGGCTTCTCCGTCCGGTGGGAGGAGTGGTACGCGATGTGGCGGCGGCCGTCTCCATGGCACTTCGCGCACGACAGCCCGAGCTGATAACTCGGCGCATAACGAAGACTCCCGCCCTGGTCCACCAGGGAAAACTCCGTACTGTGACATTCGAGGCATCACGGCTGGATCAGGCGGCCGAAGTTGATCGTACCGTCGCGGAATCCCGGACTGTTGATCCAGCCGCGGAGCACCGTCAGGTAGGAGACGGGGAGTTCGAAGAGGAGACCGTTCTTCCGGTACAGGTAGGTTCGGCCCTTCCGTCCCGAGCCGATAACGAGATCGAAGCGTTCGGACTTGGCGCTGCCGTGCGCCACATCGACGCCGGTTTGGAAGAATCGGCCCATGCTGTGCGTCATCTGAACTTGACGCTGGGGTTGCCGGTAAGCAGCACATTCTGCCCGGCGACAAAACTGCCCTTGATCGTCCGGGCAGTGGCCTCCGCCGAGGTCCGGAAGTGCGCGGTCAGCAGATAACGCTCCACGATGTGCTCATGGCAGCGCCGGCAAGAGTCGGGGGCCCCGTCGGTGGGGGAGGACTGTGGCGGGGAAACGGCTCCGAGGACGGTTAGTACGAGTGCGAATCCAATGGGCGCGATCATCATGAAACCATCGGATGCAGCGCCTCGGCAACGATCCGCGCCTGCTCGGCGGCATGCGCCATGGGATATCCCTCGGCGGGACTGGCCCGCTCGGGGCGGCCGGAGTAGCGCAGAACTTGACCGGATTGCAGCAGGGAGACGACCTTCGGCGCGGCGTAGGACCAGGCACCCATGTTCCGCGGTTCTTCCTGGGCCCAGACCACCTCCCGCGCGGCAGAATAACGCGCCAGCACGGCCTTGAGCGTGTCCTCGGGAAAGGTGTAGAGCCCCTCCACCCGGACGATCGCCGGTCGTCCATCGCCCAGCTTGGCAGCCTCGTTCACCAGGTCGTAGTAGATCTTGCCGGAGCAGAGCACAATCCGCTCGACCGCTGCGGCCCCCGCCTGGACACCCTCATCGGGATCATCGAGGACGGGCCGGAAAGTTCCGGTGGTGAGCTCGTGGAGATGCGAGGCGGCCTGGGGCAGGCGCAGCAGGCTCTTCGGCGTGAACACCACGAGCGGCCGGATCCGGCTGCGCCGCGCCTGGCGCCGCATCAGATGAAAGAACTGCGCCGGCGTAGTGCAGTTGGCCACGCGGAAATTTCCTTCGGCCCCCTGCTGAAGAAACCGTTCGATGCGAGCGCTCGAGTGCTCCGGGCCCTGGCCCTCATATCCGTGGGGTAGCAGGAGCGTCAGCCGGTTGGTGACACCCCACTTGGACAGGCCCGCGGCCATAAACTGGTCGACGATGACCTGGGCGCCGTTGATGAAATCGCCGAATTGCGCCTCCCACACCACCAAAGCCTCGGGGGCGGCGGTGGCATAGCCATACTCAAAACCGAGCGTCGCCAGCTCGGAAAGCGGACTGTTGTACACCTCGAACGCGGCCAGCGCGCCGGGCAATCGGGAGATCGGGGTGACGGTCTGGCCGGTCACCGCGTCGTGCAGCACCAGATGGCGGTGACTGAAAGTGCCGCGCTCGGTGTCCTGGCCGGTCAGCCGGATGGGTACGCCCTCGGTGAGCAGCGAGGCAAACGCCAGCGCTTCGGCATGGCCCCAGTCGATGCCGCCCTCGGGCCCCATGGCCGGAAGGCGCCGCTCGAGCTGGCGCTTGAGCTTGGGATGGACGGTAAAGCCCTCGGGTACAGTCAGCAGCTGGGCGTTGAGCGCCAGGAGCTGCTCCGCCGGCACGGCGGTCTCCACTGCTTCTCCCGAGGGCACCTTGACCCCGACGCCCGCGGAAGGGGTCGGAGGAGTCTGCGGGGCGCTGGCTTTGAACCCCTGCTGGATCTCCACCAGGCGCTGGTACGCCGCGGCATAGCGTGCCTCGGCTTCCTCTGCGGCGAGCACATTCTCCTTCACCAGCAGCGCAGCGTAAAGCTCCCGCGCCGTGGGGTGATTCCTGATCCGCTCGTACATGAGCGGCTGGGTGTAGGAAGGCTCGTCGCTCTCGTTGTGTCCCCAGCGGCGATAGCCGACCAGGTCGATCAGCGCATCGCGGTGAAACTCCTCCCGGTACAGGCTCGCGAGCCGCATCGCCGCGAGGCAGGCTTCGGCATCGTCGGCATTGACGTGGATGATCGGGATGTCGAAGCCCTTGGCCAGATCGCTGGCATGGCGGGTGGACCGCGCGTCCGTCATGTCGGTGGTGAAGCCGACCTGGTTGTTGGTGATCAGATGCATGGTGCCGCCGACCCGGTATCCGCGCAGGGCGCCCAGGTTGAGCGTTTCCGCCACGACCCCCTGCCCGGCAAAGGCGGCATCGCCGTGGATCACCACCGGCACCGCCACCACCGGATCGTGGACCGCCTCCTGGCCCCGGCGCTGGGTCTGCTGGGCCCGGGCCCGGCCGTCGACCACCGGACCGACGAATTCGAGATGACTCGGATTGTGGGCCAGCGCCACGGTGATCGCCTTGCCCGACCGGGTCCGGTAGGCTCCCTCGGCGCCGTGGTGATACTTGACGTCGCCGGTACCCGGGTCTTCGGAGCTTCCGACCTCGTCCAGGTGCTTGGCCCCCTCGAACTCGGCGAAGATGGTGACGTAGGGTCGGCCGACGTTGTGGGTCAGCACGTTGAGCCTGCCCCGGTGGGCCATCCCCACCACCACCTCGCGGGCGCCCCGATCGGCCGATAGCTCGATCACGAGGTCGAGCATCGGGACCAGCAGGTCCACGCCCTCGATCGAGAAGCGCTTGTGCCCCAGATACGCCTTGTGGAGGAACCGCTCGAACGCCTCCACCGCGATCAGCCGGTCCAGCAGCGCGATCCGGTCTTCGCGCGCCAGTGGCTGGCGATGCGCGCCCGACTCGATCATCTGGCGGAGCCACATGCGCTGGCCGTGATCGCTGACATGCTCCACTTCGTAGGCGATGGTGCCGCAGTAGGTGGCCTCCAGGCTGGGCAGCGCATCGGCGAGCGTCGCTCCGGGAACCGCGATGCGCAGCACCCGGGCCGGAATCTTCGCCATCACTTCCGTAGTCAGACCCAGCGCGACGGGATCGAGGGCCGGATCGCCCGAGGGCTCGCTGCCCAGCGGGTCGAGGCGGGCCGCCAGATGCCCGTGGGTGCGGAATGCCTTGACCAGCGCCATCGCCGCGGCGACCTGCGTAAGTGAAGACAGTGAGGACGGGGCGGTCGGGGGGGACGGAAGCGCCGTCGGTCCGTCCTCACCGTCCGCACCGTCCGTCAGCCCGAACGCACCGAAAATTCCCTGGTAAAACCCTTCCGCCCCCCCCAGCAGCAGCTCGACGGTCCGGAGAAACGATCCCGACTCGGCGCCCTGGATCACGCGGTGGTCGTAGGTGCTGGTAATCGTCATCACCTTGCTCAAACCGAGCTGGGCGACGGTGTCCGCCGAGGCGGTGGCGAATTCCGGTGGGTAGGCAATGGCCCCGACGGCGATGATCGAGCCCTGGCCCGCCATGAGCCGGGGGACCGAGGCCACGGTACCAAGCCCCCCCGGATTGGTGAGCGTCATGCTGCCGCCGGCAAAATCGTCGGGGAGGAGCTTGTTGGTCCGGGCCTTGTCGACGATGACATCGTAGGCGGCCTGAAACTCCGGGTAGGCCAACTTCTCGGCGTGCTTGAGCACCGGCACCACCAGTCCGCGGCTGCCGTCCTTCCGTTCCACGTCGACCGCCAGGCCGAGATGAATTCCGTCAGGAGTGACGCGGTGGGGCACGCCGTCGATCATGGCGAAAGACTGCAGCATGACCGGATGCTGCCGGGCCCCCTGTACCAGCGCCCAGGCAATGAAGTGGGTGAACGAGGCCTTCTCGGTGCGGCCCGCGGCCTTGAGGCTCGCGTTAAACCGGCTCCGCGCGGATTCGAGCGCCTTGACCGGGATTTCGCGGAAGGTGGTGGCGGTGGGCACCGAAAGACTCTCGGTCATGTTCAGGACCAGCCGCGCTGCGGGACCCTTGATCGGCGCGGCGGTACGGCTGGAGGCTACAGGCAGAGGGCCGGGGGATGGAGGGGCAGCACGGCCGTCCCCACGCCCGTTGGACTGTCCGTCCGCCTGACCGCCCGTCCGCCCGTCCGGCGTTTCGCCGACACGGCCGCTCTCGAACAGACGCCGCCAATCCGGCGGTACCGACTCGGGGTCGCGGAGATAGTCCTCGTAGAGCGCCTGGGCGAATCCGGCGTTGGCGGTCTCGAAGACGTTGGGATCGGCGGGGTGATCCATGGGAGAAAGATAAATGCACCGCCGCGCTCGC
>JANNGX010000013.1:0-6520 GCA_031404115.1 Gemmatimonadales bacterium | reverse complement strand
GGCTCATCAACGGCTACGGGCCGACCGAGAACACCACCTTTACCTGCTGTCACGCCATCACGCGGGACGATCCGGCGCGGGGCGCGATTCCCATCGGGCGCCCCATCGCGAACACGACGGTCTTCATCCTCGACGAGGCGATGCAGCCGGTGCCGGTGGGGGTGTTCGGCGAGCTGTATACCGGCGGCGACGGCCTGGCCGCGGGATATCTGGGGCGCCCGGAGCTCACGGCGGAGCGCTTCGTGGCGAGCCCCTTCCACGCGGGAGACCGGCTCTACCGGACCGGCGACCGGGTCCGCTGGCGTCCCGATGGCGTCATCGAATTCCAGGGCCGGCTCGATGGACAGGTCAAGATTCGGGGACACCGGGTCGAAATCGGAGAGCTCGAAGCGGCCATCGGCAGCTTCGGCGAGGTCGCCGCGTGCGCCGTGGCGGCATCGCCGGGAGGCGATGGTGCTCTCCGGCTCGTCGCGTACATTGTGCCTGCGGAAGCAATTGCGGATCCGGTCGGCGCGCTGCGGGAGCACCTCCGGAGGCGGCTCCCGGCCTACATGCTGCCGAGTCAGATCGTGGTGCTGGACCGACTGCCCATGACCCAAAGCGGAAAGGTGGATCGCCGCGCACTGCCGTCGCTCGGGCCGGCTCGGGAGGCGACCAGCGACCGCCACAAGCCGCCCAGCTCGGCGCTCGAGGCCTCACTGCTCGGGGTGTGGGTGACACTGTTCCCCGACCAGCGCGTCGGAGTCGAGGACGATTTCTTCGAGCTCGGCGGCCACTCGCTGCTCGCGGCCCGGATGGTCGACGACGTCGCGCGGGCCACCGGACGCCGGGTGCCGCTCGCGATGCTCTTCGAGCGCACCACTATCCGCGAGATCGCCGAGTACCTCGACCATCGAGATGCGGCCGGACCGGCATCCGGCGACCCGAAGGGCCGGGAGGCGCCCAACACCACGCTCGAGCTGGTGCTGGCGACGCTGTGGCAACGGCTGCTGCCCGGCACGGTGATCGGCGCCGACGACGATTTCTTCGCCCTGGGAGGCAGTCCCGAGCTCGCCGCCCGGATGATCGAGGAAGTCGCTGAGGCAACCGGCCACCGCCTGCCGCCGGCAGCGCTCTCCCAGGGTGCCAGCGTCCGGCAAGTGGCGCGACACCTGCTTGCGCACGCGGAGACGGGCCGGATCGCGGAGCTCGTGGTCGTGCAGCGGGGAGACCCCGGCGTCACGCCGTTCGTGATGGTCCACGGCGATCTCACGGGCGGCGGCTTCTACTGCCGGCGGATCGCGGAAGTGACCGGGCGCTCGCAGCCAGTCTATGCGATCCCCCCGTGGAGTCCGGATGGCACGAGGGAAACGCTGACGATCGAGGGCATGGCGCGCCGGCACCTCCAGGCGTTGCGGCGAGTTCAGCCCCGCGGACCCTACCGGTTGGGGGGCTACTGCATCGGCGCGCTGGTGGCCTTCGAAATGGCCCGGCAGCTCCGTCAGGCGGGCGAGACAATCGAGGTGCTGGTGCTGGTGGACGTGAGCGCCCGGCGCCCCGGGTTGGTTGCCCCGTTCCTGCGGCTGGTGAGCGGCCTGACCGCATGGAATCCCATTGACCGGCTCGATCGGTTCGCATACCTGATGCGCCGGGTCCGCATGGTGAGCCGGTTACCGCTGCTCCCCCGAGTGGCGTACCTGTTGGGCTTCCCGTTCCGGGTGCTCGGACGGCGAGCCCGGCGGCTGGCCCGCCGCCGGGGGTGGGTGGCTCCGACCCCGGAAACGGCGGGTCCGTCCAATGCCTCGCCGGCATTGCAGGCGATGCGCCACCATCACACCCGCGCGATGTTCGCGTACTTCCCGGGTTCCTACGAGGGTCCCATCGAGCTGGTCTTCGCGGTGGGCCACCGCCGTCCTTCGCAGAACCCGGCTCGGGGCTGGGAGCTGGTGAGTCGCGATGTGCATGTCACCCAGGTGCAGGCCGGGCATGTGGAAATCGTGCTCACGGCACTTCCGAACATCCTCCGCGACATGTTGGGGAGAGCGGGGCCCGCAGCGCGGTGAGCCAGGTGATCGAGAAGGGGTGCTACATCTTCCCCGCGTCTTTCGCGCAACGCCGGCTCTGGTTCGTCGAGCAGGCCGGGGATCCCGGCGGGGCGTACAACGTGTCCTTCGGCCTGCGGTTTCGGGGTGCGCTGAACCGCGCGGCGCTGGGCGCGGCGCTCAGCCACCTCGAGGAGCGCCACGAGATCCTGCGGACCACCTTCGTGATGGAGGAGGAAGAGCTCTCCCAGGTGGTTCGACCCGCGCGGCCCTTCCCCCTGCGGTTCGAGGCGCTGGACCAGGGCACCGAGCCGCCCGAGACCCGACTGTTCCGGAAACTCGAGGCGGAAATCACGGCGCCCTTCGACCTGGCGACCGGGCCGCTCCTTCGCGCCGCGCTCTTCCGGCTGGGACCGCTCGACCACGCGCTGGCTATTACCCTGCACCACATCATCGTAGATGCCTGGTCCATCGACGTCTTCATCCGGGAGCTGGCCACCGCCTACGGCAGTCTGGCGGACGGCGGTGAGCCGGCGCTCCCGCCCCTGCCCATTCAGTACGCCGACTACGCGCTGTGGCAACTGGAAGGATCCAGCGGGGAGCGGCTCGATCCGATGCTGGCGTACTGGCGTCACAAGTTCGCTGCTCCGCTCCCCGAGCTGGAGCTCCCAACCGACCGGCCGCGGCCCCCGGCCCAGCAGTATCGGGGCGGGCGGGTCAGGATCGACATCCCCGAGGAGATCGCCGACCCGCTCCGCCGGATGGCACGCGAGGCAAACGCCACCCTGTTCATGGCGCTCCTCGCGACGTTTCAGGTCTTCCTCTACCGCCATACCGGGCAGACCGACCTGGTCACCGGCACGCCCATCACGGGGCGGAACCGGCCGGAGACCACCGGGCTGATCGGGTTTTTCCTCAACATGCTCGCGCTCCGCACCGATCTCTCGGGCGGCTTGGGCTTCCGCGAGCTCCTGACCCGGGTGCGCGGGACGGTCCTCGACGCCTACGACGCGCAGGACGTTCCCTTCGAGCGCCTGGTCGAGATCCTTCGCATTCCCCGCGACCACAGCCGACACCCGCTGTTCCAGACGGTCTTCGTCCTCCACGGGGTGGAGAAGGTCCTCCCGGCGTTTGCCGGACTCGCCGCCGAGCGGCTGCCCCTTCCGCCCGGCGGCACGTCGAAGTTCGACCTCCTGCTCTCCATCAGCGACTCGGGCCGGGCGCTCCAGGCGGAATTCGAATACAACAGCGATCTCTTCGACCGGGAGACCGTCGCGCGAATGGCCGAGCGCTACCGGATACTGCTGGCCGGGATAGGGGCCGCGGGGCAGCAGCCGCTCGCGGAGCTCCCGCTGCTGACACCATCGGAGACGATCCAGGTGCTGAAGACCTGGAATGAGACGACCACCGAATATCCGAGGGACCGGGGCGTCCACCGGCTTTTCGAGGAACAGGTCGATGCCGCGCCGGACGCCGTGGCGGTGATCGAGCGGCCCGGCAGCGGGGTCGCCGGCCCCCGGACGGTCACCTACCGGGAGCTCGATCTGGCCGCGAACCGGCTGGCGCATCATCTCCGCGGCCTCGGGGTGGTGCCGCGGTCCACCGTGGGGGTCGCGCTCGAGCGCTCCGTCGACTTCGTCGTCGCCGCGCTGGCGGTGCTCAAGGCGGGCGCCAGTTACGTCCCGGTCGATCCCTCGCTCCCTCTCGAGCGGCTGGAGATGCTGCTGGAGGAGGCGGATGTTGTGGTACTCCTGACCGGCGGTCTTCTCAGCCCGTGCCCCCGCACCGGCATCCGGACCGTTTCACTTGACCCGGCCGCGCCGGAGATCGCCCTTGCATCCGACGCGCGTCTGCGCGGCGACGAGTCCGGGGATGCCCCGGCCTACGTCATGTATACCTCGGGATCGACCGGGCGTCCCAAGGGCGTGTCGGTTCCCCATCGGGCGGTCGCACGGCTGGTGCGGAACACCAACTACATCAATCTCACCGCTGCGGACGTCGTCCTCGCGTGCGCGCCGGTCTCGTTCGATGCGTCGACGTTCGAGATCTGGGGCAGTCTGCTGAACGGGGGGCGGCTGGTCCTCCATATGCCAGTGCTGCCCGAGCCCGCCGATCTCGCGAAGGCGATCAGGGAGCATGGCGTCACGACACTCTGGTTGACCGCAGGGCTCTTCCACCTGATGACGGAAACCCATCCCGAGGGTTTTGCCGGATTGCGCCAGCTGCTCGCCGGTGGCGACGTGCTCTCTCCCGCCCATGTCCGGAAGGCGCTGCAGCACCTCCAGGGCGGCGTGCTCATCAACGGCTACGGGCCCACCGAGAACACGACCTTCACCTGCTGTTACCGGATGAGCGATGACGCCGGGATCGGCGAGACGGTTCCGATCGGCCGACCCGTCTCGAATACGCGGGTGTACGTCCTCGATGAGGGAATGCGGCCCGTCCCGCCGGGCGTGCGCGGCGAGCTCTGGACCAGCGGCGACGGCCTGGCGGTCGGCTATCTGAACGACGCACGGCTCACCGGGGAGCGGTTCCTGCCCGATCCGTTTTCCGACAATCCCACGGCTCGCATTTACCGGACCGGCGATATCGTCCGCCATCGCGCGGACGGCGCGCTCGAGTACCGCGGCCGGAGCGACAATCAGGTCAAGATCCGGGGCTACCGGGTGGAGCTGGCCGAAGTGGAATCGAGCATTGCCCGGCTTCCCGGAGTAAGCGCCTGCGCGGTCACGGCGTTTGCCGGCCCCTCGGGCCATCGGGATCTGGTCGCCTATGTGGTGGCGACCTCCGACGCGCCCGATGTGCCCGCCCGACTGAAGGACGAACTCCGGCGGCGAGTCCCCGACTTCATGATCCCGACGCGGATCGTCGTACTGGAGCGCCTGCCGCTGACCGGCAGCGGGAAGGTCGACCGGAAGGCGCTGCCGGGAGCGGCGGATCAGGATGGCGAGACGCCAGGCCAGCGCATCCCCCACACCACGCTCGAGCTCGCGCTGCTGAGTATCTGGCAGCGCCTGCTCCCGGGCCGGGCGATCCGGCTCGACGACGACTTCTTCGCCCTGGGTGGGCACTCCCTTCTGGCGGTGCGAATGGTCGAGATGGTCGCGGAAGCCACCGGGCACCGGTTGTCGCTCGCAGCGCTTTTTCATGGCGCCACCATCCGGCTGGTGGCGCGGTACCTGCTCGAGCACGCCGACACCCGGGGAAGCCCGGAGCTGGTGGTGGTGCAGCGGGGCGAGCCGGGCGTCACGCCGTTCGCCATGGTCCACGGAGACCTTACCGGGGGTGGCTTTTACTGCCGCCGCCTCGCGGAGGCGGCGGGCCCGGCGCAACCGGTCTTCAGCATTCCACCCTGTCCCGACGATACGCTCGAAACGCTGACCATCCAGGGCATGGCGCGCCGGCACCTCGAGGCGCTCCGCCGGGAACAGCCGGCCGGGCCCTATCAGCTGGGCGGGTACTGCATCGGGGGACTGGTGGCCTTCGAGATGGCCCGCCAGCTCCGCGCCGCGGGCGAGGAAATCGACCTCCTGGTCCTGGTGGATGCCGCCGCGTCCAACCGGCGCTACCGCTGGGCGGCGCCCCTGGTCCGTCTCATCAGCCAAACGACCGCGTGGAATCCGGTAGACCGGATGGACCGTTTTGCGTACATCATGCGGCGGCTCAGGCTGGCGAGCCGCCTGCCGCCTGCTTCCTGGATGGCCTACATGGCAGGGGTGCCGTTCCGGGTGTCGATGCGCCGGGTCCGGGGATTCGCGCGGCGGCTCGGCTGGCTGGCCGAGGCTCCGGCGGCGGACCCCGGGGGCTCGTCGGCCGCGCTCAAGGCCATGCGGGCGCACCACACCCGGGCGATGTATACCTACTTCCCCGGAAGCTTTGACCGCCCCATCGAGCTGGTCCTGCCCGTTGGCGAACGCCGATCGGCCACTGATCCTACGCGAGGGTGGGAGCGGGTTGCCAGCGAGGTCCGCGTTACCCTGGTAAAGGCGAACCACGTGGACATCGTGCTGACCGGACTGCCGGGCATCCTTCGCGACATGCTGGCGAAGCTCCGCGGAGGGGACGCTGCCAAGAGATAGCTCCGCGCCTCCGGCCCTCGACCGGGGCCTTGCGGCGCTGTTCGAGGAAGCCGCCGCCAGCACGCCCGAGGCGATCGCGGTTACCGGTGCGGACGGATCGTCGCTCACCTACGCCGAGCTCGCCGGAGCGGCAGGGAGCCTCGCCTCGGTCCTGCGCCGTCGCGGGCGTGGGATCGAGGACATCTATGAGCTGACTTATATCCGCAAGGACGGCAGCCGCTTTCCGGCCATCGTATCAGTCACGGCGTTGCGCGATGATGAAGCCGGCATCATCGGCTATCTGCTCATCGGCACCGACAACACTGCGCGCAAGCAGGCAGAGGAAACTAGCGCCCGATTTTTCGCACTTTCGCGGGACTTGTTCTGCACCATCGGCTTTGACGGCTACTTCAAGGATCTGAATCCGGCCTGGGAGAAAAC
>JANNGX010000012.1:0-8293 GCA_031404115.1 Gemmatimonadales bacterium | reverse complement strand
GGGAAGCGGGAAGCGGGAAGGGGCGCGGCGGGTGCCGCGCCCCTTCGTCGTTCCGGCGATCCGGCGATCCGGCCGGTACCACGCCGTCAGGGCAACTTGTTCCGAGCGATCCGCACCGTTCCCGATATGGTGAGGCAATTCGCCAGGGTCTGGGCGGCGGCGGTGCTGAGCTGGGGATTGTCCGTGATGACGAGATCACCGTTGATCCGAGCCCCACACCTGATTCCGCTGATGTCGGTCAATTTGGGGTTGTTCACGATCCCAAGCCCGAGGAGAGTCTGCAGCGCCCCGAACCTGATCGTGGTCAGGTCGGCAGCGCCGCGAATGAGAACGTCGTCCTTAGCGGAGCCTGTGAGCGCTGGCAGGTCGAGGGTCACCAGTTTTGCCATCTCGAACAGGGCGGCCCCGGTAGAGCTCAAGGCCGGCAAGGACAGACCGCCCGGAACTTCGGCGGTCACGCGGAGTGCCGCCACGATCTGGGTAAGCTGCGGAAATGACACCAGGACAGTGAGGCTGTTATTGAATCCCCCGATGAGCATACTGTTGGCGCAGGTGATCCCGCTGGCGGCCGCAAAGCGCGCATCGGAATCGATCCTGAAAGAGGAGGAACAGCTGGGAGGTGGGGGTGGGGGCGGCGGCCCACTTCCATTGATCGTGATGACGTAGGAGCGCTGCTGGCTCTGGCTTCCGCTGCTGACCCGCACGGTAAAGGGAGCCGATCCCGGTGACGACGGCGTGCCGCTGATCGTCCCGGTCGCGACGAGAGACAGACCCGGCGGCAATGACCCCGACGTGACAGTCCACTGGAAGCCGCCGAGACCCCCGTTGGCCTGAAGCGTCTGGGAATAGGCCGATCCCGCGGTCCCGGCGGGGAGCGAGGCCGTGAGAATCGTGAGCGGCGGCTCCGGGTTCGCGGTGATGGTGGAGAAGTGACACACATCCGCAAGGAACGTCAGGAGGGAGGGGATGACCTGGGTCGGCGACAGGCAGGACTTCACCTGGATGGTGATCGGCGTCGTCCCCGTCGCGATCTGGCTTGCCGGCTGCAGCGTCCCGCCACCGCTGGTCCGCGTCGTGGCGACGCCGTTGTTGGCGGCACCCGTTACCGTCACCGTCACATCGAAAAAAGCGCCATCCAGCACCGGATCAGTTCCGAACTTGACCCCGTAGGTCAGGTCCAGCGGTGCAAACGAGCTTGGCGGAAAGGGGTTCGGGAACCGTGAGAACGACTGGATCGGCTGAATGCAGAGCGTGGCGAGCTGCGCGGTCAGGGTGAGGCCCGAACCGATGCCGGTGAGGAACGAGCTGAGCGCCTCGGCGTAACCCCGTAGATACAGCACGTTATTGGCATCCAGCAGGCTGCGGATCTGCAGACACTGCTGGTTCAATGCCGCGATGCCGCGCTTGATGGCGAGCTGAGTGGCGAGGACCAGCGCGGTCTGATCGGTGGCCAGCGCCGCGGTCAGTGCGGTACCGGAGGCGCCGAAGCCGGTGATGAAGCTCCTGAGCGCCATCTCCCACTGCAGGAAGAGGTCGGTGGCGATCTTGGCCTCGACGCCGGTCTGCGCCAGCCCGATCAGCGGTTCGATCTGCGTGCGCCAGGCCTGGAAGACGGCCGCCGCGGCATTCAAGTCCTGGGGCAGGACCAGTCCCGCGAGCTGGGCCGAGCGTTGCTGCTGAATCGAGCCACCGGGAGCCAGTGGCAGGGTCGCCAGGTTCGAGGTATTGCCGACGGCCAGGCCACCGCCACTGAAGTGCTCGATGGCCACGGCAAATCCTCCACCCTCCGCCGTGACCGGCTGCACCCGGAGCGATTCGCCGCCATCCTCGAACGTGAAACCGACCAGGCGCTCCGTGGCGGCGAGGGGCGGGATCGGGGCCGGTGCCCTGATCACCAGCCGGGCTCCCGGACCGAATGCGATGCCGCTGGGCCGGAATTCGACACCGCCCACCAGTCCCCGGGAAAACGGAAGTTTCCTGAATCCCGTAATGGGCGTCATTGTGATTTGGACGTCGCGGTCCAGCGCCAGCGCCGGCACGACGAAATCGTAGGTCACGCCCGCGACCGACGTGGCGGTGATCGTGCCGCCGGTCGTTCCAATTGTCCGCGTCGTCGCAGAGGCCGGCTCCAGCGTCACCCGGGGGCCGGGATCGACCACCGTGAGTGCGGCGCTGCCCGACTTCGTCTCGACTTGCGCCGTGATCGTGACGCTGCCGGGCGCCACCGCAATCACCCGCCCGGTCGCATCGACCGTGGCCAGGGCGGGATTGCCGCTGCTCCAGCTCACGGTCTTCTCCGCCATCACCGTGCCGTGCTGATCCTTCACGGTGGCCGTGAGCGAGAGGGTGTCACCCATGAACGGCGCCGCGCTCGGCGGCGTGACGTCCACCGTGGTCACGACCGGAGCCGCGGGCGGGGGGGGCGGGGGCAGGGGGGTCGGGGCGCGGCTGCCTCCCCCGCAACTCGACAGGCGCGCGGCGGCCGTGAGGAGCGCTGGAGCAAGTGCCGGACGGGTCATGAGTGCCGCCTGATGGAGGGTGAAGCCGTCGTTCCAGGTAGCTAACGCCCCCATCGCGGGCTATTCTCACCGGAGCAACCCGGAGGCCCGTCGTGTTGGTTCTGGCACTCGCGTTTCTCCTCCAGTCGGCCCCCCCCTCCGAGGAAACGATCGCGCGGCTCCGCGGCGTGGTCGCCGGTGCGACCCGGGCGGTCGAAGGTGACAGCGTGCCCAAGGTGGAGCGGGCCTGGCAGGCCCGGGCAGGGCGGGACCCCTCGGCCCTGCTCGGCTTGGCCACGCTCGCGCGACTGACCTACGACTACCCCAACGCCGACCGCATTTATCTCCTGCTCCAATCCCGGGCCCCCCAGCCGCCCAGCCCCGCCCACCTCTACGCCACGCTCGGACTCGCGCTCTCTCGCGCGGCACGGCAAGAGTTCGGTCCGGCGATCGCGTTGCTTGAATCGGCGCGGAAGGAGGCGGACGCGCTGAAGGATCCGCGCGCGTCGGTCGAGGCCCGGCTCACGCTCGCGGCGCTTACCGCCCGCACGGTCGGCCTCGATTCGGCCCGCGCGGTGCTCACTGGCGCGGCCGCCCTGGTGCCGGAGGCCGACACCGCGCTGCTCGCGCGCACCCGGTGCGCTCAGGCATCCCTCCTCCGCGGCGTCAATGTCCGCCGCGCCGACACCCTCGCAATCGATGGACTGCGGCTGGCGCGCACGACGACCGACCGGCGGACCGTCGGCGGGTGCCTGGTTGCCGCCGGCCAGGTCGCGGAGGCCCGCGGGGCACAGCTCGAGGCCTTGTCGTATTTCGCTCAGGCGGCTCGCCTGCTTGGTGAGTCGCGCGACCGGCACGCCCTCGCCGCGGTACACCAATGGCTCACCTACCACGTCGTGCAATTCTCCGCGACGTTCTGGAAGGGACGAGACCTTGCGCTGAGCGCCATCGAAGGCGGCAGGCGCACCGGAAACGCCGCAGCGGAAGCCTGGGCCAGACTCAACCTGGCCCAGCTCGGTGTGCGTATGGGCGACGTCGTGGCCGCCCTTGCTCATATCGATACGGCGCGGACCCTGTTCCAGCGTTCGGGAGACCGGCTGGGGCTCGCCAACCTGGCCTACACGCAGGGACAGGCCGCGATGCTGGCGGGCCAGCCAGCACGGGCGCGCGCCGCATTCCAGCAGGCCGACAGCTTGAACAGCGCGCTGGGCGTGACCCTCGCCCGGGCGGGCATCCGGCTGCAGATCGCCGCGACCTTCCGTCTGGAGGGCCGTCTGGACGATGCGGCCCGGACCCTCGCCGCCGCCGAAGAGACCGCCCGCCGGGACCGGCTTCCCGGAATCATCGTCGATGCGGGCTACGAGCATGGGCTGCTCTCGCTGGCCCGGGGCCAGTGGGATTCGGCGGCGATACGGTTCGCGGCGTTCCGGGATCGGACCGGCCGGAGCGGTTGGGGGGCGCAGCTCGACGCGGATATTCGCAATGCGGAGGCCCGGGCCCGGGGGGGACGCTTCGATGAGGCGGAGGCCGCGCTCGACCAGGGCCTGTTCGGCCTCGCTCGGCGGCGATTCCACCGGGAATACCAGAATCGCGAAGGCCAGCTCGCGATGCTCACCGCCCGCCGATACGATGCCGATCCTGACCTCGGTCTCGCCACCACGGTGGCGCTCTTCGCCAGGAGCGGCAGGACGGCGCAAGCGCTCCGGATCGCGGAGGGCTGGCGGGGACACTACCTGCTGAGCCGGATGCTCCGGCTGCGGGGAGCGGCGGACTCCAACTCCTCTGCTCCGCTGAGCGTGTTCCTTCCCGATTCTGCCGACATCGCGACGCTGCCCGCCCAGATCCCCGATTCCACGGCGCTCCTGATGTACGTCACCGGGCGCGGCGGCGAGCCGACCACGGTGTTCGCGGTCTCCCGGGCAGGGATCACGGCACATGACCTTCCTCCGGCCGACTCCCTGGTCGCTCCGATCGCCCGGTTTCAGGCGGTGCTGGAGGGAGGGGCTCCAGCCAGGGCACTCGCGACACGATTGGGCCGCGAGCTGATCGGGCCGGCACTGTCCGGCCTCGACCGGTCCATCACCCGCTTGATCATCGTACCGGACGGCCCCTTCTACCGGCTGCCCTTTGACGCGCTGATGCTGCAGGATGGCCGCTACCTCCTGGAGCGCTACGCGGTGTCCCTGGCGCCGTCGGCGCGTCTGGCGGGGCGCTGGTGGACCCAGCCGGCCGCCTCGCCCGGCACCCGGGCGGTGGTGTTCGGCGATCCCCGGCTCGCCGCCGCGGCGCGGCTGCCACGCCTGCCAGCCTCCGGGCTCGAAGCCCGTGACGTCGCACGACGCACCGCACTGCCGGACCTGAAGCTGCGCGCTGACGCGAGCGAACACGCGCTCAAGGACGCGTCGCTCGTCGATGCCGGCCTCCTGCATCTCGCGACCCATGCCTCGGTCTCCGACCTGGGCATCTTGACCAGCGGGCTCTCACTCGCTCCCGGCGGAGGCGAGGACGGCCACGTCGGAGCAGGAGAGATCGCGGTGCTGCGACTCAATCAGGCGCTGGTGGTGCTGTCAGGATGCCGGACGGTGGGTGGCGCGGTGGTGAATGGCGAGGGGCTCCAGGGGCTCACGACCCCGTTCCTCGAGGCGGGCGCCCGGACCATCGTGGCGACCCAGTGGGCGGTCGGTGATCGCGCCATGGCCGAGCTGATGCGAGACTTCTATGAGGGGATGGCCACGGGTGCGCCGGTGGGTGCCGCCTTGCGCGCCGCAAAGCTTCTGGCGCTCCGTCGCGGCGCGGCGCCGACGGTCTGGGCATCGCTCGCGCTGGTTGGAGACGCCGGACTCAAGCCCAGCGTGTTCTAGCGAGGAGGCGTCAGCACGATCGGGTGCGGGGTGGAGCGGCGTCCCGCGCTCCCGCCTGCGGAGGGCGTCACCCACCACTGCCCCGCCCCGGAAGGCCACGCGGTGCCCGCGGGCATCGTCACCACGACGAGCGTGTCCGCCGTCTCCGCCCGGTAGGCCACGTCGCCCTCTCCCGTCACCACTTCGACCGTGTAGCGCAGCGCCCCCGGTACCGGTCGCCAGAGCAGGGTGTCGCCCGGGGCCAGTGACGCGCCGGGCCCCGGCGACACCAGCAGCACCCCCGAGTCCGGGCCACGCAGGGGGTCGGGTCCCACGGGTGACGAGGCCTTCCAGATGAGTCCGCCTGCCACCGCGATGAGCACTGCCGCCGCGGCCAGCCAGGTGGTCCGGCGTGGTGCAACCCTCGGCCGCTCCCGGGCGATTTCACGGAGAAACTCGAATTCTGTTCTCGCGGCCGGATCGGCAAGGACGGCATCGAGCGCAGCAAGGCGCTCGCCACCCTGGAGCCGGTCCTCGGCGAGGGCCTCGAGAGTGTCGAGGGATACAGCGGGCTGGCCCCCCGTTGCGTCCGACCGCTCCATGAGCCGGCGATAGCGCTCCTGCAGCATCTTCTCGTCCATGGTCACCCGGTTGTCCTTTCCCCGCCGAGTAGTGTCTTCAGGTCGGCCAGCCCGCGGTACAACAGGTTGCGGGTCCGCGCTTCATTCCATCCGGTCAGCTCGGCGATCTCGTTCCGGCTCTTGCCCTCGAGGTGCAGACGCACCGCCACCCGCCGCTCGGGCAGAATCCCCTCCAGGGCACGTCCCAGCGCGGCAACCTGGGCGGCCTCATCCTCGGCGAGCTCGCCACCGCGGGTGGGCAGGGAGTCACTGACCAGATCGAGGTCCACCGGCCGTCCCAAGGGGCCCGAGCGGCGGCGGCGCAGCAGGTCTACGGCCGCCGACATCGCCGCCCGGTAAACATATGACGCGCTTTCGGTCGGGTTTTTCTCATTCGGCCGGCCGATGGCACGCCAGAGCCGGATCCGGAGATCCTGCACCACCTCGTCCAGATCCGCCCCGGCCAGGCCATGGCGGAACGCCGCGCGGCGGATGAGACCACCCCAGCGGCCAACCGCCAACTCGATCGCGTCCGAAGCGGGGTCCATGTTGGTAAGCTACCGCTGTATCTAGATTGGGGGCGACTCGATGGAGGTACCGACGATGGCGTTCGCCGAAGGCAGGACCCTGGCCTTTGTGGGACCGGAGCAGATCGATGTGGCGGTACTGGAGACCTTCGCCTACGAGGGCCCGGTCCAGGAGATCGTCACCGAAACCGGCGAGTTCACCGCCGTATGCCCCTACAGCGGCCTGCCCGATTTTGCCCGGCTGACCATCACCTATGTGCCCGCCGGGAAGTGCATCGAGCTCAAGAGCCTCAAGTACTACGTCACCAGCTTCCGGAACGTGGGAATTTTTCAGGAGCACGCGACTGCCCGGATCGCCGAGGATCTGTTCCGCTGCCTGACGCCGAAGCGCCTCCAGGTCAAGACGGTGTACAACGTCCGGGGCGGCTTCGACACGACCTGCACCGTGTCCCTGCCTACGGGCTGACCACGCCCACCGGGGTGCGGCGGATCAGAATGCTTCCGTCTCCCAGCGCACCGCTATCGTTCCGTCCCCAGCAATAGGCGCCTCCGGTGGTTCCGCGGGCGCAGGTGTGCTCGGTCCCTTCGCGAATCACGGAGAAGGTCAAGCCGCCCAGCACCGGAGTCGGCACCAGGCGAGTCGTGATGGTGCCGTCACCCAGCTGACCCGAACCATTGAATCCCCAGCAATGGGCTTGCCCCGCCCCGGAGAGGGCGCAGGTGTGGCCCGCGCCGGAAGAAATGGCCGTGAGGACGAGCCCGCCGGCGATCGGAGTCGGCACCAGCTGGCCGATGGTGCTGCCGGTGCCGAGAAATCCCGTCGCACCGTTCCCCCAGCAGTATCCGGCGCCGCCGGTCGCGACGGCGCAGGAGAAAGTGGCGCCCGTGGACACCGCGATGAATGTCAGCGCGCTGGACACCGGCGTCGGCGCGGTCCGGGTGATGACCGTGCCGTCGCCAAGGCGTCCGTTCCCGTTGGCCCCCCAGCACAGCAGCGTCCCGTCGGTGGCTACTCCGCAGGTGTGGCTGCCCCCGGCGCTCAGCATGCTGTAGAACCGTCCCCCGATGACGGCCGTTGGTGCCGGCCGATTGATCTGGGTGCCATCACCCAGCCGGCCCGCGAGCCCCGCGCCCCAGCAGAACGCGGCGCCGTCGGCCTTGAGTCCGCAAGTGTGGAACTGCGCGGTGACGATGGAGGTGAACTTCACCCCCCCCGTCACGAGGACCGGGAGCATCTGATTGAGGCCGGAGCCGTCGCCCAGTTGACCGAAGCTGTTATCGCCCCAGCACCAGGCGTCTCCGTCTCCCACCAGCCCGCAGCTATGGAAAACGCCGGTGCTCAGCTTCGTGAAGAGCAGGCCTCCACCTACCAGCGTGGGCCGCGCGGCGTCGAGCAGGGTGCCATTGCCGAGCTGCCCCGCGGCGTTGGAGCCCCAGCAGTAGCCCTGTCCGCCGGGGGCCACCGCGCAGGAGTGGTGATCGCCCGCATCGAGGACGGTGACTTGAAAATCGGTTCCGGTCGCGGTGTAGGTGACCGGCGGCACGCCGGCTCGGGTCGCGGTGAGGGTGTTGGCACCGGGGAGGAGGCCCAGCGCCCAGCTCCCCACCGTCGCGATACCCTGCGCGTTCGTGGTCGCGTTCCCACCGGTCACGGCGCCGCTGCCCGCGGCTGGCGCAAACGTGACGATCACCCCGGGCACCGGGTTTCCGAATGCGTCGGTGAGCTTGGCGGCAGGCGCCACCGCCGTGGGCCCGCCGACGGTGGCGGTCTGGGCGTCACCCGCCACCAGCGTGAGGATGGCGGCGGG
>JANNGX010000011.1:0-22926 GCA_031404115.1 Gemmatimonadales bacterium | reverse complement strand
GGCGAGCTGGCCGGCGCGGCGGCTGAGCTCGGCCCACGACAGGGTGACCGGGCCCGCGACGATGGCCGGGGCGGCGGGCCGGCGTACGGCGGCAGCCGCGAGCAGGGCAGCGATCGTGGTCGGAGCGCCCAGGTTCTCTCCGGTCGCATTCCACTCCGCGAGCCGCGCCCGCTCCCCTGCGGTCAGCAACGGCAGCCTCGATACCGGCATCGACGGATCGGCCACCGCCGCCGCCAGCAGCGTCTCCAGATGGCCCAGGATGCGAGCCGCCGTCTCGGGATCGAACACATCGGTCCGATACTCGAGATCGAAGTGGAGACCGTCCGCGTGCTCCGAGGTGAGCAGCGTGAGATCGAATTTGACGCTGCCGTGCTCTACCGGCACGGAACTCACCTGCACGCCGGGCAGCCCCAGGTCGTCGGCGTGCGCGTCCTGCATCGTCAGGACGCAGCGGAACAGCGGGGCGTGACTTCCGCGCTGATCCCTCTGGAGGTCGAGGACCAGCAGCTCGAACGGCAGGGCCTGGTGCTCGTAGGCGCCGAGGCAAGTCTCCCGAACCCGCGTGAGCAGCTCCGCGAAGGATGGATTGCCGTCCAGGCGGGTCCGGAGCACCAGCGGGTTGTTGAAATACCCGATCAGTCCCTCGGTTTCGCGCGGCGTGCGCCCGGCCACCGGCGAGCCGATGAGGATCTCTTCCTGCCCGCTGTATCGGTGCAGCAGCGCCTGGTACGCCGCGACCGCCGCCATGTAGAGCGACGCGCCGTGGGCCTGGGCCAGCGCCTTCAGCGCGTCCAGCACGGGCCGCGGCACCACCCGACGCGCCGTCGCGCCGGCAAAGTCCTGGGTCGGCGGACGCGGCCGGTCGGTGGGCAGGTCCTGAGCGGGGAGGGTGCCGTCGAGCGTGCGACGCCAGTATGCCAGGTGCTCGGCCATCCCGGATCCTGCCGCGGTCTCGCGCTGCCAGGCGGCAAAGTCCCCGTAGGTGATCGGCAGGGACGGGAGCTCGATGGCCCGGCGCTCCTGCAACGAGCAGTACGTCTCGCTGAGCTCGCGGAACAGCACGCCGAACGACCACCCGTCCATCACGATGTGATGCGACACCAGCAGCAGGACCGACTCGGTGTCATCCAGCCGGTACAGCCGGGCCCGGAGCAGCGGGTCCCGTCGGAGGTCGAAACGCTCGCGCGCCGCGACAGACATCCGGCTCGTCAGCTCCGCTTCCCGCGCGCCCGGCGCCAGGGACCGGAGGTCCTCCCGGATGAGCCGAAGCGGGAGCGCTGGCTCGACTACTTGCACCACACCCTCGCCCGCCGCCTTGAACACGCTGCGCAGTGCCTCGTGGCGCTCGACCAGCGCGGACAACGCCTGCTCGAGGATGTCGGGATCGACCCGGCCGCGCAGCCGTCTCGCCACCGGCCCGTTGTAGGCAGTGAGGTCCGGCGTGGACTGGTCGAGCAGCCACAGCAGCTCCTGGGAAAACGACAGTGGCGCGCTGGTCTGATCGGCCCGGCGGGGGATAGTCGGACCCTGCGCGGCCTCGACGCCCTCCCGCTCCAGGAGCCGCGCAAGCGCCGCTCGACGCAGGCTGGCTCGGTCGGAGCCCGGGGACGGCAGGTTACCGCCGGACATCAGGGTTCCCCGTGAGCTGAGACGAGTCGAGCGCCAGCGCTTCGGCCCGAAGCTCCTCGTCCGACATCGAGGCGAGCCCTTCCAGGATGGTCGCGATGCGGTCGGTCAGGCCCGGCGTCCGTTCGTGCGCCACGATCACCACTCGCAAGTCCGCGATGGTGGGTCGGTCGAAGAGCGCCCGCAGCGGCAACTCCACCTGGAGCTCCTCGCGCACCCAGCCGACAAACCGCGCGACGAGGAGCGAGTGCGCTCCGAGCGCGAAGAGGTTGTCGTGGCGTCCGATGTCGTCGAGCCCGAGCAGCTCCGCCCACATTCGGGCCACGCTTTGCTCCGTGGGAGTTTCCGGCGCCGCGTACGCCGTGGCCAGCTCGGGCCGCGCCCGCGGGCCACCCCGCTGCCGGCGGGCATGCGCCGTGTCCGTTGCCGTCGGGGGAAGCAGGTCCAGCAGCTCGGCGGTCGGTCGCGTGGGCCGTTCGGCGAACCCGGTCAGGAGCCGGCCGAGCTGCTCGAGCACGGCGGCGGCGGAGGGTGTGTCCCACCCGTCGTCGCGGTACACCAGCCTGAGCTCGAGGGCGGCGCCCGACCCGACCAGGAGAGTGAGCGGATAGTTCGTTCGGGTCGCGACGGGAATGGGCCGCACCGCTACCGATGATCCAAGCCACTCGGCCGTGCTCTCGGTCGACGCCTCGTTCTGGAAGACCACGAGGCTCTCGAAGAGGCGCGCATGCGATGCCGATCCGCTCCACTCGTGGATTTTCCCGAGCGGCGTGAATTCGAAAGCCTGACGAAGACCCTGGCGGCGCTGCAGCTCGGCCATCCAGTGCGCCGCTTCCGCGGATTCCTCGATGGTAACCCGCACCGGGAGGTTGTTGATGAAGAGCCCCACCGTCCGGTCCACGCCCGGCAAGTCGTCCGGCCGGCCGGAGACCGCGAGTCCGTACACCACGTCGCGTTCCCCCGCATGCCGGGCCAGCCAGAGGGCCCATACGCCCTGCACGAGCGAGTTCATCGTGAGCTGGTGGCTCCGCGCCACCAGGGTCAGGCGGCGCGTCAGCGCCTCGGGCAGAGCCACGGAGACCTCGAGTGCCGGCCCCATTCCCGTTGCCCCGCGGTCCGAGAGCGCGATCGGGGTTGCGAACCCGGCCAGCTCGTCGCGCCAGAACCGCTCCGCCCCGGACAGATCGCGCCGGGCCAGCCAGTCGAGGTAGCTCCGGAACGCCGGGGCAGGCGGGAGGCGTGGGCTGCCGCCCGCGCGGAGCGCCAGGTAACTGGATCCCAACTCACGGAGGATGATCGGCCAGGACAGCCGGTCGATCAACAGGTGGTGGTGGCTGCAAACCAGCAAGTGGGCCCGCTCCTCCAGTCGCACCAGCGTGAGCCGAAGCAGCGGAGCATCGGCCAGGGCGAATCCCCGGATCCGGTCGGCGTGAAGCAGCTCGGCCAGTCGCGACGCGCGCTCCGTCGCGGGAGCGCTGCGCCAGTCGAGCTCCGCCCAGGGCACCCTGACCTGCTTCCGCACGACCTGGAACGGGTCGCCGGCCGGGCCGGCGAGGAAACCGGTCCGAAGTGCGGGGTGGCGTTCCACCGTCATCTCCCAGGCCCGCCGGAGCGCGGTGGTATCCAGATCTCCGCGCAGGTCATACTGCCACTGCTCGAATCCGGTATCCTGCCCCGCGGCAGCCTCGGCGTAGAACAGCAGCTGCATCGGGGTTGCCGGGTAAAGATCTTCCACCGTGCGCCCCGGCCCGATCAGCCGGTCGAGCGCGGCCTGGTCGAGGCCGGCGAGAGGGAAATCCGAGGGCGAGCGTCCTCCCGCGTCGGGCGACCGGCTGGAAGCGATGATCTGGCGCAGGAGCGCGTTGGTCCGGTCCGCCAGCCCCGCCACGGTGTGCTCGGTGTGCAGCGACGGATGCCAGG
Source organism: Gemmatimonadales bacterium (assembly GCA_031404115.1). Taxonomy (GTDB): domain Bacteria; phylum Gemmatimonadota; class Gemmatimonadetes; order Gemmatimonadales; family GWC2-71-9; genus JABFSM01. The sequence goes on along the minus strand of JANNGX010000011.1, from coordinate 19,380 downwards.
TCCACTCCAGTCGCAGTCTGTCTCCGATGATCAGCGCATTGACCTCGATGGCGTAGCGACGGGGGTTGCCGGGGCCATGCCACGGCCCGCTCCGGTCCGCGGCAAACTGGAAGAGCCGGGAGTCGGCCAGCACCTCGTCGAACTGGCCGAAATAATTGACGCTGATTTCCGGCTCCGGAGCGGCCACCAGGTCGGGATGACGCGTCAGGTATCGCAGCACGCCGTACCCGATCCCCCGACGGGGAATCGCGCGCAGCGACTCCTTGACGCCGAGGAGATGCTTACCCGGGTCGGCGGTGCCGTCCGCCCGCAGTCGGATCGGGAACACCGATGTGAACCAGCCGACGGTCCTCGAGACATCGGCGTCCGGCACAACGTCTTCGCGCCCGTGGCCTTCCAGATCCAGGAAGACGTCGGATTCTCCGGTCCAATCGGCCACTGCCTGGGCAATCGCCATGAGGAGCGCGTCGTTCATCTGCGTCGCGTAGGCGGCCGGTACTTCGCGAAGCAGCCCGGTGGTTTCGGCCGGATCGAGCTCGCGCACCAGCGTCCGGGCGGTGCCCTCGACGTTGGCCGCGCCGCCCAACCCGTCTCGCGGGATGGGTGGTGGAGCGTCGGCGACCACGGCGGCCCAGTAGCCGACCTCGTCCATGAGTTGCCCGGACTCGGCAACATTGGTCAGGCCGAGGGCCCAGTGCTGGAACGAACTGGATTTGGCCGGCAGGCCGGCCGTCCCACCCTCCCGGCGCCGAGCGTAAGCCGACTCGAGATCCGCCATCAGGATCCGCCAGGAAATGCCGTCGACCACCAGGTGATGGATCGCCAGGAGCAAACGCCCTGGCTCGCCGGCGGGCCAGCGGAAGAGCACAGCGCGGACCACCGGTCCGGCGGAAAGATCCAGCCCGGCCTGGCACCGCGCCGCGGCGGCTTCAAGCTCGGCCGTCCGCCGGTCGACGGGCAGGTGTCCGAGCTCGACCACGTCGAGGGGCGGAGGCGGCGCGGCGGCATCGTACTCCTGCTTCCATTCCCCGCCCGCGAAACGAAATCGCAGCCGGAGGGCGTCGTGGTGCTCGGCGACATCGGCCAGCGCGAGTGTGAGCGCCTGGGCGTCGAGCGCAGCGGGTACGGTGAAGACAAATGCCTGGTTCCAGTGGCTCGGCGCCGGCGGGCGGAGCGCGAAAAACCACTGCTGCACCGGGGTGAGCGGCGCGCCGCCCTCGCTGCGCCCCTGATCGCGGCGTACGCCGCCCATCGCCCGTGCGCCGGCGACGGCGGCCGCCACCGTGGGAAAGGCCAGGAGATCCCGCGGGCTCAGATCGACTCCCGCCTCCCGGGCGCGAACCGCGATGTAGATCGCGAGGATCGAGTCGCCCCCGAGCTCGAAGAAGTTGTCGGTGACACCGACCCGTTCGCGCTTGAGCACCGTGGCCCAAATGCCTGCCAGTGCCGCTTCCGCGTCGGTGCGGGGAGCGACGTACGTTCGATGTACCTCGCTGTCCGCCTCGGGTGCGGGCAGTGCCCGGCGATCGAGCTTTCCGTTCGGGCTCAGGGGGAGCGCGTCCAACCGGATCAGGGCTGACGGGACCATGTGCTCGGGCAGGCAGCGCACCAGCGCGGCGCGGAGGACCTCCGCCGACGGGCCAGGGTCGGACGCCGCGGTGTAGTAGCCCACCAGCCGCTGCTCGCCCGGCCGGTCCTGGCGCACGGCGACTACCGCCGCACCAATTCCCGGTTGGGCCGCCAGCGCCGCTTCGATCTCACCCAGCTCCACGCGGAAGCCGCGCAGCTTGACCTGGAAGTCGAGCCGCCCGAGGAACTCGATGTTCCCATCCTCACGCCACCGCGCCAGGTCGCCGGTGCGGTACAGCCGGGCGGTCGCGTCACTCCCGAAGTGATCGGGCACGAATCGCTCCGCGGTCAGTTCGGGACGCTTCCAGTATCCTCGTCCCACCTGTACGCCGCCCAGGTAAAGCTCGCCTGCCACGCCGATCGGTACCGGCTCGCCGCGCTAATCGAGGATGTAGCACCGGGTGTTGGCGATCGGCCGGCCGATCGGCACGACCGGGCCCGGATCGGCGGGGTCGCACTGCCACCAGGTGACGTCCACCGCGGCCTCGGTAGGGCCGTAGAGATTCTGCAATCGCGCGGGCAGCCGCTCGCCGAAGAGCCGCACCAGATCGGGAGGCAGCGCCTCGCCGCTGCACATGACGTCGCGGAGCGACTGGCACCGCGCGGCGGCGGGGTCGGCCAGGAACGCTCGCAGCATCGAGGGCACGAAGTGCACTACCGTCACGTGTTCGCGCCCGATCAGCTCGCTCAGGTACCCGGGGTCGCGGTGGCCCCCCGGCCGGGCAAGCACCAGCCGCGCGCCGGTGATCAGCGGCCAGAAAAACTCCCACACCGACACGTCGAAGCTGAAGGGGGTTTTCTGAAGCACCGTATCGGTGGAATCGAGGGCAAACGCCTCCTGCATCCAGAGCAGGCGGTTGACGATCCCACGGTGCGCGTTCAGCGCGCCCTTCGGCCGGCCGGTAGACCCGGAGGTGTAGATCATGTACGCCAGGTCGTCCGGGCTCGTCGATACCGCCGGGGCGCTGGCCGGCTGCTTCGCGATCGTGGGCCAGTCGCGGTCGAGGCAGAGCGTCCGTCCAGCGAACTCGGGCAGGATCCCCACCAGCCGCTCCTGGGTCAGGAGCACCGGCACCGCGGCGTCTTCCAGCATGAACGCGAGCCGCTCGAGCGGGTACTCAGGGTCCATCGGCACGTAGGCCGCCCCGGCCTTCAGAATTCCCACCAGCGCGACGACGAGCTCGATCGAGCGCTCGGCGCAAACGCCCACCAGCATGCCGGGGCCCACGCCGAGGCCGCGGAGATGATGGGCGAGCCGGTTGGCACGCGCGTCGAGCTCGGCAAAGGTGAGCGCGGTCGCCTTGAAGCGGATCGCCTCGGCTCCCGGGGTCCGGCGGGCCTGATCTTCGAGCAGCCCCGTGAGCGTGAGCTCGGGGGGATAGGGGCGCGCCGTGTCGTTCCAGTCAACCAGCACCTCGCGCCGCTCCTCCGCGGTGAGCATCGGGAGCTCGCCCACGGTGGCGGGGTCCTCCGGCATTCCCTCGAGCAGGGTGCGGAGGTGACCCAGCAGCCGGTCGATGACCGCCACATCGAAGCGTTGGCCGTCGTAGATCAGCCGCAGGCGAAGCCGCGCGCCGGAATAGGCGTTGAGGGTGAGCGGAAGATTCGTCTGATGGTACGCCCAGGCCTCCCTTCCGGACCAGACTCCCCCTCGAGCGCGGATCCGCTCGTCGAGCGGGGCCGTTTCGAAGATGGCGATCGTCTCGTAGAGCGGGGTACCTCCCGGCACGTCGCTCCACGCCTGTACCCGCCCGACCGGTGAAAGCTCGACGTCATGGAGCCCGCTCCATTGCGCGCGCAGCTCGGTCAGCCACTGGTCCAGCGGCACCTCGGGCGAAATCCTGACGCGCATGGGCACCGTGTTCAGCGTCGGGCCGAAGACCGCCTCGGCGCCGGGAAAGCCGTGGCGACCCCGCCGAGTGACCCCGAACACGACATCATCCCGCCCGGCGTGCCGGGCCAGCAGAATGCCCCAGGCGCCCTGGATGAGGGTGTTGAGGGTCACTCCGTGCCGGAGGGCGCAGGCTTCGAGGGCGCGCGAAACCGATGGGTCGAGGAAGCGCTCCCGCTCGCGATATCGATCCGTCGCTGGACCCTGTCTGGGAGGACCGGGATTGCCCGGCAACGGGGTCGGCTCGGTGAACCCGGCGAGACGGCTGCGCCAGAAGGGTTCGGTGGCGCTCAGGTCCGTCGTGCCGAGCCAGTCGACGTAGCGTCGGAAAGGAATGGGCGCCGGCAGCCCGGGTTCCGTCTCGTCTCGGATCGATTCGTAGAGGGCAAAAGCTTCGACCAGAACCGGCTCGAACCAGGCGCCGTCGAGCACGACGTGGTGAAAGCTGAAGACGAACCGGAAGTCGCTTGGGCCTCCGTGGATCAAATAGAGGCGCCAAAGGGGAGCCGCGTCCATGACGAATCCGCGCGTCCGGTCGGCAAGCAGGAGGCGGTGGAATTGCTCGTCCTGCTCGGCTGCGGAGAGCCCCCGCCAGTCCTCCTCGATCCAGTCAAGCGGGACGTGATCCAGCACCTCCTGATCGGCGTGCTCCTGATCTCCCCATACGAGGCGGGTCCGGAGCATAGTGTGCCGCTCCGCCATCTGCTGCCACGCTTCCCTCAACGCGACAGAGTTGATGGGTTCGCGCAGCCGGCATGCGATCTGGACGATGTCGATCCCGGAGCCGGGGTGAAGCAGCGCGTGCGCGAGCATCCCCTCCTGAATCGGGGAGAGCGGGTACCGGTCCACTACGATCGCGACTGCGGTTTCCGCGTGATGCGCCATCCGCCGCTTCGGCTAGGAGGTGTAAACCAAGGAGTGAAGGGAACTTGGGTACCGGTCCACTCTTCAATTATCATGCCGTGGCTGGGTGCTATTTCGGGGCTCGGTCGGGGGATTCTGCTCGGCAGGTGAGGCCCGGATCCCGGGAACCCCCGGGCATGAACTGCCCCGACCGACGGCAGCCGGAGTTCGTGGCCGTCGGCCGATTTTTTAGTGTAGCGTTATTACAACATAACCGTCGCATTTACGCAACAATTTCGCCGACTTCAAGATTCTCGTCGACTCCAAGCAACATACCGGGTAGCAAACCTGCGCGGGATCACCACCATCTGTGGCATAGATTTGGCACTTCGACCCCACAGATCGCCGCCGAGAGACATCCAGTGGAACATTCGTCGTTCACACTTTGCCGAGGTTGTCCTCGATGCGGGTCCTGTTGTTCCGATCCCTCTGTGATACCGGCGGGGTGTCCTCCTGGATGCAGGAGCACGCCCGCGAGCTACTACGTCACGGGGCGGAGCCGCATTTCTGGTTCGAGACCGAGTCGCCCCGCTTGACGGAGTTCCAGCAGCTCGGTCCCACGACGTTGGGGAGCATCACCAAGCTGCTGCAGACACTGGAGAGCGATCCCTACGATGTGGTCCACGTCTCCACGGTCGACCCTTCTGCAGAGTTCATCGGCCTGGCTCGGCCCCGGGTTCGGATTGTCGCGTCCAATCACGGCGCGCTTTCCGATGCGTGGAATAGCCGGAACTGTCACGCGCGAACGGCGGTGTCGGCGGACATGGCCCGACTCGACCAGCCGCTGACCGACCTCCTGGTGGAGGCAGTTCCGAATGGTATCGACGGAACCAGGTTTTCCCCACCGCCCCGGCCCACCGGCGGGCCGCCGATTATCGGCTGGGCCGGACGGACCACCGACGTTCTGCACAAGGACTTTCCCCGATTTACCCGGATTGCCGCCCGTCGTCTTGGCGGCGGCGCGCGCGTCTGGGTCGCGGATGCCCACGGGGCCGATTGGGGCCAGTTCACCTGTCCGCCGTGCACCCGCGTCGATATCGATCGCTGGGAACGGGTTCCGCACGAGGCGATGCCGGAATTCTACCGGGCCGTCGCGGCGAGCGGCGGGGTTATGGTTATAACTTCGCCGACTGAGGGCTTCGGTCTGATCGCCGCTGAAGCCGCGGCATGCGGCGCCGCCGTCATCGCGCCAGATGTCCTGGGCCTCCGGCAGACGGTAATTTCCGGAGTGACCGGGGCTCTCTTCCCCGCCTCCGCATCCGACCAGGAGGTGGCCGACCTGGTTGAGCTATGGCTGGATGCCGCCCGCAGCGACCCCGGAGCGATGTACCGCCGGGCCGATGCGGCACGCGAGGCCTTCTCACCGCAGCGAATGACCCGGACCTACCTCGATATCTACCAGCGGCCCACGCCCCTTCTCGCGCCACGGCCGCTTCCCGAAATCGACCGGAGCGAACCCGGAGTCGATTTCATGCACACGCATATGGGCCAGCTCCGACAGCGGAGGGGACGGGTGTTCGTGCGGCTGGTCGGCGAATGTCTGGACGCGGGCCTCACCGACATCGCCGCCCGAGCGCTCCGGCGGGCCGCCACGCATTTCCCCGAGCAGCTGCTGCACCGACTCAACCGCCGTGCCGCCGGGCGCTCCGCCCTCCGGATCGCCGTCCGCTCCGTGCGGGGACCTCGGCGATGACGGGTACGGGAAGGTCGCGGTTCGTCCCGGGCCTGCTCCTGGCCGTGATTGCCACCGTGCTGCCGCTCTTCCTGCTGGAGCTGGGTCTGCGCCTCTTCACCCCCCAGCGGCCCGCGATCTACGACGTTGACGAGCGGCTGCTCCATCGCCTCGTGCCGGGAGGCCGGAAGACCTACGACCTCGGCCGGCGGAACGGCGGCGGCAAGGTGCTGGTGTCGATCAACGGCGAGGGATTCCGCGGCCCGCCGTTGTCGAACGACCCGCGGGTCCGCCGGGTCGTCGTCTACGGCGACTCATTCATCGAAGGGGAATTCTCCCCCGACGAAGAGACCTACGTCCGGGTCCTCGAGCGTCGGCTCCACACCACCACCTCGCCCCCGATTGAGGTGGTGAATGCCGGAGTGATCGGATACGGCCCCGATCAGCTTCTGCTCCGGATGCAGGGCGAGCTTGCGCGGCTCAAGCCGTCGTTGGTGATCATCGCCCTGTACGCAGACAACGACTTCGGGGATCTGGTCCGCAACCGGATGTTCCGGCTCACCGTCGACAGCCAGTTGGTGCCGAACCACTATGTGCTGAGCCCGGCGATCCGCACCTATCTCACCGCACAGGCGCACCCCACCGGGATCCGCCGGCTGCATCTGGTGCGCTGGATCGACCGCACACTTGAACGCCGCCGTGGCATCATCGGATCCGTGGTGAGCGGGATGGCGCCAGGAGAGCGGTGGCCCCCGGTCCGCGAATACGTGCCATGGGCGCTGGAGCGCGGTGAGCGGCAGTATCGCGAGTTTGTGCTTGAGGGCCGCGACACGGTGACCGCCCTGCTGGGTGACCATTACGACGCTGATATCCCCGTGACCCCCGACGCGCCGTCTTCCCGGTACAAGCTCGCCGCGATGGAGCGGTTGCTGGCCGAAATGCGCCGCACGCTCGACGCGCGCGGCGTGCCCGGGCTGGTGCTGCTGATCCCCTCGCCGATCGACGCATGCGAGACCTACGACTATCAGGTGGATTCGCTCCGCTACCCGGGATACGACCGGTTCCGGATGGTGCGGGAACTCGAGGCCATGACGCGCCGCGCCGGCCTTCCGGTGCTGAACTTTCTCCCTAGGTTCCGGGAACTCGACGCCTGCACGCTCTATTTCCGCTTCGGCAACAACCACTGGAACCGGGCCGGACAGGCCGCCGCCGCCCAGGTCACCGCCGATTCGCTCGAGCGGTGGGGACTGGTCCCATGACCTCTATCCTCGGGATTTCCGCGTACTATCACGATTCCGCCGCGTGTCTGGTGCGGGATGGCGAAATCGTGGCGGCGGTGAGCGAGGAGCGGCTCACCCGCATCAAGGGCGACTCTGCCTTCCCGGCCAGGGCGGTGGAATACTGCCTTCGCGCGGCGGGCATCGGAGTCGGCGATCTCGATCATGTCGCCTTCTACGATAAGCCGCTCCTCAAGTTCGACCGGATACTGGAAACTTTTCTGGGCATCGCCCCCAGGGGCTTCCGGCAGTTCCTCCTTGCCGGCCCGGTGTGGATGAAAGACAAGCTCTTCACCGAGCGTCAGCTCCGGAAGGCACTGGAATGGGAGGGTTCCCTGCTCTTTGCGGAGCACCACGAGTCGCACGCGGCGAGCGCGTTCTACCCCTCGCCCTTCCAGCGGGCTGCCGTGCTCACCATCGATGGCGTAGGCGAATGGGCGACGGCGTCCATCGGGGAAGGGAATGGGGCGGACCTCCGGCTGATTCAGGAGCTGCACTGGCCCGATTCGCTCGGACTGCTCTACTCCGCATTCACCTACTACACCGGGTTCAAGGTGAACTCCGGTGAATACAAGGTCATGGGCCTGGCGCCCTACGGCGAGCCGAAGTACGTCGACCTGATCTATCGGGAGCTGATGGATCTCCGCGAGGACGGCTCCTTCCGGCTCAACCAGAAGTACTTCGACTACCTCGGCGGACTCACGATGACGAGCCCCGCGTTCAATGCGCTCTTCGGTGGGCCGCCCCGCGTCGCCGAATCGAAGCTCACCCAGAAAGAGATGGACCTCGCGCGCTCGGTGCAGGTTGTTTGCGAAGAAGTGATGCTGCGCATGGCCCGGACCGCCCACGCTGTGACCGGGGCGGAGAATCTCTGCCTCGCCGGCGGAGTGGCGCTGAACTGCGTCGGTAACGGACGGCTGCTTCGCGAAGGCCCGTTCCGGCAGATCTGGATTCAGCCGGCCTCCGGTGATGCAGGAGGTGCCCTCGGCGCGGCCTTCCTCACCTGGCACCGCTACTTGGGCAAGCCGCGACAGGCCGACGGCCGGCGCGACAGCATGCGGGGCGCCTACCTCGGTCCCGAGTTTACCCCGGAGGAAATCGAGGCCTTCCTGCAAGCGCAGGGAGCAGTCTACCGCCGGCTCGAGCCCGACGAATTGCTGGACACCGCCGCGAAGATGCTGGCGGAGGAGAAAGTGGTCGGGTGGTTCGAGGGGCGTATGGAATTCGGCCCCAGAGCGCTGGGTGCACGGAGCATCCTTGGAGACCCGCGAAGCCCGAAGATGCAGGCCGAGATGAACATCAAGGTCAAGTTCCGGGAAGGGTTCCGGCCCTTTGCCCCGAGTGTCCTGCGGGACTGCGCCTCGGAGTACTTCGAGCTCGAGGCGGAGTCACCCTACATGCTCCTCGTTGCTCCGGTCCGGAGCGAGCGCCAGATCCCCATGACGGCCGAGCAGCGTGGGCTGTGGGGCATCGACCAGCTCAATGTGCCGCGCTCCGATATCCCGGCCGTCACCCACATCGACTACTCCGCCCGGATCCAGACGGTCACACGGCAAACCAGCCCCCGCTACTATGACCTCATCCAGGCGTTCCGGCGGCACACCGGATGCGGTGCGGTGGTGAACACCTCGTTCAACGTGCGCGGTGAGCCGATCGTGTGTACGCCGGCCGATGCCTACCAGTGCTTCATGCGGACCAACCTCGATGCGCTGGTTCTCTGGCCGTTCCTCCTGCACAAGGCGGATCAGCCCGAATGGAAGGAGACGGAAAATTGGCGCCAGACCTTTCAGCTCGATTGACCCCCGCGGCGGGCCGGCGCTTCGGCGTGGTGGTGGGTGGCGTGTTCCTTGGATTCGGACTGCTCGCCCGGCTGCGGGGCCACGACGTTTCCCCGATCGTGCTCTGGAGCCTGGGCGGGGCGCTTGTGCTGGGCGGGCTCCTGGTGCCTGCCCACCTGGGCGGCGTCTACCGGGCCTGGATGGGACTGGCGCGGGTGCTGTCGAAGGTCACCACGCCGATCGTGATGGGGGTGCTCTATTTTATACTACTCACGCCAATGGGCCTGATCCGCCGGGCAGCCGGAAAGAATGCGCTGGTCCGGCGTTCGAAGAACGGGAGCTTCTGGGTGCCGCGCGAAGCGGGCGGCCGCCCGCCCGACCACATGGAACGGCAGTTCTAAGGAGGACTACGATGGCATCGACGGGACTGTTGCGGGATCTCTGGGCGTTCATGCGCATACGCAAGAAGCTCTGGCTGCTGCCGCTAATCGTGGTCATGCTCCTGGTCGGGGCGCTCCTGCTCTTTGCCCAGGGCTCGGTTCTCGCCCCGTTCATTTACACCATCTTCTAACCGATCGGCCGGAAGACGCTCAGGCTGGAACCAGCGCCTGCTCGATCGTCAGCATCTGCCCCATGGCCACCACGATTTTGCGCTCTCCCTCGAAGGGGTCGCGCGCGTGAGTGGTCAGCATGTTGTCCAGCATGATCATGTCACCCTTCTGCCACTGGAACCGCACCGCCACCCGCTCGAAAACCTCACCCAGGTGCTCGACCACTTCGTCGGGGATCTGGGCCCCATCGCCGTAGTACACGTTGCGGGGCAGCTCGTCGTCCGAGTACAGCTCGCGAAGCGCCTCCCGGGGTTTCCGGATCCACGCAGGCGATGTGGTGGAGCTGGATCTGGTTGAAAAAAACTTCCTCCCCGGTCTTCGGGTGCTTCCAGACGGCGTGGGTCTTCTGGCTGATCCGGAGCCCGTCACCCGCGGTCCACTCGCAGGAGGCTCCCGCCTCCCGGCACATCCCTTCCACCGTACCGCGGTCCTCGGTGTGGAAGAATTTCTGCCAGGTCGGGTCCACACCCGGTGAAAAATTCCGGACATACATCAGGCCCTTCGCGCGAAGCTCGGCCAGGACCTTCGGATCGATCTGGGCGCAGACCCCGCGGGTATCGAAGACCGGCGTCATGCCGCCCTTGGACGCCGGCACCACGCAGTAGAAGCTGATCTTCATCGGCCACATGTTCAGGTGCGAGCTCTCGTTGTGGTAGAGGATCATCTGGTCGTTCGGATACCACGTCGACTCGTAGATCTTCTCGCCCGCCTCGGCTCGCGGCAGGTCGCCGTAATCGGAATAGAGCTCGCCGTAAAACGCCAGCGCGGAACGCTCGAAGTCGGCCGGTCCCGGAAGGTCCCAGCCACGGAAAAGCACCGCCCCGTGGCGGAGGAGCGCCTGTTCCAGCAGGTCCCGGTTCTGCTTGGCCCAATCTTCGAGGAGGAGGCCCCGGTTCGTGGGGGTCACCACGAGGGGCAGGAGGGCTCCCGGGGCAAATGTGGACGCGGTCACCTCCCCGGCGCGGGTGAGCTCGAGGGCCGTGGGGTCGGTGGCGGGCGTGAGGGTCATGGCAAGCTCCGTGAAGCGTCCGGGTTTGACGGGAAACTGCCGGTCCATCGAGCAATAATCGGGCCCATGCCAAGGCCGCATCCCGCTACGGGACATGGATTTCGCTACTGCGCGACGCGGCTCGCAAGTCCGCCAGCGGCGGAGGGGTCCGGATACGCACCATCCGGCCAGGCGACGGGAGTCGGTTACCTTCGGTATGGGTCGCAACCCCCCGTTTTGAGCCGGCGGCAGCTGCTCCATTGATGTAACGACTGTTGCATCATCACAGCAAGGGGTTCAACAGGGGTTTTGACGCCGATCTGCGCCCGGAACTTGCACAATCCGCCGCAGCGCCATTCCTACTGCAACGGACGAGGATGAACATTGCGGTCGTCGGGCATGTCGATCACGGGACGAGCACCATCGTCGGACGCCTGCTGGCGGATACCGGCACCCTTCCCGAGGGCAAGCTGGAGCAGGTGCGGGCGCACTGCGCCCGCAACGCCAGACCCTTCGAGTACGCGTTTCTGGTCGACGCGCTCAAGGAAGAGCAGGGGCAGGGCATCACCATCGATTCGGCGCGGGTGTTTTTCCGCACCCCCCGCCGGCATTACATCCTGATCGATGCCCCCGGCCACCTCGAATTTCTGAAGAACATGGTCACCGGTGCGGCGCGCGCCGAGGCCGCCCTCCTGGTAGTCGACGCCCGGGAGGGGATGCAGGACAACACCCGCCGCCATGCTCGCCTGCTTCCGCTCCTTGGGGTTCGCCACGTCGCGGTGCTGATCAACAAGATCGACCTCGTGGGGTACGATGCCGCCGTCGCGGAAGCGCTGGAACGGGAGGTCCGCGAGTTCCTCGAGTCGATCGGGGTGACCGCCGGCCCCGCGATCCCGGTGTCCGGTCGGGAGGGAGACAATCTCGTTACCGCCTCCCCGCGCACGCCGTGGTATGCGGGGCCTTCGCTGGTCGAGTATCTCGACGGACTGGAGGAGTTGGCCGAGCCGACCGAGCAGCCGTTTCGCATGCCGGTCCAGGCGGTCTACAAGTTCACCGCCGAGGCCGACGAGCGGCGGATCGTGGCCGGCGGTGTGGCGTCCGGCCGGCTCCGCCTGGGCGACGAGGTCGTATTCTATCCCTCGGGCAAGCGCAGCCGGGTCCAGACGCTTGAAGCCTTCAACGCCGCGCCCCCCGTGGAGGCCGCGGCGGGGGCCGCTGCCGGCTTCACCCTGACCGACCAGATCTATGTGGCGCGCGGAGAGGTGGCCTGCCGCAGCGACGAGCCCCGCCCGGTCATCGCGGCCCGGCTCCGGGTGTCCCTCTTCTGGCTCGGGGCGGCTCCGCTCGTCTCGGGGCGTTCCTACCGGCTTAAACTGGGCACCGCCACGGTCGGAGCCGAACTCGAGCGGGTGGAACGCCTGGTGGATGCCACCGAGCTGGGCTCCCGGGAAAACGCCACCAGCGTCGAGCGCAACGAGGTGGCGGAGTGCATCCTCGACCTGGATCGTCCCGTCGCTGTTGACCTCGAGGGCGGCGTCCCCGCCACCAATCGGTTCGTCATCGTTGATGAATGGCAGATTCGCGGCGGCGGCATCGTGCGTGAGGCCCTGCCCGACCCGCAGACCGGTGTCCGCGAGCGAGTGCTGATCCGGAACGCCAAGTGGGAGCGCAGCAGCATCCCCTGGGAGCGGCGCGCCGAGCGGTTCGGCCAACAGCCTGCCCTGATCCTGATCACCGGCTCCCGGGACGCGGACCGCAAGAGCCTCGCCCGCGCACTGGAAGCCCGCCTCTTCGACGACGGCGGGCTGGCGTACTTCCTGGGCATCGGAAACCTGCTCTATGGCGTCGATGCTGATCTGGAGCGCACCGGCGAGCATCGGCACGAACACCTCCGCCGGCTCGGCGAGGTCGGAAACCTCCTGCTCGATGCCGGCGTGCTCCTCGTCGTCACCGCAGCCGAGCTGAGTGACGGCGAGCTTGATCTGCTCCGGACCACCGTCGACGCGACTCGCATCTATACCATATGGCTGGGCCCCGATGCCGGTACCGGTCTTGCCGCGCACCTCCATCTCGCCGCCGAAGCCTCCGACGCGGACAACGTCGAGAAAATCCGGCAACTTCTCGTCGAGCGCGGGGTGCTCACCAGGCCATGAGTGCCCCGGCGCACGCCGTTCCAGTGGAGCTCTCCGAGGCCGCGCTCCGCCGCCTCGTGAAGATCGCCCGCGACGCGGGCGCGGCGATCATGGCCTGGTATCGTGACGGCGCCGCCGTGACCACCAAAGCGGATGGTAGCCCGCTCACGTCCGCCGACCGGGCGGCCCACGCAATCATCGATGCCGCGCTCCGGGCGTGGGATCCGGCCATCCCGGTCGTCTCCGAGGAAGGCGCGCTGCCTCTGGAAGCCGCGCGCCGGGGGTGGCGGCGCTTCTGGCTGGTGGACCCCCTCGACGGCACCAAGGAATTCATCAGCCGGAACGGGGAATTCACGGTCAACATTGCCCTCATCGAGAATGGGGAACCGGTGCTTGGCGTGGTCGTCGCACCGGCGCTCCCGCGCTGCTGGTACGCCGGTCGTGGCCTCGGTGCCTGGGCCGAGGGAGCCTCGGGCCCTGCGGCTCGCATTCACTCGGCACCCAGCGCGCCGGGGGCGCCGCTCGTTGTCATCGAGAGCCGCTCCCACCCGTCGGCGCGACTGGAAGAGTACCTGGCAACCATCGTGGTGTCCCGACGGATTCAGGCCGGCAGCTCGCTCAAATTCTGTCTGGTGGCGGAGGGCAAGGCGGATATTTATCCCCGCTTCGGTCCTACCATGGAGTGGGATGTCGCCGCCGGCGATTGCATCTTCCGTAACTCGGGCCGTGACTCGCCCCGTCACTCACCGTTGTCGTACAACAAGCCGGATCTGCGCAACGGCGATTTCGTCTTGGGCGCCTGATGTTTCGCGAAACCCACGCGCGCTCGATTGCCAAGGCGGTGTCCTGGCGAATCCTGGGCACCGTCGCGACGGCGACGCTGGTGTTTGTATTCACGAAGCGGCTGGCCCTGTCGCTGGCCGTCGGAGGTCTCGAGTTCGCGTCCAAGATCGGTCTTTTCTGGCTCCATGAACGGTTCTGGGACCGCCTTCGATTCGGCAAGCAGGAGATCCCGCCCTCGGTGGTATGGTTTACCGGCCTCTCCGGCGCCGGCAAAAGCACCATTGCGGACCGGGTGTACGAGGAGTTGCGGGCCCGGGGCCTCCGGGTGGAGCGCCTCGATGGCGATTCGATCCGGGACATCTTTCCCGCGACCGGGTTTACCCGGCCGGAACGGGACGCCCACATCCGCCGGATTGGCTATCTGGCCGGCAAGCTGGAGCAGAATGGCGTGTGGGTCGTGGCCTCCTTTGTGTCTCCCTACGAGGAGTCGCGCCAGTTCGTCAGGCGGCTGTGCGGGCGGTTCGTCGAGGTGCACGTGACGACATCCCTGGAGGAGTGCGAGCGTCGCGACGTGAAGGGCCTCTACGCCAGGGCCCGACGGGGCGAGATCCCCAACTTCACCGGGCTGGACGATCCCTACGAGCATCCCACCAATCCCGAGATTCGTATCGATGCCGGCGTGGTGTCCGTGGCCGAAGCGGGAGCCTCTGTACTGGAATACCTCGATCGCCGTCCGGGCAGGGTAACCTGATGGACCATCTCGACCGCCTCGAGGCGCAAAGCGTGTTCATTCTCCGCGAGGCATACGCCGCGTTCCCCGGACTGTGCATGCTCTGGTCGATCGGGAAGGACAGCACCGTCCTGCTCTGGCTGGCGCGCAAGGCCTTCTTCGGGCACGTGCCGATCCCGCTGGTGCACATCGACACGTCCTTCAAGATCCCGGAGATGATCCGCTACCGGGACCGCCTGGTCGCGGAGTGGCGGCTCACCATGATCGTGGGACAGAACCGGCAGACGCTCGACGCCAAGCGCACCTTTCCCGACGGGGCCGTCGATCGGATCGCCTGCTGCGGCGCGCTCAAGACCGAGGCGCTCAAGAACACGCTCAACGCCACCTGGCCGCGGCAGCGCTTTAACCATGGCCTCGGCGCCTACGAGCTCGATTCCCACCCCGAGCCGTTTACCGGAGTGATCGTCGGCGTACGCGCCGACGAGGAAGGCAGCCGCTCCAAGGAGCGGTACTTCTCGCCCCGCACCGAGCGGAGTCAGTGGAACGTGGGCGACCAGCCGCCGGAATTCTGGAATCAGTTCAATACCGATTTTCCGCCGGGAACCCACGTGCGGATACACCCGCTCCTGGACTGGACCGAGCTCAATGTCTGGGAGTACATCGAGCGCGAAAAGATTCCTACCGTTTCCCTGTACTACGATCAGGGCGAGGGCCGGCGCTATCGGTCGCTCGGCTGTGGACCCTGTACCCAGCCGGTCGCATCCGACGCCAAGACGGTGTCCGATATCATTGTGGAGCTCCGCGCCGGCCGCTTCGCGAACATCGCGGAGCGCGCCGGCCGGGCCCAGGACAAGGACGACGGTGGCGGGCTCGAGACGCTCCGGCGCAGCGGGTACATGTGAAGCGACTATTCATCATCGGTTGTCCCCGGAGCGGCACCACCTGGACCATGATGCTCCTGGCCCGGCACCCCGAGACGGTGGGCTGCATGCAGGTGGGGATCGTCCACGCACTCGATCGGTTCCGGCAGTGGTGGGCCACGGGTGAGAAGAAGGAGGAGTCGCGCTACCTGAACAGCGTGGTCCGCTTCGACGCCGGTGCCGAAGGGTCGGACGCGGGCGGACCGCCCCAGTTCGTTGGGCTGTTCGAACCCGAGGATCTTCTGCGGTTCTGTCGGGACACCGCCGACGCCGCCTATGCCCGTGCCGTGGCGCTGAAGCCGGCCGCGTCGATCGTCATCGACAAGACTCCGGAAAACATCCGCCACGCCGACTTCATCGCCAGGGTATTTCCGGATGCCTACGTGCTGCACGTCATCCGCGATCCGCGAAGCGTGGTATCCTCCCAGCGACACGGGGCCGAAGACTTCGGAGGCCGCTGGCCCACCGACACCGCGGGTGGAGGACGCTACTGGCGGAACGATCTGCTCATGGGGCGTCGGCTCCAGGAGCTCGGCGACCGGTATCGGGAGGTGCGCTACGAGGCGCTGCTGGCCAATGGAGTCGAAGAGCTCGAGCGCCTGGTCGAATGGCTCGGGCTTCCCTCGGACCCCGCCTGGTGCCGTGCCGCTGTCGAGGCATCGAGCATGAAGGAAATGAAGAAGGGTGTGAAGGGGACCCCGAAGAATTTCTTTCGGCAAGGGAGTGCCACGTCCTGGCGGGAAGACCTGTCGGCGCGGGAGCTGCGGGTCCTCGAGTACATCAACCGCGACCTGATGGCGGAGCTCGGATACGCTCCTGCGGTGAGCCCGTCGCCCGGCGCTCCCCTCTCCCTCCGCCTGACGGACGCGCGCCGGCGCGCAATCGACCTCGCGCGCTCGGTGCGGCGCCGGCTTCGCCGGCTCTTCTGAGTGTGCATGGTCACGATAGATCCGTCTCCTTAAGTAAGGTGTTCCTCATGCGAACCACCGCCATTTTGGTACAGTTGCTGGTCATTGGGACCATGGCGTGCGGCGCCGGTACGACCAATCCGCCTGCGCCGCCACCTCCCCCGGCTCCCGGGCCCGGCCAGCCGCCGGTCCCGCCCCCGCCTCCACCCCCTCCGGCGCAGCCGCCGCCCACGGGGAACGCCACGATCCAGGACCTGGGGCTCATTCCCTCGGCGCTGCTCGGCAACAGCCGGCGGGTGCGGGTGTACCTCCCGCCGGGATATGACACCGGAGCCGATCGCTACCCGGTGCTCTACTTGCACGACGGGCAGCAGATTTTCGGGAGCACGACCGCGTTCTACCTGGACCGCGCCCTCACGCCGCTGATCCTGTCGGGGGCGGTGCGCCCGCTCCTCGTCGTGGCCATCGACAACCGTGGCGACGCCACGCGGGTAATGGACTACACGATGGCTCCGCCGAATGTGGGCGCGCTGTACGCGCGAATGGTGGCCGAGGAACTGAAGCCGCGCATCGACGCCAGCTTCCGGACGTGGCCGGGGCCCGCGACCACCGGCGTGGGAGGAGTGTCGCTCGGGGCGGGTCTCTCCTGGTACATGGGTCTCACCCACTCCAACGTATTCGGGATCGTAATCGCCCAGTCCGGTGTCACGAAAGCGATGGGCGGGTTCCCGAATTACATAGCCACGGTGCAGAACTTCCCCGGCAAACCACCGCTGCGGATCTGGTATGACCGTGGGACGGCGGACGGCGAGGCGTTCCATCAGGTCAGCGAACAGGAGATGCGGGCAGCCCTCATCGCGAAGGGGATGGTGGAGGGGCAGGATTTCCGCTACCTGCTCGTGCCGGGCGCCCTGCATACGTGGGGCTATTGGGCGCAACGGATCGACCCCTTCATGCGATTCCTGTTTCCGCCGGTGAGCGCGGCCCCTGGGCAGTGAGGTCCCCCGACCGAGTTCATCTCTTCTCGGTCGACGTCGAGGAGCACTTTCAGGTCAGCGCCTTCGACCGGATCCTCTCCCGTGACCAATGGGATGCGCAGCCCAGCCGGGTAGAGCACAGCACCGACCGGCTGCTCGAGCTGCTGGCCCGGAATGCCGTCGTGGGCACCTTCTTCGCGCTCGGCTGGGTGGCTGAGCGGCATCCCGCCCTGATCCGCCGCATCGCCGCGGCAGGCCACGAAATCGCCTCGCACGGCGGGTGGCATCGAAAAGTCACCGCGATGAGTCGGGAGGAATTCCGTGAGGACGTCCGTCGCTCGAAAGCGACGCTGGAAGACCTCTCCGCCAGCCCGGTGCGCGGGTTCCGCGCGCCGAGTTTTTCGATCATTCCGGGATTCGAGTGGGCCTTCGACGTGCTGCTCCAAGCGGGCTATACCTACGACTCGAGTCTCTTTCCCATCCGCCGCCCCGACTATGGCTATCCTGGCGCTCCCCGGGCTCCGCACCTGATCACGCGCGCCTCGGGGACGTTGCTCGAGTTCCCGATGGCCACCGCCACGGTGCTGGGCATTCGGGTTCCGGTGGCGGGGGGTGGCTACCTGCGCCAGTTTCCGCTGGGCGTGATTCGGCGCGGATTCCGTCAGTTGGAGGAGGCCGGTCAGCCCGGAATGTTTTACATCCATCCCTGGGAGATCGACCCCGATCAGCCCCGGTTGCCCGCAGGGAGGATCACCCGGATCCGCCACTATCGCGGGCTCGCGAAGACTTTTGGCCGACTCGAATCCCTCGTGAAAGAGTTCCGTTTCACGTCGGTCCGGCGCTGGCTGGAGTCCAATACCGTATGAGCGTCACGGTCGAGCCCTTCGAAGGACCCGCCGCCGAGTGGGACCACGCCGCCGCGCTGTACGCGGGCTTCACCCACTTTCACCGATACGGATGGAAATCGGTGATTCACGGCGTCTTCGGACACGAGTGTCTCTACCTCGCGGCCCGGGATGCTGCCGGCGCAGTGGCCGGGGTGCTGCCGCTGGTGCGGGTCAAGAGCGCGGTCTTCGGGCATTACCTGGTCTCGATGCCGTTCCTCAACTATGGTGGGCCCATTGGCTCTGAGGCCGGCGTGCGCGGCCTGGCTGAGGCCGCGGCGCGCGAGGCGCAACAAAGCGGCGCCAGGCTGCTCGAGCTCCGGAGCCGGATCGAGCTGCCGCTGGACTGGACGGTCTCCCACCGGAAGATCACGGTGGTACTCGACCTCCCGCCCGACGCCGACGCGCTCATGAAATCGTTCCCCGCCAAGCTCCGGAGCCAGGTGCGCCGCCCCGACAAGGAGGGTGTTACCGTGCGCTTCGGCGCCGATCAGGTGGAGCCGTTCTTCCAGGTGTTCAGCCGGCACATGCGAGACCTCGGCACCCCCACACTTCCCCTGGCGTGGTTCGTGGCGATTGCCCGGGAGTTTCCCGACGATGCCTGGTTCGGATGCGCCTGGCACGAGGGAACGCCGGTCGCCGCCGGGGCGGCGTTCCGATGGGGGAACGAGCTGGAGATGACCTGGGCGTCCGCGCTCAGCGCCTACAACCGGATCGCGCCCAACATGGGGCTCTATTGGGCGTTCATGGAGCGGGCGCTCGCGGAGGGTATCACGCTGTTCAACTTCGGGCGATGCAATCCCGATGGCGGTACCCACCGATTCAAGCGGCAGTGGGGATCCCGCGACGAACCGCTCTGGTGGTACCAGAAGGGCGCCGAAGGAAAGGACCCGGGGGCTACTCCCTCCCCGGATCAGGGGGCCTACGCCTGGGGGACGCGGATCTGGAAACACCTGCCGCTTCCCGTCGCCACCCTGCTGGGCCCTCGCATCGTCCGGGGCATTCCCTGAATATCCGACGGCAGCTTCCGGCATGGTCCCCGCTGACACTGCGGGCGCTCTGGGCCGGCGCTCGGGCCGGCATCGGAGGCGGGACCAGCGCGGCAGCGGCGGTGTCCGGCCGGATCCGCGCCGAGTACCGCTGTACTGATCTGGCGTTGACCGACAGCGGAACCACCGCCCTGGCCCTCGCCTTTCTCGCCGCCGCTCCGGACGGGCGTCGCCCCCGTATCGCCCTTCCCGCCTACGGATGTTTCGATCTGATGACCGCGGCAGACGCAGTGGAGGCGGAGGTCCTG
>JANNGX010000010.1:0-15149 GCA_031404115.1 Gemmatimonadales bacterium | reverse complement strand
CCCCGATATTTGGTACCGGCGATGACCGCCGCCATATCGAGCGAGAGCACCCGGTGATCGCGCAGCACGTCGGGGCACTGTCCGCTCGCAATCAGCAGGGCGAGCCCTTCGACGATGGCCGTCTTGCCCACGCCCGGCTCGCCGATGAGGACCGGATTGTTCTTTTTCCGCCGGGCCAGGATTTCCATGACCCGCTGGATTTCCTTCTGGCGGCCGATGGTCGGGTCGAGCTGGCCCTCGGCGCCGAGCTGGGTGAGATCGCGGCAGAAGTGATCCAGGGCGGGCGTCTTGGATTTTTTTTCCGACTTGGGCGCGGAGGCCGGTGGCGTCGGCGCCGCCGCGCCGGCGGACGCCGGCGGCATGTCGCTGCCCAGCAGGCGCAGGGTCTCGGCCCGCGATTGCTCGAGCGTGACGCCCGCGTCGGTGAGCACCTGGGCCGCGATACCCTTTTCTTCGCGCAGGAGTCCGAGCAGGAGGTGCTCGGTGCCCACGTAGGAATGATTGAGCTCGCGGGCCTCGGTCATGGCCAACTCGAGGACCTTCTTGGCGCGCGACGTGTAGGGAAGGTCGGGGCCGGGGGCGGCCGCCGCTTTGCCCTTCTTGACCGTCTCTTCGATTTTCTGCTGGATATCGTCGAGATCGACGTTGAGATTGGTGAGCACCGCGGCGGCGACGCCTTCTCCTTCGCGGATGAGCCCCAGGAGAATATGCTCGGTGCCGACGTACTCGTGATGGAGGCGGGCCGCCTCTTCGCGAGCCATCTGCAGCACCTTGCGAACGCGATCCGTGAAGTTGTAGCCGTTCATGCTTCCTGTTTCACCTCGGGGTCGGAGGCGCCTGTGCGGATGGCCCGCGGCGCCCCACTTCCTCTTCCAGAATCTGGCGGACATACGCGGCGCGCCGAACCGGCACTTCGTCGTCGGTGAGGGCCCGCCCATGGGCGGTGGCGAGATGCGCGGGCTGGGTGAACACCAGCAGCTTGTTCAGCGCATACATACCGACGTTCGGGATGAGCCGGAGCCCCACACCAAGCCGGACGCCGCTCAGGAGATTCATGGTTTCCTCGAACGACAGACTGCGCGCGTACCGGAGGAGCCCGTACGCCCGCCACACCTTGTCCTCGAGGATTGCCGTGGCGTCGCGGAGCAGGATCTGGCGCGCCCGCTCCTCATGCTCCATGACCTGCCGGACCAGTTTTCCGAGGTGGTCCAGCAGCTCCAGTTCCGACTTGCCGAGGGTGGTCTGATTCGACAGCTGGAACAGATTTCCGACCACTTCGCTGCCCTCGCCGTACAACCCGCGGAAGGTCAAGCCGACCTGCGTGAGGGCCTGGAGAATCTTGTTGATTTCCTTGGTCAAAACGAGCCCGGGAAGGTGCACCAAAACCGATGCCCGAAGCCCGGTTCCGACGTTGGTCGGACAGCTCGTAAGGTAACCGAACTCCGGGTGAAATGCGAAGGCAAGTCGTTGCCCCAGTTCGGCGTCCAGCGTTGCGACGAGGCTCCATGTGGCCTCCAAAGCGAACCCGGAACGGAGCGCCTGGATACGGAGGTGATCCTCTTCGTTGATCATCACGCTGGCCTGGTCCTGGACCAGCAATCCGCCCGCCGGCCGGAGCTTGCCGCTGGTTTCCGGAGCGGCCAGATCGCGGCTCACCAGGTGCCGTTCGTGCAGGAGCTGGCGATCCTGCAGATCCAGCCGGTCCACCCTGAACCGAACCGCCCGGCCGAGCCCCTGGGTGCCGACCGCCGCCGCCTCCACTTTGGCGAGGATGGCCTCACGCTCCGGCCCGTCGCTTCGGGTGGCGAACCGATGGCCTCGAAGGTTCCGGGCCAGGCGGACCCGGGTCGAAACCACCAGGTGGCTGCCGGGGCCGCTGGCCTCGAGCCAGGCCATGCCTCCGTCGGGGAGCAGACTCAGATCGATCATTCCCGGTCCCGCAGCTGGTCGCGAATCTCGGCGGCCAGCTCGAACTGTTCGCGCTCCACCGCGCGGCGGAGCTGCTCGCGCAGCTCCAGGTCGGTCCGGCCCGGCTCGATCCGGACCGTGGGGGACTCGCCGTGGTCGTACTGCATCCCAGTGTGATGCGTGGAACCATGGAGACGTCGCAGCAACTCGCGCAGCGGCGCATCGAACGCCAGGTAGCACTCCGCGCACCCCACCCGTCCGGTCTCGCGAAAATCACGCAGGGTGGCGTTGCATCCGTCGCAGCGGGCCTCCAGCGCGGCGAGCAGGGGCGCGTCCGGGTCGACGTTCTCGCCGAGTTTGGCCAGAAAGCCTCCCAGCGGGGTGTCGGCCATCGCGAACCCGGTCTCGATTCCCTTCTCCGCGGCGCACTGGGCGCAGAGGCTCGAAGTGTGGACTTCGCCCTCCTTGACCTGGGTGAGGCTGACGATGCCCTCGCGCTCGCCGCAATGGCTGCATCTCATCCTGGCAGCCCCTCGGGTCCGTAGCCCAGGGCCGGGGCGAGCACTCCCTCGGAGAGCGTCAGCACCCGGTCCGCCCGGCCGGCGAGCGCCCGGTTGTGGGTGACAATCACCATGGCGGTGCGGAACTGCCGCGCCAATCCGGAGAACAGCTCGTGCAAGTGCTCGGCGTTCTGCTCGTCGAGGTTGCCGGACGGCTCGTCCGCCAGGAGCAAGGTGGGCTGCACCGCGAGCGCCCGCGCCACGGCCGCGCGCTGCTGCTCGCCGCCGGAGAGCTGGGCCGGCAAGTGGCTGCTCCGCGCGCCGAGCCCTACCGATTCGAGCAGCGTCCGTGCCCGCGCCGTCGCCTCGCGGGGTGCCACGCCCGCGATCGACAGCGGCAAGGCCACGTTTTCCTCGGCGGTGAAGTCGCGCAGCAGGTGATGGAACTGGAACACGAATCCGATTTTCCGGTTTCGGAGCCCGGCGAGGCCGTTGGCGTCGAACTCGTCGTACCCGGTGCCGCCGAGGCGGATCTGGCCCGACGTGGGAAGGTCCAGCGCGCCGAGCAGGTGCAACAGCGTGCTCTTGCCGGAGCCGCTTTCGCCGGTCACCGCCACGAACTCGCCGGTTTCCACCGCGAAGTCGAGGCCCCGGAGGACTTCGATGGTGCCGCCATCGCCACCTCGATACGACTTGCGAAGGTCGCGCGCTTCGAGAATGGCGCTCATTCGTGCCGGATCGCCTCCACCGGGGTCAGCCGCGCGGCAGCCCGGGATGGATGCAGCGTGGCCACGACCGCCACCAGGAAGCTGAACACCACGACCGCCCCGACGTCCAGCAGTTCGACATGGACCGGCAGGTGATCGATGAAATACACCGCCGGATCGATCGTGATCAGCCCCGAGCGGTCGATCACGTACGCGAGGATCAGCCCGCCGGCCAGCCCCAGGACGGTGCCCACGGCGCCGATGATAGCGCCCTGCGACAGGAAAATGCGCCCGATTCCGCCCGGCGTGACACCCATCGTCTGGAGGATCCCGATTTCCCGGGTCTTTTCCGTCACCACCATGGTGAGCGTGCCGATGATGTTGAAGGCCGCGACCACCATCACGAAGCAGATGATGAGGCCCATGGCGAGTTTTTCGAGCTGCAGGGCGCTGAACAGACTCGCGTTCTGGTTTTGCCAGTCGTAGGAACGGAACGGATAGCCGAGCCGTTTCTGGAGGCTGTCGCCCACCTCCGGTGCCTTCCAGGGATCCTTCACCCGGATCTGAATCCCCGTCACCGCGTCGCCCAGGCCGGCGAACCGCTGCGCCGTGGCCATGTCCATCACCGCGAATCCGTCGTCATACTGATACATGCCGGTGTCGAAGGTGCCGGTGACTTCGAAATACCAGATCTGGGGCACCATTCTGCCGGTGGCGCGATTCGGCTTGACCGACATGGGCGAAATCAGTCGCACTACGTCGCCGGGATAGGCCGAGAGCCGGGCGGACAGCCGGTATCCGAGGACGATGCCGCCGTCCACGCTGTCGACGTGGGTGCGGAACGAGAGGCTCCCGGGCGTGACCTTCTGGGACAGCGTGGTCACCGCGATCCGGCCGGTGTCGGCATCGAATCCGACCACATCCACCGCGGCCGGATAGTCGGCCTGGTTCACGATCATGGATTTCGTGAGCACCTCGGGCCCAGCGGCGACGACCTCAGGATAGGCCCGGATTTCGTCCAGCGCCTCGCGCCAGCTTTCAATCCGGAGTGTGGGCCCGTAGGTCAGGATACGGAGGTGGGGATTGGCGACCAGAATCCGGTCGCGCAGGTCGTCGCGAAGCCCGTTCATGACGCCGAGCACCACGATCAGCGCCATGACGCCGATCGCCACGCCGCCGATCGCGATGATGGTATTGAGCGACGCGAATCGCGATTGCTTGCGGCCGCGCATGTAGCGGAGCGCGATGCTCCGCTCCAGCGGCGAGGGGAGGCGCAGCCGGAGACTCACCCGGGCAGACTCCCCGACTCCCCGGCTCCCGGCGCGTTCTCCTCGGGGCGCATGGCGGGAAACAGGATCACATCGCGAATCGACGGCTGTCCGGTGATCAGCATGACGAGCCGGTCCACTCCCAATCCCATCCCGCCGGTGGGCGGCATCCCGTACTCGAGGGCGCGGACGTAGTCGGTGTCCAGCGGCTGGGCCTCGTCGTCGCCGGCGGCGCGCTGGCGCGCCTGGTCGGCGAAACGGGCCCGCTGTTCGTCGGGATCGTTGAGCTCGCTGAAGGCATTCGCGATCTCCTTGGCTCCCACGAACAGCTCGAATCGCTCGGTCAGGGCCGGGTCGTCCCGGTGCTCCCGCGCGAGCGGCGAGAGCGCCTTGGGGTAGTCCATGACGAAGGTTGGCTGAAGCAGCAGCGGCTCGACGAACATCTTGAACACCTCGTCGATCAGCCGGCCGCCGGAGAGCGGTTCCGCGTCCTCGCGGGAGACGCCCGCCGCGGACAACTTCGCACGCAGCTCGAACTCGGAGGCGGTCCGGACGTCCAGGCCGGTCTGCTCGCGGATTGCCTCGACGAAGGCGAGCCGGCGGAAAGGAGGAGTGAAGTCGATCTCCGCGCCCAGGTAAGTGACCCCCGGACCGCCCGTGGCATGCTGCACCACGCCGGACACCATTGCCTCCGTAAGCGTCATGATGTCGTGGTAGTCGGCGTAGGCCTGGTAGCACTCCAGCATAGTGAATTCCGGATTGTGGGTGCGATCCATCCCCTCGTTCCGGAAGTCGTGCCCGATTTCGTACACCTTTTCGAAACCGCCGACAATCAGCCGTTTCAGATACAGCTCGTCGGCGATGCGGAGGTAGAGCGGCATGTCGAGCGCGTTATGGTGGGTGACGAAGGGCCGTGCCATGGCGCCCCCGTAGAGCGGCTGGAGGACCGGTGTCTCCACCTCGAGAAACCCGCGCTCGTCGAGGAACCGGCGGAGAAACCGGATCACCTCGGCGCGGGTCTCGAACACCCGGCGCACGTCGGGATGCACCGCGAGGTCGGCGTACCGCTGCCGGTAGCGCACTTCCGGGTCGAGCAGCCCGCCGAAGGTCACCGCGCCCGCGTCGGTCTGCTGGGTCTTTCCGCGGGGGAGCGGGCGGAGGCTCTTGGCCAGGAGCTCGACCACCAGGGCGCGCACCGTCACTTCGCCGGTGCGGGTGCGGAACAGCGTGCCCGTGATGCCGACGTAGTCGTCGAGATCGAGCAACCGGGCGCTGTCCCAGCCCGCGCCCAGCGCATCCTGGCGCAGGTACACCTGGACGCGGCCGCTGGAATCTTCCAGATGTCCGAACATCGTCTTGCCCTGCAGCCGGAGTGCCGCGAGCCGCCCCGCCACGGCCACCATCGGGCCGTCGTCTCCCATCGCGTCCGAATAGGCCGCCAGCGCCTCTACCGCCGAGTGGGTGCGCTCGTACCGATACGCGTAGGGGCGCACCCCCAGGGAGGTCAGCGCGGCGCGATTGGCCCGCCGAGCCTCCTCCACGTAGCTCCGCTCGCCGTCGCCGGTCACGTGGTGCTCCCGGCAAACCGCTTGAGGTATGCCTGGACGAACTCGTCGATCTCTCCGTCCATGACCCGCTGCACGTCGGTAAGCTTGAGCTCGGTGCGGTGGTCGTTCACCATGGTGTAGGGCTGGAATACGTAGCTGCGGATCTGGTTGCCCCAGGAGTTGTCGGTCTTGGTGGCCTCGACCAGCGCCTTGGCGGCCTCCTGCTCCTCGAGCTTCTTCTGGTAGAGCGCGGCACGAAGCATTTTGTATGCGGTGGCCTTGTTCTTCCCCTGGCTGCGCTCCTGCTGGCAGGCGACGACGAGACCGGTGGGAAGGTGGGTCAGCCGGACCGCGGAGGAGGTCTTGTTGACGTGCTGGCCGCCGGCACCGGAGGCACGATAGACGTCCATTTTGATGTCCTCCTCGCGGAGATCCACCTCGATGGTGTCGTCGATATCGGGGTAGACGAAGACCGAGGCGAACGAAGTGTGGCGGCGCGACTGGGAATCGTACGGCGAGATACGCACCAGCCGATGGACCCCCTTCTCGGCCTTGAGGAACCCGTAGGCGTACTCTCCCTTGATTTCCATGGAGATCGACTTGATGCCGGCTTCTTCTCCGGGGATCAGATCGAGCACGCCGACCTGGTATCCCTTGCGCTCGGCCCAGCGCCGGTACATCCGCGACAGCATCTCGGCCCAATCCTGCGACTCGGTGCCGCCGGCGCCGGGGTGGATGGTGAGGATCGCATCGCCGGAATCGTCGGGGCCCCGGAGCAGCGTCTTGAGCTCGAACGATCCCAGCACATTGGCGACGTTCTCCACCTCCGCGGCGAGCTCGGTGGCGAGGCCTTCGTCCGGCTCCGCCGCCAGCAGTTCACTCATGCCGCGGGCGTCCGCCAGTCGGGCCCGGATGACCGAGGCGGGCACTATCCAGCTCTTGAGAGCCTTGACCTCCTGCACCATCGCCCGGGCCCGCTCCGGATTCGACCAGAAGCCGGGATCGGCCTGATCCACCTCGAGTGCCTTGAGCCGGCCTTCCTTGGCGGGCAGGTCAAAGAAACTCCGAAAGCTCGAGGATCCGCCGTTCCAGCTCGTCGAACCGTTCATCCAGACTGGCCATCGCCCGAAGCTCACTGATTGAGGGGTCTGTTTGCGAGGCGAGCCGCCCCCCGCCCGCGGCGAAGAGACGGCTCGCTCCTACCAGGCAGAAATATAACGCTTACGGGAAGACGGGCTGACCGTCGGCCAGGATCTCGTTGAGGGCGTCGGTAAAGAACGTCGTGGCCTCGGCGAGCTGCTTGCCGACCTGCTCGACGTATTCGTCCCAGCTCTTCCGGATTTCCTCCTCGAACAGGAGCTTGAGCGAGCCGTCGCGGAGACCATCCCGCCGCTTGGCGGGATGATAGACCACGATGTCGCTCACCAGGGCACGGGCCAGACGCCGGGCCCGCGCCTCAGGATCCTGGGACAGGAAGGGGTTCGTCGGTCGTTTGGGCCGTGCCGACGGGAGGGCCGGCGCGGCCGGAACCATCGGGACCGCCGGGGCCTGGGCTGCCGCGGGCCGGACCACGGGGGCCGCGAAGGCCGGCGGCGGAGGGCTGGCAGGCCGATACGATGGTGGCGCGGGCGCCGCGGGAGGCACCACGGCTGGCCTCGGGATGGCCGGGGCGCGAGGGATCGCGGGCGGAGCCACGGGGTGAGGCTGCGACGCCGGCTCCGTCCTGATGGCGGGTGGCGCAGGAGGTATTACCGGCGCGGCTTCCGGGACCCGGCGCACCCAGAATACGCCGGAACAGACCGAGCAACGGGCCCGGACCCCGTCCACCGGCACCTTGGCCGGGTCGACCCGGAATACAGTCTGGCACTGGGTGCAGGCGACGTTCATGCCTTATCTCCCGCCGCGTCCCGCTTCGCCGGAGCGCTGGGGGCCGGCTCCTCGTCGGCACGGCCCTGGCGCCGGTCGACCACGTAGACCGAGCCGGGCAGCGTCTTGGCGTAGCTCTTCATTTCAGTGGCCAGCTCGCTCACCTCGGCGGGATGCGCGAAGGTGCGGTGACGGTTGGTCACGATGCCCACCGACAGCGTCATCAAAGGAACCCGATGCAATTGCCCTCGTCGATCCTTGCCAAAGAAGTAGCCGGCGCGGCGGTCCTGCTCGTTGTACTGAAACGGCACCAGCGAATCGAACACTCCGAGTATTTCCCCGCAAACCGGGCTGATATCGGCCGCGGGGATGACAAAGATAAAATCGTCCCCGCCGATGTGGCCGACGAACCCCCGCCCGCCGAGCAGCCCCTTGACCACATCGTGGAGGATGCGCGAGAGAATGTAGATGACCCGGTCGCCGTCGTAGTAGCTGTAGCGGTCGTTGTATTCCTTGAAGTGGTCGAGGTCGGCGTAGCAGACGGCAAATTCCAGGTCGCCCTCGAGCCGGCGGCGGATTTCCCGTTCGATCTCGGTGGTACCGGGCATCCGGGTGCTCGGGTGCACCGAGACATCCCGCTGGGTGCGCACCAGGAGCGCATCGAGCCGGGCGCGCTGCTCTTCGAGGGGGAAAAGCCCGGTGAGAATTTCGTCGGCCCCCGCCGCGAACCAGCCCTGGATCTCGTCGGCGTCGTGGGACCCGGCCAGGATGAGCGCCGGGATGATCGCGGTGAAGGGATCGCTCTTGAGGCCCCGGACCAATTGCAGGCCGGCCTGGCCCATACGATCGGCGTCGATGAACAGGAGGCAGGGATGCCCGCGGAGCACGATGGATTCGACCTGAGCGGCGTCCGCGTGGACCTCCAAGGGGAAGCTCCGCCCCAGAGCCCACTCGCGAACCAGGTCCGGGACAGGCTCCCCGACCGGTCCGAAGAACAGAATGGTCGGACGAGTCCGCACCCCGTAATCCTTCGTAAGAGTTTATCCAGAAGCAACTTAGAGCGGTGAGCCCTCCGAGTCAATCAGAGGAAGAACGCCGCTGCTGCAATCATGGCATACAACGCCAGAAGTTGGGCTCCCTCAAACCAGTGGGATTCCCCGTCGAGGGTGATGATCGCCACCACGACGGTCGAAATCCCGAGGGCCACTACTTCGAGGGGCGTAAACACCAGGTTCAGGGGCACCTGGAGGATCAGGCCCGCCAGCACCAGCAGCGGGGCCACGAGCAACGCCACCTGGGTGCTGGAGCCGAGCGCGATCTGCAATGCGAGATCGGTCTGTCCCTTCCGCGCGACCACCACCGCGGTCGCGTGCTCGGCGGCGTTGCCGATGATCGGGATGATGATCAGGCCGAGGAACGTCTGGGAAAGACCGATTGAGGCGGTGACCCCTTCGACGGCGTGGACCAGGATTTCCGACTCGACCACCACACCCGCAGTGGCCAAGCCGAGTACGGCGACCGCCTTGGTGATGCTCCAGGAGGCCCCGTGCGGCGTGGAGCTGGCGTCCACCCCGAAGAGGGTCTTGTGGGTGCGCAGAGAAAACAGCAGGGACAGGCCGTAGGTGACCGCCAGGATCACCGCCACCGCTTCCGACAGCTGGAGCTCGGTGACGGCGAGACGCGCACTCGTGGTACCGGGGTGGATGCTGTGGAAGAGGGCCGGAAACACCAGCCCGGCTACCGCCAGCGCCAGCATGGCCGAGCTCATGCCGGCGTTGGTACGATTGAATTTAAGAATGGGAGTCTTGGTTCCGCCGGCGATCAGCGACAGTCCGAGGATCAGGAGCAGGTTGCCCAGGATGCTGCCGGTAATGGACGCCTTGACCAAGTCGACCAAGCCGGCGCGGAGCGCCACGATCGCGATGATCAACTCGGCCGCATTCCCGAAGGTGGCATTGAGGAGCCCGCCGATGGTGGGTCCGGTGCGCTCGGCGATCTCTTCCGTCGCCTTCCCCATCAACCCGGCCAGGGGCAGCACTCCGATGCAGGCGGACAGGAAGACGAGCAGGGGCGAGGCGTGTTGCATTTTGAGGATGACGCTCGCCGGGACGGCCAGCAGGAGCAGCATTGAGGGCGGGAACCGTCGGCGGGCCGGGGTGGCGCGTGACCGGGACTTATCGAGGTGGGGGGGAAGCCGCCGCTCGCTCCTGGTCGGCTCGTCTTCAACCGGTGCAGTGGGAGCGGGGACCGGTGGCCGCCGGTCCCGCTTGCCGCGAGGCACTTCCGTCGCCGGATCCGCCTTGGCCGGGCGGGCCGGCTTCTGCGGTTGCGATTTGGGTGGCTTGGGGGACCGGTCGGGCTCGACCGCCTTCCGGAGTTCCTGGAGGTTCACGCCGCGCCGGCTCAGCACGCTGGCCACCCGGCCTCGGGGGGCGCGCAGCAGCACGGCCAGCAGGTTGCCCTCGGCGCGCTCGGCATCGGCCACGGCCCGCTCCGCGAAGCGGCTCATAGGCGGCGGCGTTGGGGCTCCCGCGTCGGCCGTGGGCAGACCGGTCAGGAGCTCTTCGGCGAGACCATCGAGGGACGCGCCCGCTGCCGCCAGCGCCCGGGCCGCGGGCCCGTCGGGGTCGGTGAGTGCGGCGGCCAGCAGATGCTCGGTGCCGACGAAGGCGTGATTTGCCGCGGCTGCCGCGCGCCGTGCGGTTTCAACGACGCGCGCAATGTCCGGTGCGGTCAAACGGGTCTGGCCTCGTCGATCAGCATGATGGGGATGTCGTCTTCGATGGGGTAGGCCAGCCCGCACGCGGGGCAGACCAGCACCGCCTCGGCCGGGCGATAGTCCAGATTACCCTTGCACTTGGGGCACACCAGAATGTCGAGCAGCTCGGGGGCCAGAGTCATGGGCGCTCCGCGGGGAGTTCCGGGAATCCGAATCGGGCGAGCTGGGCCGGGTCCCGGCGCCATTTCGGAAGCACGCTCACCCAGGTATCGAGATACACGCGCCGTCCGAGCAGGTGTTCGAGCCGGTGACGGGCGTGGGTGCCGATGGCCTTCAGCGTCCGTCCACCCTCACCGATCAGAATGCGTTTCTGGGTCTCACGCTCGACAAAGAGCGACGCCCGAATGTACACCGGATCAGTCGCCTCGCGGAACTCCTCGATTTCCGCCGCGAAGGCATAGGGGAGCTCGTCCTCGAGGTGCAGGAACGCGGCTTCCCGGAGGTACTCGGTGGCGAAGAAGCGAGTCGGCTGGGTGCCGAGATCCTCGGCAGCGTAGGCAAATTCCCGCTCGGGCAGATGTGCGGTGACCGCCGTGAGCAACTCGTCGATCCCCATCCCGGTTCCGGCCGACACCACGATCGCTTCACGAGCGAGCTGCTCCCGGCGCGCCGCCCCGAGCAGATCTCCCTTGGTGTACACCACGATCACGGGCGCCCGGGGGGGCGTCTCGAGCCGCGCCATGCGGGCAAAGTCGGGAGCGGGCTCGTCGGGGGCGGGGTGAAGGTAGAGGATTACATCGGCCTGTCGGACACCTTCCAGGGCCAGCGCCCGCATCCGGGCCTGCAGCGCGTACTCGGGGTCGAGGAGGCCGGGCAGATCGTGGAAGACGAACTGGACGTCCCCTTCGGTGCGGAGGCCGGTGACGGGGAGGCGGGTCGCCTGGGCCTTGGCGCTGACCAGGGCGATATGCTGCCCGACCAGGGTATTGAGGAGGGAGGATTTGCCGACGTTGGGTTTGCCGGCGAGGGCGATGTGGCCGGAGCGTTGCATGCGGAAAACATAGCGCCCTCCGCGAACGGCTAGTGGTCGGCGCGGCCTTCGAGGCCATCGCGATCCGACTTGAGGCCGACGCATGCACCCCACTGGGCTACCTTCATGAGGCCATGAAACAGACATCAACACCCCGGCGAATTCCTCGGGCGCCTAGAGCATGACGCAGGGTCAGCCGGTCGATTCTGCGGGCGGCCAGCCCGGTATAGTCAGCGAGCCGGAACGCCCATGGCATGTGCAGTCGGCGCTGGAGGTCGCCGGAGCCCTCCAGACCGACCCAACCCGCGGCCTGACCAACGCCGAGGCGGCCCGGCGGCGCACGCAGTTCGGCCCGAACGCACTGATCGAGGCGAAGGGGCGCTCCCTCCTTGGGATCCTGGTCGGCCAGTTCAAGAGCCTCATCGTGGCCCTGCTCCTCGCAGCCACCGTCGTGGCGTTCACGCTGGGGGAGAACATCGAGGCGGTCGCAGTTCTGGTCGTCATTGTCCTGAACGCGACCGTCGGCTTCCTGACCGAGTGGAGAGCCGAACAAGCGCTCACCGCCCTGCAACGGCAGGCGGTGCCGACGGCCCATGTCCTCCGCGAGAGTGAGGAGCACGAGATCCCCGCGGCGGAGTTGGTGCCCGGCGACGTCGTCCTCGTCGCCGCCGGCTCGCGGGTACCCGCCGACGGACGCATCGTGCAGAGCGAGCGGCTGCAAGTGGCGGAGGCCGCACTGACGGGGGAGTCGGTCGCGGTCACCAAGACCGTCGAACCCGTCCCCGACGAGGCCGCTCCGCTCGGCGACCGGCGGAACATGGCCTACCTGGGCACGGCGGTCACTGACGGGCGCGGCCTGCTCCTCGTGACGGCCACGGGGATGCGGACCGAGGTGGGCCGGATCGGGACTCTGATCGACGAGGCCGGCGGCCGCGACACCCCGCTCGAGCGCAAGCTGGCGCAGCTCGGCCACGCCCTGATCGGCGTCGTCCTGGTGCTCTGCGCGGTGATCGTCCTGGCGGGCTGGCTTCGGGGCTACGGCTTTTTGTACATGCTGGAGGTCGGCCTCTCGCTGGCCATTGCAGCCGTGCCCGAGGGCCTGCCTGCCGTTGCCACCATGACGCTGGCGCTCGGCATGCAGCGCATGGCGCGCATGGGCGCCCTGGTCCGCCGCCTGCCCGCCGTCGAGGCGCTGGGCTCGACCACCGTCATTTGCACCGACAAGACCGGCACCCTGACCCGGGACGAGATGACCGTCCGGGTCCTGCAACTGGGGGGGCGGCGCATCGACGTGTCGGGCGCGGGCTACGCCCCCTCGGGGGAGTTCCGCGAGGGCGGCCGGGCAGTCGAGGCCCGTGGCGACGCGCACCTTGCTCTCGCCCTGCGGGTCGGCGCGCTGTGCTCCGACGCCACCCTCGACCTGAGCGGCGATGGTGCCGCCGTGCTGGGCGACCCGACCGAGGGGGCGCTGCTCATCGCCGCGCTCAAGGGCGGGATGGACAAGGACGACCTGAATCGGTCGGCACCTCGCGTCGGTGAGGTGCCCTTCAGCAGTGAGGCGATGCGGATGGTGACCATCCACGGCACCCGGGGCGGGCCGGCAGTCGCCTACATCAAAGGCAGTCCGGCCGTGGTGGCCGAGGCGAGCGTCGGTCTGTTCGCCAACGGGGGCCTCGAACCGATGACGCTCGAGGCGCGGCAGCGGGTGCTGGCCGACAATCTGGAGCTGGCCGGGGGGGCGTTGCGGGTCCTCGCCCTGGCCTACAAGGACCTCCCCCAGGGCTACCGCGAGGAGGACCTCGCCGGCGGGCTGATGTTCGTCGGGCTGGTCGGCATGATCGACCCGCTGAGGGAGGAGGCCAAGGCCGCCATCGAGAGGTGCCAGCGGGCCGGCATCCGCATCATGATGATCACTGGCGACCAGGAGGCGACGGCCTCCGAGATTGGCCGGCAGCTCGGCCTGGACCGCGATCCCCAGGGCCGCCCGCTGCGCACCGCCCACGGCCGGGAGCTCGTCGGCCTGGACGCCGGGGGCTGGCAGTCGGCCGTCGCCGGCGTGGGGGTGTTCGCCCGGGTCTCCCCCGAGCACAAGCTGCGGATCGTCGAGGCCCTCCAGGCGGGGGGCGAGGTGGTGGCCATGACCGGCGACGGCGTGAACGACGCCCCGGCGCTGAAGCAAGCCGATATCGGCGTAGCGATGGGGGTCAAGGGCACCGAGGTGGCCAAAGAGGCGGCGGCCATGGTCATCACCGACGACAACTTCGCCACCATCGTCGGGGCCGTCGAGCAGGGGCGGGTCATCTACGCCAACATCCTCCGCTTCGTCCACTACCTGTTCTCCAGCAACCTCGCGGAGATTCTGGTGATCTTTGTTGCCCTCATGGTCGGCTGGCCGCTGCCGCTGGGGGCGTTGCAGATTCTGTGGCTGAACATGGTCACCGACGTGTTCCCCGCCATGGCGCTGGCCCTGGAGCCGTCGAACCCGGACGCGATGAAGCGCCCTCCCCGCAACCCCCGGGAGCGGCTCATGACGACGCGGTTCGTCTGGCTGATCGGCTGGCAGGGGCTCGTGCTGAGCGGGGTGACGCTCCTGGCGTTCCTGGTTGGCATGCGGTGGTACGGCGCGGAGGGCCCCGGACTTCGGCACGCGATCACGCTGGCCTTCATGACGCTGGCCCTGGCCCAGGTGTTCCATGCCTTCAACGCCCGCTCGCAGCACCGCTCGGCGTTCACCGCCCGACTGTTTACGAACGGATGGCTCTGGGCAGCGGTGACGACGAGCCTGCTGCTCCAGGTGGCGGCGGTTTACACGCCGTTCCTGCAATCCGTGCTGCGCACGACCCCGCTGACCGCCGCAGACTGGGGCGTGGTGCTGACTTGTTCCCTGGCCCCGGTCGGCGTGGTCGAATTGGTCAAGCTCGGCAAGCGGGGATCCACTCAGCCGCGGGGAGCCACCGATGGCCGGAGATTGATGCGAACGCTCGGACGGGATAGCCAATAGCAAAAACCCCGGACTGGTGGAGTCCGGGGTTTTTGAATGGGAATGGCTGGCGACGGCCTACTCTCCCACGACCTCGCGGTCGTAGTACCATCGGCGCTGCGGGGCTTAACGACCGTGTTCGGAATGGGAACGGGTGTGGCCCCCGCGCGCTAGTCGACAGCCAATTTTGAGGAGGCAGCGCGGAGCGACAATTCTCGCTCGTTGCAGCTTCCTGAGGAAAAGAATTGAGGGAATCGGATGATTTGCAAGGAAAATTGGAAGAGATCAAACTTCACGGGCGATTAGTAGCGCTCGGCTGAAGTGGTTGCCCACCGTACACCTGCGCCCTATCAACCTGGTAGTCTCCCAGGGCCCTTTAGGGACCATACGGTCCAGGAGTGTTCATCTTGGGGACAGTTTCCCACTTAGATGCATTCAGCGGTTATCTGCGCGCGATATCGCTACCGGGCGATGCCCCTGGCGGGACAGCCCGTACACGAGAGATCGCTTCGTCCCGGTCCTCTCGTACTAAGGACGAGTTCCCTCAACACTCCTACGCCCACGACGGATACAGACCGAACTGTCTCACGACGTTCTGAACCCAGCTCATGTGCCACTTTAACC
>JANNGX010000009.1:0-19053 GCA_031404115.1 Gemmatimonadales bacterium | reverse complement strand
AACTTTATTACACCGACATGTCCTTCGACCTCGTCCTCTTCGGCGGCACCGGTGACCTGACCTGGCGCAAGCTGATGCCGGCGCTGTTCCAGGCCCACCGCCACGGCAAGCTGCCGGCGGGCGGCCGCATCCTGGCGGTGGTGGGCACGAAGGGACTCGAACCCCTAACTTCCTCCTTGTAAGGGTCAAGGGGCTCACGCTCTATGGCGTGACGGGACGGAAGATGTACACCACCTGGCAGCAGATGGCGCGGTTCCTCCGGACCGGCCAGCTCGACCCGCTCCCGGTGGTCACCCACCGGTTCCCGCTGGAGGGGATCGCCGAGGCCATCGGCGTCATCAAGGACGGCAAGGCCGGCAAGGTGATCCTGGAGATCGCCCAATGACCGCCCCGCTGGAGGCCCGCCTGGTCGAGAGCATCGCGCAATTCAGGCGGGACCGCGTGTACAAACGGCTCAATCACCTCGAAGGGCCGCAGGGACCCCGGGTCCGCATGGAGGGCCGGGGCGAGGTCATCATTTTGTCCTCCAACAACTATCTGGGTCTCTCGAACGAGCCCTCGGTGATCGCGGCGGGCAAGGAGGCGCTGGATCGGTTCGGCGCCGGCACCGCCTCGGTCCGGTTCATCTGCGGCACCTTTACGATTCACCGCGAACTCGAGGCCGTCCTCGCGGCCTTCGTGGGCACCGCGGCGTCCCTCTCATTCGTCAGTTGCTGGAACGCCAACGAGGCGCTTCCCACGACGGTGCTCACCGAGCATGATCTGGTGCTGAGCGACCGGCTCAACCATGCCTCGATCATCGACGGCATTCGCCTCGCCAAGGCGATCACACGGTGCCACACCGGGGTCTACGAGCACAGCGACCTCACCGACCTCGACGCCAGGCTCGCCGCCGCAAAGGATCGCCAGGTCAAGATGGTGATGACCGACGGCGTGTTCTCGATGGTAGGCGCCATCGCAAATCTGCCCGGACTCACCGAGGTGTGCCGCAAGCACGGTGCGATCCTCGTCGTCGACGACAGCCACTCCACCGGCGTGCTCGGCAAGACCGGGCGCGGCACCGCGGAGCATTTCGGCATGCTGGGAGAGATCGACATCATCACCAGCACGCTCGGGAAGGCGCTCGGTGGGGCGGCGGGAGGATTCGTCGCCGGCTCCGACGCGCTCTGCGACTATCTCACCCAGCGGGGCCGGCCCCAACTCTTCAGCAACGCCCTGCCTACCACCGTGGCGGGGAGTGCGATGGCCGCGGTCCGCTTTCTCGAGGCGCACCCGGAGCGGGTCACGCAGCTCCGCGACAACGTCCGGTATTTCCGCGAGCGCCTCACCGAAATGGGCTTCAAGCCGCTGCCCGGGGAGACGCCGATCGTTCCGGTGATCATCGGGGAGACCTCGGCCGCGATCCAAGTCAGCGAGCTGCTGCTCGACGAGGGGGTTTTCGTGACCGGCTTCGGCTACCCGGTGGTTCCCCAGGGGACTGCCCGCGTCCGCTGTCAGCTTTCGGCCGCCCACAGCCGTGAGGATCTGGACCAAGCCCTCGCCGCATTTCAGCGGGTCGGCCGGAAGCTCGGATTGATCTAGCAGGAAGGCGCCGAGGCTTGTGGCCTTTTGCCGAAAGGATGCGTTTCGGGGGGCCGGCTGGCCCAGGACCGGCGAGAACCGGCCAGGTCGCTCCCCCGGCACAAATGGTATCGCATCGGTTAAGTTATTGAATCAAAACAACTTACAGTTTCTATCCCGGCGGTCCTGCTAGTGGCTCGACCGGGCGGATCGCCGCAGCGCCATGGATCGTCCTCCGAGCACGGGGTTTGCCGTGATCGTGCTGGACCGGGTGGCTCCTGCCCCCCGTCATCCATCGTAGAATTGATCCTCAACTGCACCGACTTCCCGTTCGGAGGAACACAGATGCGCATCCTTTCCCGAGCCATTCCGCTGCTCGCCCTCACGGCGGTTGCCGCGGCCAACTCGGTCCAGGCGCAATCGGCGAGTTCCAAGGCCACCGACGTCGCCGAGGTTCGCGATAACCGCTTCAAGTGGTTCTTCGGAGCCGGGGTCGGCGCGATGGTGTTCGAAACCCCGAAGCAGAGCCAGACCGGGGTGCCGGCCTTCGGAGCTCACATTGCAGTGGTCTCTCGTCGTGGCGGCCTGATGCTCGGCGTCGACGAGGGGTTCGGCAGCGGCGATTCGACGGCCTTCGTGGACCAGGGAAGCGGCGGCATCGCCCGGCCGGTATCCTTCGATCGGTTGCGCCGGTACAGCTTTAGCCTGACCGGTTACCCGGTGCGCGGGAAACTGGAGCCATATCTCGGCGTCGGGTTCGGCCTGCTGCAGGTCATCAATCCCCAGCTGGGCGGCGTCTTCACCTCGCCGAGCCAGGCCGCGGAGTCGGCCAACGAGGCGGATGAAAAATCAGCCACCGGGTTCATGAACTTTCTGGCTGGGGTTCAGTTCCGCGTCGGCCGGATGGCCGCCTTCGGACAGTACCAGATCAGCTCATCGCCCAGCGCGGGAAATCTGCTCCGTGGCCCGGGCCACTTGATCACGGGCGGGCTCAGGTTCTCGCTGGGTAGCTCCAAGGAAGGCGTGAAGGGCGGCGGCTACTAGTTCTTCGGCAGGTCCTTCAGCAGGAACCGAAGCGGCCAGTCCCGGGCCTTCGTGATGCCGATCCTCGGCGTCGCGAGGATCTCCCCGGCTGGCCGCTTCGACGTCTTCCCCACCACCACCGGCGAATCGGGCATCGCCATCCCATCGAGGTCGCGGGTGATCCCGAGCGCCTGAGTCAGTTTGCCCGGCCCGCTAGCCAGGTGACGGCTCGCCACGCCACCGCGGCGGGCGAGCATCAGATCCGTTCCAGTGATGGGCACAACGGCCCGGAGCAGCACCGCTGCGCCACCGGAAGTACTGTGGACCACCAGGTTGGCGCACCAATGGATGCCGTACGACCGGTATACGTACCAGCTCCCCGGTGGGCCGTAGATGCTCTGGTTGCCCTGATGGCGGCGGCCCAGGTAGGCATGCGAGGCAGGATCGTCGTGGCCGAGATACGCCTCGGTCTCGATGATGAGACCGGAGCAGGGCCGGCCGCCGACGGTGGAAGTGATTGTCGCCCCGAGCAGGTCACGAGCGACAACCTCCGCGGGGCGACGGAAAAACCTGGTCGGGAGCGGCCTCACCCGCTCTTTTTGGCGCGCGGACGCCGCGGCTTCTTCGGCTCGGCCGGCTCGGCCTCCCCAACGGCGGTCACCGCTTCCTTCTTGACTGCTCCACCCCGTCCGGGACGCTTGCGCGGCCGCGCATTCGCGGCCGGATCCGCCGCGTCCACGGCCGGTTCGGACGTCGCGACGTTGGGCTCGTCATCGACCTGGACCATGCCGATGAGGGGCAGCTCGAGCGGCCGCATCGGCGCCCGCGATCCTCGGCGGAAGCGGAGCGCGGCGGTGCGCAC
Source organism: Gemmatimonadales bacterium (assembly GCA_031404115.1). Taxonomy (GTDB): domain Bacteria; phylum Gemmatimonadota; class Gemmatimonadetes; order Gemmatimonadales; family GWC2-71-9; genus JABFSM01. Next base: position 15,608 of record JANNGX010000009.1, on the reverse strand, counting down.
GCCGGCGTCGCCGCCGGCCGGCGCGGCAGGCGACGACCCGTTGCTGTCGGGCGCGCCGATCGGCTCGGCTGACCCGACCGTGTTGCGGGCCATGCCCAGGCTGGTCCGGTGCAGCGTGACCTCATAGCTCTGATCGCTGAGCAGCCGCACGTCCGCGATTTCCGCATCGTTCGCCTGGCGTAGCAACCGGGCAAACCGCTCGGTGTCGAGGAGGGCGTCCTCCTTGCCGTGCAGCGCTGCCATGCGGGCGCGCAGCGCCTCGCCGCCCACCTGCGGGGGCAATTCAGCAAGGGCCCGCGCCAAGAGCTGGAATGCAGCGGCCAGCGTCAGGTGGTCGTCTCGCGCCGCGGTCGGACGCGCCGGATGGGACGGCGCGGCCGCGGCGGTGCGCTCCACCGGCGCCTCCCCACCCCGCCCGCGACCTCGGCCCCGTCCGCGACGGCTGCGCCCTTCGGGTCGCTCCGCTCGCTCGGGAGCCCCCGGACGCGGGGTGCGGTCACGCTCGCCGGCGGGGGGCTTGGCCGCACGCCCTGGGGGGAGCGCGCCCGGAGCCACCGGCCCCACTTCGAACTGCCCGTTGTCGAGCTTGGTCACCTTGAGCAGGCCCTTGGCGCCGGCGTCCGACACGAACTTGCTGAACCGGTTGAAGCCGGCGTTGCGCTCGTCGAAATTGGGATCGATCTGCTGCATGACCTGCTTGAGCCGGTCGGAGCGCATGACGTCTCCGTTCCGGGCCATCTGCGCGACCGCCTCGCCGACCAGTTCCCAGGGGTCCCGCTGCGCCGACGGCGTGTCGGCTTCCTTGGTGAGCCCCGCGAGATCGCTGTAGGAGTAGTACTCGTCGCAGTTCTGGATCAGCAGGTCGCTGGCGGATTCCCGGATGCCGACACCGATCACATACTTGCCGTACTCCTTGAGCTTGAGCACCAGTGATGAGAAGTCACTGTCGCCGGACAACAGGATGAACGTGCCGATCTCGGGCCGGGTAAACACCAGCTCCGTCGCGTCCACCGCGAGGCGGATATCGGTCGCGTTTTTCTTGTTGGTGCCGAAGGCGGGGGCAAAGATCAAGTCGATTGACGACTCGGACAACGGCACGATGTACTGTGGGTACCGGCGCCAGTCGGCATAGGCGCGCTGCACCGCCACCTTGCCGCGGATGATGTCCGAGTTGAGCAGGGTACGGAGTTCCTTGGTCAGGTCGCTCCGGATGCCCAGCGTGACGTTGTCGAAGTCGATGAGGAGGGCGGCGTGCGGGGCGTGGTGCACATGCACGGGAACCGGCGGGGGCGCGATGTGCGCCTGGGCAGCCTGTCGGCTGGCCCGATGTGACGGGTGACTCACGATTTTGTTGGTCTCCGCGATCCCCTTCCACCGAGCTCCCGCCGCTTCCCGGACCACCCGTAGGGGGTCAAGGAATTCGGCAGGGAACCCGGGTACGGAGTCGCTGGCTGATGGTCCGGACTGGGCTGCCCCATTGGCCGCCCACTGTCCAGCCGATAAAGCTAGCTAAGTCCTTGCCATGTCGGTAGTGTTGCGCTGTTGCGTCGCCGCCACACCGGACGCCGGACGCCGGCATCGTCTAGGGTTCGAGCAGCGCGCCGATCACTCGTTCCCCGGCCCGGCCATCCCAGCCTTCCGGCCGTCCGGGCCGATAATTTCCGCCGCGGCGGCTCCTCATCACCTGATCCACCGCCTCCCGGATCGCCACGCGACTCGATGCCACCAGGCGGTTGGTGCCCTCGGAAATCGTCACTGGCCGCTCGGTGCTGCCGCGGGCCGTCAGGCACGGAATACCGAGCACGGTAGTCTCTTCCTGAAGGCCCCCAGAGTCGGTGAGCACGAGCGCGGACCGCTCCACCAGGCTGATCGTCTCCAGGTAGCCCAGCGGGTCCACCAGTCGCACGGCCCCGTTGCCGGGCGTAAGCCCGAACTCACCAATGCGCTGCCGGGTTCTCGGGTGCACCGCGAAGATCACCGGCATCCTGCGGCCCAGCTCTTCGAGGGACTGCAGCAGCTCGGTGAGAATCGCGGGCTGATCGACGTTGGAGGGCCGGTGCAGGGTCACGAAGGCGTAGTCACCGCCGGCAACGCCGAGCGATTCGGGAATCCTGCGAGCCCGCGCAGCTTCCCGGAGCCGAAGGAGTGTGTCGACCATCACGTTGCCGACAAGGCGGATCCGGTCGGCGGGAATGCCCTCGGCCAGCAGGTTGCGGTCGCCATCGCGGCTGGGCGTGAGGCAGAGGTCGGCGAGTTGATCCGTCACGATCCGGTTGATCTCTTCCGGCATCGTGCGGTCCCGGCTGCGAAGCCCGGCCTCGACATGGGCGATTTGGACCTGCTTCTTGGCCCCGACCAGCGCGCAGGCCACCGTGGAATTGACATCGCCGTAGACCAGGATCCAGTCGGGCTCGTGGCGGTCCAGCACCGGCTCGAACGCCAGCATGATGCGCGCGGTCTGTTCGGCGTGGGTTCCGGAGCCGACGCCCAGGTTCTCGTCAGGCTCGGGCAGGCCGAGGTCTCGAAAAAAGGTGTCACTCATCGCCGCGTCGTAGTGCTGCCCGGTATGCACCAGCACCTGGCGGCATCCGGCGGCTGCGCCGGCGGCCAGCACCGGGGCCACCTTCATGAAGTTGGGCCGGGCCCCGACGACATGGAGCAGCTTGATCATGGGAGAATCTGGCCGTCCGGTTCGACCGGTGGAAGCGTCAGCACGAAGGAGAATCGGGTGCCCTCGCCCGCGCCGGTATCCACCTTGAGGTCGGCCCGCATGGCCTCCACCAGTTTCCGGCAGATCGAGAGGCCCAACCCCGACCCCGAGAATGCGTATTCCCGGTCGCGCTGGCGGCGCCGGAACGGTTCGAAGAGCATCGTCATGGACGACGCCGGGATGCCGCGCCCGGTATCCCGCACCGAGAATTCGAGGTCGGCCGGCCCCAGCGCCTCCGCTTTCACCTCGACGTAGCCCTCGTCGGTGAACTTCAGCGCATTGGTGGTGAGATTGAGGAGCACGCGGCTGAGCGCGACAGGATATCCCACGCGGAGCCGCTCCTGGGGAGCCACGATCCGGACCTCCAGGCCTTTCTCCTCGGCAATCGGCTGCACGATGTCGCGAACCGATTCGAGAATGTCCGCCACCGAAAACGGCAGCGGATCCAGCTCGAGCTGGCGATCTCCTCTTCGCGCGAGCTCGATCACGTCGCTCGCGACGGAGGTCAGACCAAAGGCCGCGGCGTAGATCAGGCCGAGCTGCCGGTCCTGGAGCGGGGTGAGCGGCCCGCTGCGTCCACGCCGCAGGGTCTCGGCCAGGAAGAGGATCGACGTCAGGGGCGACCGCAGGTCGTGGGCGACCTCGACCACCAGCTCCGGCCCGTCGGGGCCGGAGAGCCGGTCGTTGAACCGCTGCTGCCAGTCGGTTTCTATCGCCACCGCCACCGCCTCCACCGCGCCAAGATACCGGAGCACCGTGGGGCCATCCGGCGGCGGGCTCAGGTCGGCGAGGCCGCGGAGCAGCGTGGCCCTGATGCGCTGCAGGACGCGGCGGGCCAGATGGGATTGGGGAAGCTCGGGAAGCGGGGCACCCCGAAGCGCCGCGAGGATTCCCTCCTCGATGCTGGCGGCATGCACGTCGATCTCGTTCCCGGACGCATCCACCTGCAGGACCCCGCCGGGGTCATCCTTTATCTGCCAACAGGCCGCCTGAAGGAGCTCGCGAGGGCGTTCGTCAGAACCCGGTGGCGACGTCACGCACCTGCGTCCTCGCTGTCGGCCTTCTCTCCGCGCAGCAGTTGATGCTTGTCGATGAGCCGGTAGAGCGTGGTGCGGTCGACGCCGGCCAGGCGCGCCGCCTTGGACATGTTGCCGGCCGCACGGGTCACCAGCGACGTCAGATATTCCTTCTCGAAATCGGCCACGATCCTGTCCTTGGCCACGTGGTACGGCTCGTTGGGGACCGCCAGGGACACGGGACGGGAGTCGGCCGGCATGTCGCTCTGCGGCTCGTCGTACAGCGGAATGTCGCCGGGCTGGATGAGCTGGTCGGGCTCGACCAGAACCGCGGCGTGTTCGATCACGTTCTGGAGTTCGCGAACGTTTCCCCGCCAGGGCCGTGACTTGAGGAAGGCAATGCTCTCGTCGCTGAGACGCGGGCAGCGGTCGGGCATCTGGCGATGCCGATGCCAGTAATAGGTCAGAAAGTGATTGGCGAGCAGGGAAATGTCTTCCTGGCGCTTCCGAAGCGGCGGCAAGCCGATCGGCACGACGCGCAGGCGGTAGAACAGGTCGCCCCGGAGGATTCCCGTGTCCACCGCCTGCTGGGGATCCCGGTTGGTGGCCGAAATGAAGCGCACGTCCACCTGGGCGTCGGTGGACTCCGAGCCCACCCGGCGCACCACCCCGTCCTGAATCACCCGGAGGAGTTTGGCCTGGAGGGCCAGGGGCATTTCCGTCAGTTCGTCCAGGAACAGCGTGCCGCCATTGGCGGTTTCGAGCAGCCCGGGCTTGTCCCGATCGGCGCCGGTAAAGGCGCCCTTGCGGTGGCCGAACATTTCCGACTCGAGCAGCGGTTCAGGCAGCGCGGCGCAGTTGATGGCCACGATCGGCTTGCGGGCACGCCGGCTGTGCTGGTGAATGAACTGCGCGATGACTTCCTTGCCGGTGCCGCTCTCTCCGCTGATGAACACCGAGGCATCGGTGGGCGCCACCTTGCGCGCCAGATCCACCGCCTTACGGAACAACGGCGAAATCCCGATGAGGGACAGGGTGTCGCTGTGACTGTGCTGCTGGAGGATCTGTTGCCGGAGGTCGTTGGCCTCGCGGTTCATCAGCACCGCGTGGGACGCCCGGCCGATCAGCACCTGGAGATGCGTGGCGGAAAAGGGCTTCGGCAGGTAGTCCCAGGCCCCGGCCCGGAGCGCCTCGATGCTCGTGGTGACGCTGGGGTTGCCGGTCATGACGACGACAATGATGTCCTTGTTGACTTCCAAGCCGGCCCGCAGCAGCTCCAGTCCTGACACCTGCGACATGTACAGATCGACCAGCACGATGTCGAACTTGCGCTGCTTGAGAAGCTCGAGCGCCTCTTCGCCGCGACCGGCCAGCGACACGGCGAATCCGTCCATCTGCAGGACACTGGCGCAACTCTCGCGGAGGGTGCGCTCATCGTCCACCAGGAGGATACGGATGCTCGCCTTCACCTCGGGCGGAATCGAGAGCGGGTCCCTCGAAGAAGGGACCTCGCGCTCCGGGATGTGAGGGCGATCCGATTCGGCCATCACCGAGCTGGACATGAAGCGTTCCGATCTTTCGGTGTCACGGGTTGGCAGCGAGAGAAGCGAAAACTGTGCCGCATCCGTAACACAGAGTGTTGAACCAATCCGATTTGTGCTGGCCGTATGCCCATGTAGCGCGTAGACTTAGTGACACATATGTGGTTTGCCGATGCAAACATGCAATAATAGTGTTGCAGAGATACCACAAAAACCGCCCAGGCGCCACCCTGCACCGTCACGCGGTGTACCAACCGTCGCGGTATCGCACTTGCACTAGTGATCTCATATTGCTGTATGCCTGACGTGTGTCGGCCTCGGGGACAACCGTCTCCACCCGAAGCAACCGGCTCGGCGGGCTAGTCAACTCGGAACGAGGTCGCAATGTCTGGTTCGCTGCTCCCGAGCTCCCCGGCTTCGACAATTCATACCAACGTCTCCACCGTGGCCGCACCTGCGATCGCGGAGATGCGGCTGGGGCCCGCCGGGATTCCCACCCAGGAACCCGGCGCCAGTCCGCTTGCACGCCTCCTGGCTGCGTGTCGGCGCTTCGCCTGGCTCATCGTCCTGATTACCACGGTCGGGACCGCGGCGAGCATCGCCGCCACCCGGTTTCTGAAGCCCGAGTACGCCGTGGTTGGAACCCTCTGGATCGAGAACGGGGGCGGCCGCGGTCAGGGACCGATTCAGGCGCCGGGCCTGCTGAACTCGTTCAGCTGGATCGAGCTGCTGCGAACTTTCACCGTGCTCGACCCGGTGGTGCGCGAGATGAAGCTCTATTTGCGCCCGGGCAAGGGCACCACGCCAGGCATGTTCGAAGACTTCAGTCTGGCTGAACGGTTCCTGCCGGGGAACTACACCCTGACCGTCGATGAGGCCGGATCGCAATACACCCTCAAGAACGCCTCCGGCGTGATCGTGTCCAGCGGGGCGGTCACCGACTCGGTCGGCAAGGGGACCGGCTTCAAATGGGCCCCGGGCCCCAGCGTGCTGAAACCGAAGACGCGGGTGGCATTTTCCCTGGTGACTCCCCGGGACGCGTCGCAGAACCTGCAGAGCCAGCTCACGACCAAGATGAGCGAAGAGGGAAACTTCCTTCAGCTCCAGCTGGTCGGGTCGAACCCGGACCGCCTGGCTTCCACGATGAACGCGCTCCAGCGGGAATTCGTGAGCGTCGCCGCCGAGCTCAAGAAGGCCAAGCTGAAGGAGCTCTCGGGCCTCCTGTCAGAACAGGAACACCAGCAGGAGGTCAAGCTTCGCCAGGCGGAAACGTCGTTGGAGTCATTCCGAATCGCCACGATCACGCAGCCGAGAGAGGAAGGGCCGGTGGTGCCGGGACTCCAGCTCACCACCAATTCGGCCTACAACCGGTATTTCCAGCAGCGGGTGGATCTCGAGACGATTCGCAACGATCGCAAATCGATCGAGGACGTGATCGGGCGGCTCGAGAGCGGCGGCATCACCGTCGACGCGTTCATCCTGATCCCGGCGGTCCGCGCGGCGCCCGACCTTTCGCGCGTGCTGAGCGAGCTCTCGGAGGCCGATGCGCTGCTCCGGGGCCTGCGGACCCGCTATACCGACGAGTACAAGCCGATCCGGGATCTCCAGGAAAAAATCAGCATCATGAAGCGGGTCACGATTCCGACCTATGCCACGGCGCTGGTCCGCCAGCTCAAGCTCCAGGAAAACGAACTGGAGACGCGCATCAGCACCGCAGGCGGGGAGCTGAAGGGCATTCCGGTCCGGACGATCAATGAGGGGCGGCTGCAGCGGGATGTGGAGAGCGCCCGGATGCTCTTTACCAATCTGCAGAACCGGTACGAGGAGGCGAAACTCGCGGAGATCAGCGCGATTCCCGACGTCAAGATTCTCGATCGGGCCGTCGCGCCTACGCGCCCCAGGCAGAACAAGGCGCCCCGGATCATCCTGCTCGGCATCGTCGGAAGCCTGGGCCTGGGGCTCGGACTGGCCGTGCTGCTCGACCGGCTCGATCGCCGCTTCCGCTACCCGGAGCAGGCATCGCACGAGCTCGGGCTCTCCATCCTCGGTGCGATTCCAGTTATTCCCCGTGACCGCGGCGGCCGGCCCGTGGCGGCGGACAAGCTTGCGCAGGTGGTCGAGGCCTTCCGCTCGGTGCGCCTCAACCTGGCCCACACCTTCGACCCATCGTCGGGCATCTGCCTCACCATCTCGAGCCCGAGCCCGGGCGACGGCAAGTCACTCATTGCCGCCAACCTCGCACTCTCCTTCGCGGAGGCGGGCTATCGCACGCTGCTGGTGGACGGCGATATCCGGCGGGGCGAGCTGCACCGGACCTTCGGCACCGATCGGCGGCCCGGCCTGCTCGACTATCTGACCACCGGCGACAATATCGAGAGTTACCTGCGGCCTACGTCGCACGGGCGGCTGACGCTGCTTCCCTGCGGCACCCGGCACCAGCATGGGCCGGAGCTCCTCGGGTCGGCGCGGATGGCCGAGCTCATCGCACTTCTGAAGGGACGGTTCGAGGTCGTGCTGGTGGACAGTCCGCCGCTCGGCGCGGGCATCGATCCGTTCGTGCTCGGCACGCACACCGGCAGCATGCTGCTAGTGCTCCGGAGCGGCGAAACCGACCGACAGATGGCCGAAGCCAAGCTCCGGATCCTGGACCGGCTTCCGGTGCGGATGCTGGGCGCGATCCTCAACCACATCGACTCGGGCACGGGGGCGTACAAGTATTACTCCTACAGCTATGGCTACTCCGCCGAGAACGAAGCCGGCTCGGACGAAGAGGTGCAGGTCCTGACCGAAAAGGTCCCCGCCACCGACGCGTAGGGCGTGCCGGCTATTCCCGCGCGGCGACCGGCAGGCCGGGCGCTCCGTGCCGCAGCGCGGCCCCGGCGCGATCCATCATCTCGATCGGATCGATCGGAGATTCGGCGAAGTTGGGAATCGCGAAATAGGATGCGCGGAACTTGATCGGCACTCCTCCCTCGCGAATCGGACGGGTGGCGCCGGACACCGCGGCCTCGAGGCGCTCGACCATCTGCGCCGCCCCATCCTCGGACGTCGCGGGGGCGATAACACCGAATTCGAGAGGCCCCAGCCGACCCACCGCATCCGCCGCCCGCCCGGCGGTTTTGAAGAATTTCCCGACTTCCAGCACCAGCGATTCCGCCGTGAGGATTGCCGACTCGAGCGACGGCGCGTCCGGCGACAGCACAACGCAGGTGAGCGCCTGGTGCCGGCGGCCGGCCTCCGACGCAATTTCCCGGGAGCGCAGCGCGAGGCCCCGGCGGGTGTACAGGCCGGTCGCGGAATCGAGGAACGCGTCGGCGCGCACTCCGTCCAGGGCCCGCTTGGCTTCCAGAAAGGTCTGGACCTTCAGCAGCAGGGTCTCGCCATCGATCGGCTGTCCGATGAAATCCCAGGCGCCGGCGGCAAACGCCTCGAGCCGCTGGGCGCGACCCGCCTGGCCGGCGGTCGTGATGATGATCGGTGTGGTGGCGCCAAAGCGGGGATCCGCGCGAAGGCGGCGGCAGATTTCTACGCCGTCCACGTCGGGCAGCTGGCGATCGAGCAGGAACACGTCGGGCATCGTCTCGGCGGCGCGCTGCAGCGCCTGCGTGCCGGTGAACGCCCGGAGAACCTCGTAGCCCTCGGCCACAAAGACGCTCTCGACCGAGCGTGCCGACCATTCCTGATCGTTGACGATCAGTACCGTCGGGGGCCGCCGAGATTGTGTTACCGGCTCATCCATTGTCCAGACCGCGCGCGAGATGTGAGGGCAAATTGTTGCAAGAATCACACACAGCGATGCAATAGCGAGCAGGGGACCCCATAATGAATGGTCCTCATCGCGCCATGTTGCTGCTTGACAACAACTTGCCACTACAGTACTTACGTCAAAGCCTTACCACTGGGCAATCATTACGGCGATTTTCTCCACCGTTCGATTCTGGGTGGGAAGACGCAATTGTCTGGCCGTAACCGCATGGCAATTAGCCGGTTCCGGCATTTCATGGGTGGGCACATGCAACCCCATGCAGGTCCGGAACCTCGGTAAAGTCGACGTCAATCGGCACCCAGAAACAGAGCTTTCTGATTGTGCGACAACGAGATACGCTCGCCATCGAGCGGGGGGGCCATGGGGTTGGGTGGACGGGAGCAACATACCGTTGGATGGGTACCACACTCCGCCCGTCAAAATTGAATGCTCGATGCGACAGGACGGCCCTAAGCAGTTCACGGGCAAGGAGTTCTCACGAATTGGCGGGCTGCGGTGACGCCAGCACGGTCCGTGCTGTGTGGAGGCCTGCAGTCCACCACTCATCAGCCGGAAAGAAGTGCTTCAGTGCGTATAGCCTTGATCGGTTCTTTGGTGGTGGTCTGTCTGGGCCTTTCGGCCGGTCCGTCGCCGGCGTGGGGCCAGTCGGCCGACCTCAGGCTCGCGCAGGCAACCCGGGAGCAGATTCAGACGGCGCTCGCCGAGGCGGAGCAGATCGTCTCCTCGTCCGGGTACAGTGGCCGGATCAAGAATGCCAAGCGCCGGGAAATTGCGCTCCTCAAGAGCCGCATTGAAGACGGCGACCTGCAGCCAGGCGATCAGGTGATCCTCAGCGTGCTCGGCGAGCCGACGCTCACCGCCACCTTCGTGGTGGCTCCGGGCCGGCTGCTGGCACTGCCTGGTGTCGGAGACATCTCCCTCAAGGGAGTGCTGCGCTCCGAGGTACCGGCGTACCTCACCACCGAGCTCAAGAAGTATGTGAAAGACCCCACGGTGCACGCCCAGACCACCATGCGGCTCAGCTTTCTGGGGGGCGTGGGCCGACCAGGATTCTACCAGGTCCCGGCGGAGCAGCTGATTGGCGATGCCATCATGGCGGCGGGCGGCCCGGCCGGCGTCGATCCGTCCGACACCAAGATCGAGCGCAACGGGCAGGATGTGCTGACGAAGGAGTCGTTCCGCCAGGCCGTCATCGAGGGCAGAACGCTCGACCAGCTCAACCTGCGCGCCGGTGACGAGGTCATCGTCGGTGGCAAGCGAAACATGAACCCTCAGGGGGGCACCTTCCTCCGCACCATCCTGCCCCTGGTGGGCGCCATCACGTCCCTGACGTATTTGGCGACCCGAGTCATCAGATGAACGCGCAACCGTCAGGCAACGTGACGCACAGCGACGAACGTACCCGAAGACAGTCACCCCAGCGGACGACGTATCTGCGCATCGTCGATGCCGGCTCGACCGAGGCGATCGCTTCGGTCTCGGACGCGCGACTCAGGCGGGCCCTGAACCTCACCGTGGCCGTTTTCGGGATCCTGCTCACCTTCCCGGTGTGGGTGATCATCGCCATCCTGATCAAGCTCACCTCTCGCGGGCCGGTGATGCACTCGCAGGTCAGGGTCGGGCTCGACAGCAGGGATTCCAACGCGGCCCCCAACGACCTCCGTCGCCGCCACGACATCGGTGGGCGCCCGTTCACGATGTACAAATTTCGCACAATGCACGCCGCCGCCGAAACGACCTCGGGTGCGGTATGGGCGACAGTGAACGACCCCCGGGTGACCACGATCGGGCGCGTCCTCCGCCAGTACCGCCTCGACGAGCTCCCCCAGCTGGTCAACGTCCTCAAAGGCGACATGAACATTGTGGGGCCGCGACCCGAGCGTCCGACTATCTTTGCATCACTCAGCGAATCGGTGCCAAACTACCGGCTCCGCCAGCGGGCCCGGCCCGGGATCACCGGCCTCGCCCAGATCAGGCAGCAATACGATTCCTGCCTGGACGATGTCAAACGCAAAGTGGAGTTCGACTTGGAATACATCCGGCAGCCGAGCTTCTGGCACGACCTCCGAATCATGCTCGAGACGATTCCCGTCATCCTGCTGCGCCGCGGCGGTTGGTAGCACCCGGTGGCCAACCGCTCCATCGCAGCATTCCCCACTGCGTACCTGAATGAGTCCACCCTGCGCCGGCATGCGCCGCTTTTGCTTGCCGCTGTGGCGTTTGCCGTCCTGTTCGCCGAGCCGATGTACCTCCTGGCCAGGGACTGGTGGACCGACCCCGAGGCCGGACACGGCTTGCTGCTGGGCCCGGTCTCGATCTGGCTGGTCCGGCGCGCCGGGATTCGGAAGGACGCCGCCCCCGACCGCCTGACCGGTACGGCGCTCCTGGTTGCTGCCGTGCTGCTCCGGTACGTATCGGGTCTGGCGGCCGAGCTGTTCATGATGCGATTCTCGATGGTGATCGGCCTGGCCGGCTTGACGGTCTACTATCTCGGCCTTCGGCAACTGCTCGCATGGTGGCTGCCCTTCACGCTCTTCACCATGGCCATTCCGCTCCCGGAAGTGATCAAGAGCGCCATGACGCTGCCGCTGCAATTCCGCGCCTCGCGAATGGGCGCGGCACTGCTCGAGTGGCGCGACATTCCGGTCAGGCTCACCGGTAATGTGATCCTGGTCCCGGGCCGCCAGCTCTTCGTCACGGAGGCCTGCAGCGGGCTTCGGTCCCTCACGGCGCTGGTGAGCATCGGCGTCCTGATGGGGGCGCTCTGGCTGCGCACGCCGGTCTCCCGGATTCTGACTCTCCTGGCGGCAGTCGGCATTGCGATCGTGGTGAACGCGGTGCGGGTCTTCCTCACCGGGTTCCTGGTGGTCTTCGTCGACCCCAAGCTGGGCGAGGGGTTCATGCATATCACCGAGGGATGGCTGTTGTTCCTGGTTTCCCTGCTGCTGACCGCCGGCGTGACGTGGCTCATCGGGATGGTCGAGGGGCGCCTGATCCGCAAGCAGCCCGAGGAGAGTGCGGCATGAAGCGTCTCGCGCCGTTCCTCCCCGCAATCCTGCTGGCGTCCGGCGCCTTCCTTCTGCTCGGAGTGGACCGGCAGTACGCCATGCCGCTGCGGGGCCCGCTCAGCGAGGTCCCTTCCCGGATTCTCGGGTACCAGGGGCTGGACCGTCCGGTGAGCGCCGAAGAGCAGCGGGTGGCGGGCATGAACAGCTATCTCTTCAGAGAATACCGCGCCGATTCGACGGCTGCGTTTTCGGTGTACGTGGGGTACTACGAACAGCAGACCCAGGGACGCACGATCCACTCCCCGCGCAATTGCCTGCCGGGAGCCGGATGGGAGCCCCTGGCCGTCTCAGACCGGGAGATTGTTCTCGGGACAGGGCGGGTTCAGGTTCGGAGGTACATACTCGCCAAAGACAACGCGCGGGCTCTGGTGTACTACTGGTACCAGGGGCGCGGCCGAATTTCGTCGAACGAATACAAGGTGAAGTGGGAGCTGCTGCGGGACGCGGCCCTGCGCGGACGCAGCGAGGAGGCGCTGGTGCGGATTGTGTTGCCCCTCAACGGCTCCGAGGCGGCCGCAGACTCGATCGCGGCCGCCACCGCCCGGGTGCTGATCCCGGCAATCGAGCGGGCCCTGCCCCAATTTCCCAATCGCGCGATCAGCGGCCTGGCGCTTCTCGGAGCCAAGTAGTCGGGTAGGTCCTAGGTCGCAGGCCCTCCGGCCTTCTCGGGCCGGGCACCCACAACGAGGGGCGCGCTTGCCCCCCGCTTGCCAGCCGGCGCCAGAGCGGCCCGCCCCTTGAAGGCCGCCAGCGCCACCAATCCCGCACTGATGATCCCGGTTACATCCTTGACCAGCGCCTTGAGCACCCCGGCGTCGAAGAGCCCCTTTTGACCGGCCGCCACGCCGCTGCGCATCTGCAGGGAATCGAGCACGAACGACATGCTGAGGAGGGCGAGGCCCACCGCCGCGACGGCGCTGACGATACCGGTGACGAGGAGGGTCCGGCGGTGTTCGAACCAGAGGGCCGTGACCAGCAGCATGACCAGGCCGAGCAGCGGTGTGAGGAGGAATCCACCGGCCAGGCCGAACGCCCCGTACCTCCAATTGACCTTGTCGAGCTGGATTGGCCAAACGTTCATCACGTAATCCATGAGGGAAATCGTGAGGAACAGGAAGGCCAGGAAGTACACCGGCGCCGCCGCACGCTCGAAACTCCGGGAGCCTTGGTCGCTCATGCGCCTTTGGGGTGTGAATGGTGGGACAACGGGGTGAGTCCTGCCGAGAGATCCGGGTGAAAGATAAGCGGGCCGGGGTCAAAGCGACCCCGGCCCGCCAACCGCTCGAACTAAACTTGTCTCAGTCCTGCTTCTTGCCCCGCCGACGAATCCGAGCCAGACCGACGATGCCGAGGAGGCCGGTCGACACGAGCAGCACGGCGCTGGGCTCCGGAGCCGCCATGGTCAGGAACTCCTGGCCACCGCTTTGCTGCGGGAAGGGCGGGCGTCCGGGATACATGCCGGGATCGCTCAAGACGAACCAGTACTGGGGATTGATCTTGGTCCAGTCGCCGTTCAGCAGCTTGTTCGTCCAGGTGACTTCACCGGGACGGGTGGTGGTCGGCTGGCCAGTGTCGAACAGGTGCCAGATGGCGTAGTGCAGGTCCTGGACGTCCGAAGGGTTGGTCAACCCCGAGAAGAACTGGGTCAGGTACGCCGCCTTGAGGTAGTTCGTGAGCTGCCCGGAACCGAAGCGGGTACGGGTGTCGAACACACCCGCCGGCGCGTCGAACCGGGTGACGTCGACAACCAGATCCTGCTTCAGGTTGTGCGTGAAGTCATCGCACCAGATGTCGATGGCGGGCGTTCCGGGGGTCAGCAGGAGCTGGGCATGGTACGTCCCGTAGGGCGAGTACGGCCCCGTGTTCGTGATGTGCAGCTGGTCGGTAGACGTTGTAGCAAACCGGTTGAACTGGGCGAAGGCCGGCGTAGACACCGCCAGAAGCACCGACGCAGCGAACAAGGAGCGAATCAGCTTCATATGCCCTTCCTGAGAGAAGAAGCCCGAGCGGTCGGGCCATCCGGCAAAATCATGCACCATTCCGAAGGGTCGGTCGACCCCAGATGTACCACGGATTAGCCGAACCGTCAAATCCTTGAGGATGTCGCCGATCCAGACACTGGACGGCAAGTAGCAAGCGACGGGCCAACGATTTCGAGGAGGGTAAAATAGGTGTTAAATAGCTATGGGACAACGACTTATCAGAATTTTATTCGGTCATGTTCCCCCGGCCCATTGCGTTGACTTCACGAGAGTGATGTTGTGGCGCTACAACACATTGGATGCGATCTGCATGGAAAGGCTCGAATTCCTCCTCAACTGCGCCTCGTCGGCTCCCAAATGGGGTTGAGTTCCCGGCGCAACGCCTCGGTCCAGGCGACAAATCCGGCGATCTGAGCGCCGAGCAGAAAGCCGAAGGTCGCCACCAGCCGGGGAATTTTCCGATCCTCGGGCCACCTCAGGGCGAGGAAGCCCAGCCCCGCCCCCGCGACAGCCAGTCCCAAGAGCACCGCGGCCCAGGCCGAGTGGACCGCCAGGATGACCAATCCGATCAGACCGATGGGCTCAAACAGAAACACTGACCAGCGGGCCAGCTTGTGACTCAGCAACTCGAATGTGAACCATCCGCCCGCCTTCCCGATGGCGGATCGCTTGTACCAGAGGGTTTCGAGACCTCGCGCCATGGTCCTGACCTTGCGCCGATACTCCGACCGGAGGGAACGGGCCCGAGGCACCAGACAGACCGCCTCATCTACGGACACGGCGCGGTATCCGTTCTCGACCGCGAGCAGCGCCGAGGCGAAGTCACGGCTGAGCGCGTTGGGAAAGAGCACCCGGTAGAGATCCCGACGGATGGCGTAGAAACATCCGCTCGCGCCCACGATCGACCCCAGGCGGGTCTCCATCGAGCGAATCCACATTTCGTAGTTCACATACCCCGATTCCGCCTGATTGCTCTCCCGATCGGCCTGGGTCACGCTCTTGTCCCGGCCCGATGCGACGCCGATACGAGGATCCTGAAAGACCCGTACCAGCTTCTTGAGTGCGTCCGGCATGATGCGTATCGTGGCGTCGGTACTCACCACGATCCCGGCGGTGATGTGCTCGCCGGCCACGTTCTCCGCGACGGTTTTCCCGCCGCGGGACGGAAGGCGCACCAGCCGGACGCCGCGATCGGCGAACCCGCGCACGATCTCGTCGGTGCGATCGGTGGATGCATCCGACACGACCAGGATATGCCGCCGCTCGGCGGGGTAGTCCAGCTTGAGGAGGCTCTCGATCGTGGCCGCGATGACATGTTCCTCGTTGTACACCGGCAGGGCAATGGTGATTTCGGGCCACTCCGGGGGATCATGCTCGGGGAGCCGCAGGCCCCGGCGCCGGGTCAGCAGCCAGAGGAGCGCCGGGTATCCGGCGTACGCGTAGAGAAAGAACGCCGCGGGAACCAGCACCAAGATCATTCCGAGCGTGGTCACGAGCGGACCGTCGACAGTCGGCGGTAGATGGC
>JANNGX010000008.1:0-15607 GCA_031404115.1 Gemmatimonadales bacterium | reverse complement strand
CGGGGGCCTACCGGGCCGTCGGCCGCACCGGCGGTGCCGTGACAGACGGCGCAAAACGTCTGGTAGAGGGTGTCGCCCTGGAGCAGAGTGGCTGCCGGGTCGGTGGGATTCAACACCTTGTCGGCCAGGGACGCGTTGCCGCTTTTGAACAGCGCCGAGTCGTTGGGCTCCCCGCCGGTGATCGGCACCGTGCCCGGAACGGTGGCGCGGGGAATGTCGGCGCGCTGGTACGGGTGCACCGCGGGAGATTTGATCATGTGGTCGAACCACGGCACCGCCGCCACCAGATCATCGGGCGAGGGCAATGTGTTGTAGTACCAATTGCAGCCACCCAGCACCAGTGCCGCCGCCGCGGCCAGCATCCTACGCCCCATGGACGGTGACCTCCTCCGACCCGGCGTGGGCCAGCAGCTCCTTCACCGCAGGCGCCTGCTCCGGGGCGCAGGGCACGAAGATCCCGATTCGGTCGTCGCTGAACCGGGGATTGTAGGGCCGCCCCTTGAGCGACTTGACCAGCGAGAGGATGATCATCCCTGCGACCGTGCAAAGGGAGCCATAGAGGACCGTGAGCTCGAACGCAATCGCGACATACGGAACCGGCGTGCCAATCGGCTTGCCACCCACCAGGAGTGGCCAGTCATAGGACATCCAGATCGTCATCGCGAATCCGGCGGTGCAGCCGACCAGGCCGCCGATCAGGGTAAAGAGCCGCACCCAGCTGGTCGGGTGGGCCAGCGCGGCATCGATCTCGTGGTTGGGCGCCGACGTGTAGACCGTGAGGTCGCGGAAGCCCTTGGACTTGAGCCCGGTGATCGCGTCGACGGCCGCGTCCACATGGACGAACGAGGCCAGCACGCCGGGCACGGACTTGGTGGACATCAGTGCCCTCCTTCGCGCTTCCGGGGGTACGGAATCATTTCCTTGATCTCCTGGATCGCCACCACCGGGAAGGTTCGGGCAAAGAGGAGGAAGTACATGAAGAACCACCCGAACGAGCCGATCAGAATCCCCCAGTCGGCCCAGGTGACGGCCGGGTTCTGCCAGGCCGCCGGGAGGTAGTCGTTGCTGAGGGATGAGGCGATGATGACGAACCGCTCGAACCACATCCCGAGATTGATGAAGATCGAAATGATGAAGAGCGCGGTGAGGTTGGTCCGGATTTTCTTGAACCACAACAACTGGCTCACGAAGGCGTTGCAGATGATCATTGACCACCCCGCCCACCACATCGGCCCGAAGGCACGGCGCCAGAACGTCGTCTGCTCGAAGACATTTCCGCTGTACCAGGCCACGAAATATTCCATGGCGTAGGCA
Organism: Gemmatimonadales bacterium; assembly: GCA_031404115.1. Taxonomy (GTDB): domain Bacteria; phylum Gemmatimonadota; class Gemmatimonadetes; order Gemmatimonadales; family GWC2-71-9; genus JABFSM01. The sequence continues at coordinate 14,293 of JANNGX010000008.1, read as the reverse complement.
TAGAACAGGATCGAACCGGTCAGCAGGGTGAGCTTGGCCAGGTTGTCGAAGTGGTAGTCTGTCATCATGTGCTCGAGCTTCAGCACCTTGCGGAGCGGGATGAGCAGTGTCAGCACCATCCCGATACCGGAGTAGATGGCGCCGGCCACGAAGTACGGGGCGAAAATGGTTCCGTGCCAGCCGGGGATGATCGACATCGCGAAATCCCAGGACACCACCGAGTGGACCGAGAGCACCAGCGGCGTCGCGAGGGCGGCAAGATACAGATACCCCTTGCTGTAGTTCCGCCACTGGCTGTCGGCGCCGGTCCAGCCCAGCGAGAACATCTTGTAGACGGTGTGCCGCCACCCGGTGACTTTGTCCCGAACGGCCGAGACGTCCGGCACCAGCCCCACGATCAGGAACGTCGTGGACACCGTGAAGTAGGTGGTGATCGCGAAGACGTCCCAGATCAGCGGCGATTTGAAGTTGGGCCAGAGGAAACGGGCGTTGGGATAGGGCAGCAGCCAGTAAAAGACCCACTGCCGGCCGATGTGAATGATCGGGAAGAGCGCGGCGGTCATGACCGCGAAGACGGTCATCGCCTCGGTGCTGCGGTACACCACCGTGCGCCAGGGTGAGCGGAACAGAAAAAGGATCGCCGAAATCAGCGTGCCGGCGTGGCCGATCCCGATCCAGAACACGAACGTCGTGATGTAAACGCTCCACATGACCGGCGGCGTGTACCCGGCGAGCCCCAGCCCTTCCTTGAGCAGCATCACGAAGGTGAGCAGACCCACCAGGAACATCGCGATCGCCCCGAACAGCGCCATGTAATACCCGCGGCTCGGCGTGCCCAGGGTGGCCAGAACGTCGCGGGTGACCTCGGCGTGGGTCTGGGTCGGGAGGGCGGTCATGCCAGCACCTTGGCGAGGTAGGTGATGCTGGACCGCACGTTGGTTTCCTCCAGCACATGATACCCGCGATGGTTTTCCTTGGCCTTGACCACCTTGCTCTCCGGATCATTGACGTTGCCGAACACGATGGCGCCCGAGGGGCAGGCCTGCTGACAGGCCGTGACGACATCGCCGTCCTTGAGAGGCCGGTCGTCCAGCCGCGCCTGGTGTTGCGCGCCACGAATCCGCTGCACGCAGAAGGTGCATTTCTCCATGACGCCACGGGCCCGGACCGTCACATCCGGGTTGAGCTGCAGATTGAGCGGCTCGGCAAACGCGCGCTTGGCGTAGGCGTACCAGTTGAAGTAACGGACCTTGTAGGGACAGTTGTTGCTGCAGTAGCGCGTGCCCACGCAGCGATTGTACACCTGTCCATTCAGCCCATCGGCGGTGTGATAGGAGGCGTACACCGGGCAGACCGGCTCGCAGGGCGCGTTTTCGCAGTGCTGGCAGAGCATGGGGATCACCCGGGCCCCGAACGGTTCGCCGGGTTCGGTGCCGCCCTCCCAGTACCGCTCGATCCGCATCCAGCTCATTTCCCGGCCGCGGAGCACATCCTCGTAGCCCACCCAGGGGATATTGTTTTCCGAATAGCAGGCGGTCACGCAAGACGAGCAGCCGGTGCACTTGGCCAGGTCGATTGCCATGCCCCAGCGGGGCTGCTCCGTGGCGTAGGCGCCGAACTTCTGTTTTTCGCGCTGGACCTCGCGGAAGCCGGCAATGGCCTCATGCTCCCGCTCGGTATTGACCTCGTGCGCTTCCTCGCCCACCTGCTTGAGCGACTCCTCCACCGTGTAGCGCTTCTCGGCGTGGGTCAGCGGCATGGCATCCGCGATATGGCGGCCGAGCTGCCGCGGGTTGCCGTCGGTGCGGGCAAGCTGGTGGTAGTCGCGGGTCTTCTCGATTTCGACTTTGACGCTCACGTAGGGCAGGAAGCCGTTACCGTCCTTCGAGCCGAGCAGGTCCAGCGCGTTGGCGCCCAGCCCCTGGGCGTACGCGCCGTACTCGGTGTGGCCCAGCCCCAGCCCCATCGCCACCACGTCGGGCCGCAGGCCCGGGTACACATAGGCCGGCACGGCGACTTCGCCGTGGGGCGACTTCAGCCGGAGGACCTCGCCATCCCGCACGTCGAGGCGCCGGGCCGTCTCGGGGTGGAGCTCGACCCAGGAACCCCAGGTGATCTTGGTGACCGGATCGGGATTCTCCAGCAGCCAGGGGCGATTGGCCCCGCGGCCGTCGTGATACATGGAAGACGGTACCGGGAGAAAGACGAACTCACCGGTACCGTCGAAGGCCGGCGCGGTCCACGACAATCCAGACGCACCAGCGGCGAGCCGCACGGCCGGCGCCGCGGGGGCGGCATCGTACACCCCGCCTCTGGCCAGCGCGTCGCGCCAGAATTGCGCGGCATCTCCGCCCCGCGCAAGCCCGGCCCATTTCTGCTTGAGGTGCGCTTCGAAACCGGCAGCGTTGAACTGCGCCAGCGCGCCGCCGGCTTTCTGGGAGGCCTTGAGCAGCACGTCGCCGGTGTGCATGGTCTTGAATACCGGCGTCATGACGGGCTGCATCAGGCCGCGCACCCCGGCACGGGGAGCCAGGTCGTCCCAGCGCTCCAGGGCGTGATGATTGGGCAGCAGCAGGTCGCAGGCGGCGGCGGTCTCGTCGAGGAAGAGCGCGGTGCTCACCTTGAACGGGACCTTGGCCATCGCCTCGGCGAACCGGGCGCTCTTGGGAAGGCTGTAGGCGGGATTGCTGTCGTGGACCAGGAGCACGGCGATCTGCCCCGCGTTCATTGCGGTGATCAGATCCTCCATCGCGCCATAGCCATCAGTGGTGGGCACCCCGGCGCCAAACCGCACCGTCTTCCCGATGTTGCCGGCGACGTAGTTCAGCAGGTTCACCGCCGCGGCCACCTCGATCGCGCCGCGGTGCTGCGCCCCCACCCCGCCGGCCACCGCCAGGCTTGGACTGGCCGAAGCAAACTCTCGCGCCAGCTTTCGCACGGCTTCGGCGGTCATCCCGGTGGTCTGGGCGACTTTTTCCGGCGTCCAGGCGGCAAGTCCCGCCGCAAGGGCCTGGGCGTCTGCCGGCGGGGTCGTACGCTCGGAGAGGATCACGTTGGCCATCCCCAGCGCCAGCGCCGCCTCGGTACCGGCCACGATGGCGTGCCACTCGTCGGCGTTCATGCCGGTCAGGTTCATCCGGGGGCCGGCGTACACCAGCTTGGCCATCCCGGTGCCGTCGAAGCCGTGCGCGCTGGCGAATCCCCGCTGCTGCTCGACCACCGGCCCCCAGGTTTCCAGGAAATCGGCGCCGAAGGACACGATGTGCCGGGCCTGGGCGAAGTCGTGCACCGGCAGCTCATCCAATCCGAAGACCTGCTTGTTGGCGGCGCGCTCCGGCGCGCGATCGAAGGCCTCATAGCGCATCAGTCTGCCGCCCAGCGCGCCGGTCCACGCGGCCAGCAGATCCGAGAAGGTGCCCGGCCCCGCGCCGCTGATCACCGCCACCTTCCCCGCGGCACCGGAAAGTCCCTGAGTCAGGCGACCGATGGCGTCGTCCCAGGTGATGTCCTTCCGCCCGTTCCCCTCCCGGACCATGGGGCCCTTGGTCCGCCCCGGGTTGTAGAGTCCCTGGAGACCGGCCTGCCCGCGGTGACAGAGCGTGCCGGCGTTCACCGGATGCGCGGGATTCCCCTCCAGCTTGATGGCCCGCGCCTCGCGCGTCTTGACGTGCAGCCCACAGCCCGCGGCGCACTCGGTGCAGGTGCTGGCGTACCAGGTCGGTATGCCGGGCACCTGGTCTTCGTCCTGCACCAGATAGGGAATCAGCTTCTCCACCTTCCCGGTGGAGCAGCCGGACAGCGCGGCCGTACCGGCCCCGGTGACGCCGAGGACGGTCAGGAAACGGCGGCGATCAATGCGCTGGGTTTCGTCTGTCATTCAGGCTCCCGGATCGGTGAGCGGTGACCGCTCACGACCCACCATTAGTAATGGCATGCCGTACAATCCCGCGTGACGTTGCGCTGGATGTGACAGCTCACGCAGAAACCCATGTTGTTCACATTGTTGACCTTGAAGACCTGCGGCATCCGGGCCACGTCGCCATGACAGGTCTGGCAGGCATTGGGACCCATCGCCTTGACGTGGCGCATGTGGGGGAAATGCACGTGCCGCGCGAGCGTATGGATTCGCACCCACTCGAGCTTCGGCTTGGCCGTGTCGCCCCGGTCGTTCCAGAACTGCCGAAGCTTCCGGATCTCCGCCTTGTTGGTCGAGTCGGCACCCGAAACCACCAAGTGGCAGCCCATGCAGGTTTCCACCGAGGGGATGCCCGGCTCGGTGGCGCGATTGACCGAGTAGTGGCAGTACTGGCACTGCATCTTGAACTGCCCGGCGTGAATGTCATGCCGGAAGAAGATCGGCTGGCGCGGTCCCTTGAGATTCGACGAATCGCCGACCGCGAGGCGAGGGGCGGTGACGGAATCGGCCGGAGTGTTCTGTTGTGCCATTGCCCCCACGACGACCGCACCCGCGATGACGCCGAGACCCAAGAGCTTCCGCATGCGAGCTAATCCGTCGCGAGGGGTGAGCGACCGTGCGTCCGGCTGCCGGGCCTCGTTGGTGGGGCTCGGCTGCGTATTTGTGAAATCTTTCACGAGGGGCCCCGCCGCGCAAGTCGTGTCAGCGCAATGCGGGACGGGGAGAAAATAGTTGTGTGACGCAAGCCCGGACAGGGGTCCCGGGTCAGAATTCCAACCGCCCCACTTCTCGCAGCCGCTCCGGCAGATCGAATGGGGTCCCCTTCCGCTCCATGAAGCGCACCGTCTCCAGCGCCATGGCGCGGATGAGCGACGCCTCCCGCCAGTCGAGGTCGGCGCGGAAGAACACCTCCCGCACCGAGCGCATGACGACCTCGGTCCGTCGAGTCTTGAAAAAATCGATAGCCCAGAGGGTCCGCTCCCAGTCGCGGAAGAGCAGCTCAAGCCGGCCGCTGGGTGCCGGCGGGGCGTCACGACGGGGCGGCTTCCGGGGCGTGTCCTCACCGGTGCGCGCCACCCATGTTTCATACAACAGGATCCCAACCGCCTGCGCCAGGTTGAGGGAGCGATAGCCGGGGTCGGTCGAAATGGTGACCAGCGCGTGACAGTGATCGAGCTCTTCGTTGGTGAGGCCGCGATCCTCCCGGCCCGCCACCAGCGCCACGGGCCCTTCAGCACCCCGCGCCATCAACTCGGTCGCGGCAGCGCGGGGGCGGAGCACAGTTCGCTTGGCGGTGCGCTCCCGGGCCGTCAGCGCCGTGAGGTACACACAGTCTTCGGTGGCCTGGGCGAGGGTGTCGTGGAGAGTGATGCGGGCCACCAGGTCGGCCGTGTTGTGGGCAATCCCCTCGATCCGCCACGGATCGAAGACCGCGGGATTGACCAGCCGGAGCTGCTCGATGCCGAAATTTTTTGCCAGCCGCACCGCGCCGGCAATGTTGACGATGTCCTGAGGACCGACGAGGACGAGTATCGGGGGTGGCGGCGGCTCGCTCACGCCTCGCCCAGAAAGCTGGTGTTGACGCCCCGTGACTTGAGCGAGGCCAGGAGGCCGGTCTTCTCGGCGGACTTGAGATAGGCTTCCTTCGGCTCGATCGCCCCCGCTTCGACCAGCTCGAGCAGCGCGTCGTTCAGCGTCACCATGCCCATTTTGCGGTTGGTTTGCATGATCGAGGGAATCTGAAAGGTCTTTCCCTCCCGGATCAGGTTGGCCACCGCCGGGATGGAGAGCAACACTTCCCGGGCCGCCACCCGGCCGCCGCCAACCTTCTTGCACAGCACCTGCGCCACCACACCCCGGAGCGATTCCGAGAGCATCACCCGGATCTGCGATTGCCGGTCGGAGGGAAACTGGTCGATGATCCGGTCGAGGGTGGACGCGGCGGTGGTGGTGTGGAGTGTACCGAGCACCAGATGGCCCGTCTCGGCGGTTTCGATGGCGATGGAGATGGTTTCCAGATCCCGCATCTCGCCGACCAGCACCACGTCGGGGTCTTCCCGAAGCGCCGCCCGCAGCGCCGCCTTGAACGACTTGGTGTGCATCCCCACCTGACGCTGGGTGACCAGGCAGCGCTTGCTCTGGTGCACGAACTCGATCGGGTCTTCGATGGTGATGAGATGGTCGGACCGGGTCCGGTTGATCAGATCCACCATCGCCGCGAGGGTCGTGGATTTTCCGGAGCCGGTGGGCCCGGTCACCAGCACCAGGCCGCGATTGAGCGAGCAGAGATTCTGGACCTGGGGCGAGAGGCCCAGGTCCTCGACGGTCTTGATCTCGGACGGGATTTGCCGGAAGACCGCGAGCGCACCCCGGCGCTCGCGGCCGGCATTGCAACGGAACCGGGCGAGGCCCTCGACTTCGAACGCCCAGTCCACGTCATTCTCGCGCTGGAAGGTCCCCCAGCTCTCCGGGGTCATGATGCTGCGAATCAGGAGCTCCAGCAGCGTCCCGTCGATCGGCGGCTCCTCCAGGCGCAACAGCTCGCCGTCCTTGCGGAGGATCGGGATGGAGTCGGTGCCGAGATGCAGATCGGACCCGCCCGACTCGACCATCCGGCGGAGCAGCCGCTCCATTTCCTTCTTCGGCCCGGTCAGGTCCGGCTCGGTGACCCTCACCTCCGGTATGGCCGGCGGCGGCGCCGTTGCCGCGCCGTCACCGGCGGATCGGAGCGTGGCGCCGAATCCGCCTTCTTCCGGCGCCAGCGCCACCTCGATGGGCCCGATCGGGCTCTCGTAGGCGAAGGTAAACCGGGCCTGCGCCACGATGCGCGATGCGATGGCGGGGGACGCGATTTCCTTGAGCAATGCGGTGACCTGCGATTCGGTGAGCGGATCCTTGGTCACCGGCTGCAGCACTCCACCCCGCGCCAGCCGGACCGGTTTGCCGGTGCCCAGCCGGAGCGCGTCGGCCCCGTGCTGTTTCATGGCGGTGAGAAAGCGATCGATGCGGGGCACGGTCAGCTCAATCCAGGGGAGTGACAAGACGGACGTGAAAGCGGTTCACGAACCGCATCGCATCCTGGTCGACAAGGCAGAAGAATCCTTCGGCGTGGTTCAGATAGTCCAGCACTCGTGCCCGATCCGGGGGCAGCTCGGAGGTCACCGCGCCGACGAACCCGGTGCCGTCGGAGAGCTCGACCTGCATGCCCAGAGTCCGGGCCGCTTCGACCCGATCGACATCGCTGGTCTGCAGGACCGTCCGGATCGTGACCGCGAGGACCTGATTCTTCGCCACGAAAATGGTGCGATTGTCCGAGGTGATGGGAAGGAACTGCTCCTTCCGGTTGAGGGCATCTTCGGGTGATTCCGGCCCCGAATGGAACGACGCCAGTGGCTGGAGATGGAGAAACCCATCGAGGGTGCCTCCGCCGGCCACCAGGACCTCAACGCGGACCCGCAATGTGCTGCTCCAGGCGGGCGACCCCGGCTCTTGTGCCATCATCTGCGCGGAAGCTGGCGAGTGGCCCCGACCGGGGCAAGTCCCGGCGCCCTTACCCGCGGATCTCGACTCCGGTCCGGCGCTCCTGGAGCCGGATCGGCTCGAGGTAGTCGGCGTCCTCACCCAGGGTGGTGCGGGCCTCGTGGAGCAGCTCCCCGGCGCGCTCCAACAGCGGCGTGTCGAGGCCCAGCTCCTTCAACTGGGCGAGACAGATACCGACGTCCTTGTCGAGCAACGCCAGCCGGAACGTCCTGGGCCACGCGCCGGTGAGCACCCGGTCCGGCACCAGTGCTTCGCTGACGAACGAGCGGCCGCTCGAGGCGTTGAGGGTCTCGACCGCGACCCGGGGATTGACCCCGGCCTTGACCAGCGCAGTGAGACTCTCGCCCAGGGCCAGGATGTTCACGCCCAGCAGGGTGTTGTTGACCGCCTTCATCGCGTCGCCGGTGCCGAGCGGCCCCATGTGAACGATGCGCTTGCCGAAGGCCTCGAGGACCGGCCGGGCGCGCTCAAACGTCGCGGCGTCGCCGCCTACCATCACGGTGAGGGTGCCGGCCTCCGCGCCATTGGTGCCCCCGCTCACCGGCGCGTCGGCCAGGGTGACATCCTTCTTGGCGAGCCGGGCCGCCATGCGCCGCGTCGTCGTCGCATCGCCGGAGGTGCAATCCAGGAACAGCGCGCCGGGGGACAAGCCCGCCTCGAGTCCGTCGGGACCATCGAGCAGTCCCTCGACGTCCCCTGAAGTCGGAAGACAGGTGATGACGACGTCGGCTCCCGACGCCGCCTCGCGGGGCGTCGCCGCGGCCCGGGCACCGTGCTCCCGGGCAAACTCCCGGGCTCGGTCGGCGCTCCTGTTCCAGACCGTGAGCTGGTGCAGCCTGGCCACGCGGACCGCCATCGGCCGGCCAATGGCCCCGAGGCCAAGAAATGAGATTCGCATGCGGGGAATATATCGGCTTATTCTCTACCGATGACCGAGCGCCGATCTCCCTGGACCCTTGCGGTGTGGATGCTCGCCGCACTGCTGGTGCTCTTCATCGCCGGACCGCTGCTGCGCCTGCTCTTCCTGGCCACGCCCGCGAGCCTGGGCCAGGCGTTCCGGGATCCGGAGCTGCTGGCGTCGATCTGGCTCACCATCCTCACCGCTTCGGCCGCCACCGTCCTCTCGCTGCTCCTGGGTGTCCCGCTCGCGTACCTGCTCACCCGGGTTCCGTTTCCCGGACGCCGCCTCGTTGCGGGGATCGTGGAACTGCCGGTAGTGGTGCCCCATCCGGTGGCCGGCATCGCGCTGCTGCTCTTCCTGGGGCGGCAGTCGCCGATCGGGCGGGTGCTGGCCGACGCCGGGCTCGAAATTGTGAATCACGTCGCCGGAATCGTCGCGGGAATGCTCTTCGTCTCGGCGCCGATCGTGGTGAGCGCCGCGCGCGAAGCCTTTCGCGGGGTCGACCCCAAGCTCGAGCGGGTCGCGCGAACACTGGGCGATACCGGATGGCAGGCCTTCCGGCGGGTGACGCTGCCACTGGCCGGCCGCGGCGTGCTTGCGGGGGCGGTGCTCGGGTGGGCCAGAAGCGTCAGCGAGTTCGGCTCGATCGTGATCCTGACGTTCAATCCCAAGGTCGCCAGCATCCTGATCTATGACCGCTTCACGTTGTTCGGCCTGCCCGCAGCGGTGCCGGCCGCGGTGGTGCTCCTGCTGATGGCGCTCGCGGTGTTCGTGCTGGTTCAGATGCTGGCGCCGGACCGGGCGGCCCGCCGGTGATTCGCCTCGAAAGCGTGACGGTCAAGGTGGGTGGATTTGCGCTGGAGCAGGTGACGCTTGACGTACCGGCGGGGGGATACGGCCTCGTGATCGGCCCCACCGGCTCGGGCAAAACCACGTTGCTGGAGGCCATTGCGGGGCACGCGCCGCTCAGCGGGGGCAGAATTCTGTTGCGCGGTGAGGATGTGAGTCGCGCGGCCCCGGAGGCTCGCCGGGTTGGATTCGTATACCAGCAGTACCACCTGTTTCCCCACTTCAGCGTCCGCGAAAACATCGGGTACGGGATCAGGGGTCACGGGTCAGGGGTCAGGGACCAGCGGGTCCTGGAGCTCGCCGAGATGCTGGGCCTGACCCCGCTGCTCGACCGCGGAGTGCACGGGCTCTCCGGCGGAGAGCAGCAGCGCATTGCGCTGGCCCGGGCCCTGGCGCCCCGCCCCAGCATCCTGCTGCTGGACGAGCCGTTCGCCGCGGTCGACCCCGCGACCCGGCGCGCACTCCGCCGCGAGCTCAGCCTGCTGCATGAGCGCGAGGGGGTTACCACCCTCCAGGTGACCCATGACTTCGAAGACGCGATGCGGCTGGGAGACGTGGTGGCGGTACTGGCGCAGGGGCGGATCGCGCAGTCCGGCTCACCGGAGAGCGTCTTCAGATTTCCCAATTCGCCGTTCGTTGCCGAGTTCATCGGAACCGGGACGGTGCTCCGGGGCGCGGTGGACCGGGCCGGTCCGGTTGTGCCGGGAGAGAAGAACTTTGCCGCTCGCTTCCGCTCTGGCGGCCTGGTGCTCGAAGTTGTGGCGGAGCGAGAGGGCGAAGTCCATGCGGTCCTCCGCCCCGCCGACCTCCTGCTGAGCAAGGACCGCTCCGCGGGGCCGGCACCGCGCAATCGAGTCGCCGCGACGGTGGTGCGGGTCGAGCGTGGCTCAGCCGTGGCCTACGTGCACCTCGACGTGGCCGGCATCGCGCTGGTGGCGGCCGTTACCGCTGCGACCGCCGAGGAGATGTCGCTCACCGCGGGCGACCCCGTCGTCGTGTCGGTCAAGGCCACCGCGATTCACCTGATCTGAGGTGGGCGCGGCTCCTTCCCCTTGATCAGCCGTGCCGGGCCGATTGCCTTCTCACCCAGCTTCTCGTTGATGTCGTCCACCGCGGTCGCCAGCCGGCGGTCCCGGGGCGTTTCCGCGTCGCCTGATGTCTCGGGCAGCAGCGTGAACTGAGCCGGCGTTTCTCCCGTGGAAAGCGCGGAGAACGATACGCCGAGGAGCCGCGCGGCCACCCGACGCCTGGCCCGGAGGCCGGCCAGCAGGTCCCGCGCGACCGCGAAGAGCGCGCGATCGGTGCGCATCGGCTTGGGCATCGTCTTCCCGGCTTGCCGCGTCTTGAAGTCATAGTCCCGAATCTTCACGGTCACGCATCCGGTCGAAAGGCCGTCGCCTCGGAGCTCGGCGTCCAGCGCAGTGACCAGCCGAAGCAGGCGGGTGTCGAGCGCGTCATCGGACAGGATATCGCGAGAGAAGGTCTCCTCGTGGCTCATCGAACGTGCTTCTTCGTCCGGCGTCACCGCGTCCCCGCTCCGTCCCCGAATCCGCTCGAAGAGCCAGCGGCCCGAGCGGGGGCCGAGCCAATTCTCGAAGGTCTGCGCATCGACCCGAAGTGCCTCCTTGACGCCGGTGAGACCGTACCGGGTCAGCGTGGCCTGGAGGCGCGGCCCGACCCCGGGGATGTCGGCCAAGGCATGATCGGCGAGAAATTCCACCTCGCCCCCCGGCGGGACGATCAGGACCCCGGTAGCGCCGGTGCCGGGTCTCGGCTTGGCCCGTTCGGCGGCGAGCTTGGCCACCAGCCGGTTAGTACCGCCGCCGATCGAGAGCGTCATGCCGGTGCGAGCGCGGACGTCCTCGCGGAGGCGCCGCGCGGTCTCGGCCAGGGGCTCGCCGCGATACACCGCCTCGGTGCCGGACAGGTCGAGGTAGAACTCATCGATGCTGGCAGGTTCGACGGCCGGCACCCACTCGTTGAGGACCGCGCGGATTTCTCGATGCTTGACGCCACAGGCCTTGCCCGGCACCGGTACGAACGTGGCTCCGGGGCAGAGCCGGACAGCACGAGAGATCGGCATCCCGGCGCGCAGCCCGAAGGCGCGCGCCTCCCAGGAGGCCGAGCAGACCACCCCGCGACTGTTGGCGCGGCCCCCCACGACCAGCAGGCGCGCCTTCCCCGCCCCGTCGGGATCGACGAGCCGCGCGACGGCGACGAACATCGCGTCGCAGTCGGCGAGAAGGATTCGGCGTGGATTCGTCAGCGACCGTGACCGGTGACCAGTAACCTGTGGACTCGACAAGCTAGCCATGGACCAGGTATCGACGTCCGGCCTCTTGCCGACCCGGGGCCTGATTATTAACTTGCTGGACGTATAGCATTTTAATAATCAGGCCCCGGGTGGGGATAGGGGAACATGGCCAAGAGCACCCAACCGGAATCGCGCGAGCGGGGGCGTGATCCCGAGCGCACCCGTGAGCTCATTCTCGATGCGGCGGAGCAGCTCTTCGCGGCCAAGGGATATGAGGAGACCTCGCTCGCGGACGTCGGCAAACAGGCCGGCGTCTCCCGCGCCACGCCGGGCTATTTCTTTGGCTCGAAAGCCGAACTGCATCGGGCCGTGATCGAGCGCTGCTTTGCCGATGTGCGGCGCGCGGTGCGGGAGGGCAAAGCGCGCGCGCTGGCCAGCGGTCAGACGCCCGAGGTGGTACTGGCCGGCGCGGTGGGCGACTACGCCGACTTCGTCGCGGCGCGCCCCAATTTCGTCCGACTGATCGAACGCGAGGCGCTCTCGGATCGCGTGGTGCTTGACGGAATGCCGCTTCGCCTCGCCGTATGGCAGGAGGCGCTCGCGGCCTTTCGTCAGGAGCTCGGCTTGGACATCTCGGACACCGCGGAGGCGGCGCACCTGTTGCTCTCGCTGGTGGCCCTGACCTGGTTCCCCATCGTGCACGGCCAGACCTTCCTCAAAGCCGTCGGCCTCGATCCGACGGCGCCGAACTTCGCCGAGCAACGCAAGCGCCACATCACCACACTCCTGCTCGGCGCCCTGCGCGAGCGCGCCGCGAACACTTCCACCTGGTCCTGACCATGACCGACGTCATGAAGCCCCCTGTCGACAAATCCCCGCTCGCGGGCAAGCCCGTCATGGCCACCGAGCAGGAGGCCCGCGAGGTCGCCGAAGCGGCGCGCGAGGTGGAGTGGTCCGCCAGCTTTGTGAAGGAGCTGTTCGAGGGCCGCTTCCGTCTCGATCTGATCCATCCGTTTCCCGAGCCCCGGCCCGAGGACGTCGCGAAGGCGCAGCCGTTCCTCGACAAGCTCGAGGTGTTCCTCCGGGACAACGTCGACAGCGACCGGATCGACCGCGAAAGCAAGATTCCGCCCGAAGTGGTGGATGGGCTACGCGCGATGGGCGCCTTCGGCATCAAGATCGATGAGCAATACGGCGGGCTCGGCCTCTCCCAGCTGATGTACACCAAGGCGATCGGGCTGGTCACCAGTGTCGACGGGAGTCTCAGCGCACTGCTGTCGGCCAGCCAGTCGATCGGCGTGCCGGTTCCACTCAAGCTCTTCGGCACCGACGCCCAGAAGAAAAAGTATCTGCCCCGCATCGCGAAGGGCGCGATCTCGGCGTTCGCGCTGACCGAGAATCATGTCGGCAGCGACCCAGCCGGCCTGGAGACCAGCGCCAGGCTCTCCGGGGACGGGAAGCACTGGATCCTGAACGGCGAGAAGCTCTGGTGCACCAACGGCACCGTGGCCGAAGTGATGCTGGTGATGGCCCGCACCGGCCCCAAGAGCATGACCGCCTTCATCGTCGAAGCCGATTGGCCCGGTGTGGAAGTGGTCCGGCGGCTCCACTTCATGGGGCTCAACGCCATCGAAAATGGCCTCCTCCGGTTCCACGACGTGAAGGTGCCAGTGGACAATCTCCTGTGGGGTGAAGGCAAAGGCCTCAAGCTCGCGCTCATCACACTCAACACCGGGCGGCTCACCATTCCCGCCGGCTGCGTGGCGGGGGCCAAGCGGGCGCTGGAGATCTCGCGCACCTGGGCGGCGGACCGGGTCCAGTGGGGCCAGGCAATCGGCAAGCACGACGCGATTGCCCAGAAGCTGGGCCGGATGGCGGCGGACATCTTTGCCATGGAGGCGGTGGCCGAGCTGGGCTCGCTCCTGGCGGACCGGCCCCGCACCGACATTCGGCTCGAAGCGGCGATCGCCAAGATGTGGAACACCGAGGTGGGGTGGCGCATCGTGGACGACACCCTGCAGATCAAGGGCGGCCGCGGGTACGAGACGGCTGATTCGCTGCGAAGCCGGGGAGAGAAGCCCGATCCGGTCGAGCGCATGATGCGCGACTGGCGCATCAATCTCATCTTCGAAGGCTCCAGCGAGATCATGCGGCTGTTCATCGCGCGGGAGGCGGTGGACACCCACCTCAAGGTGGCCGGCGACCTGGTCAACCCCAAGGCATCCGGGGCCACGAAGTTCACGGCGCTGCTCAAGGCCGGGCGTTCTACTCGGTCTGGTATCCGAAACAGTTCTTTGGCTGGGGACGCTGGCCGCGCTACGCCGAGTTCGGGCCGCTGGCCACCCACATGCGGTTCGTCAACCGGAAGTGCCGCAAGCTGGCGCGGAGCCTGTTTCATTCCATGGTTCGCTTCGGGCCAAAACTGGAAAAAAAGCAGGCGGTGCTGTTCCGCCATGTGGAGATCGGCGCCGAGCTCCTCGCGATCAGCGCGGCGTGCAGCCGCGCGATGATGATGGTGAAGAAGGACCCGTCGAACCAGGGTCCGGTGCGGATGGCGGACGGGTTCAGCCGGCAGAGCCGGCGCAAGGTGAACCAGCTATTCGGCAGCGTTTTTCATAACGACGACGACCGGACCTACCGGCTGGCGCAGAGCGTGCTCAAGGGAGAACAGGCGTGGCTGGAGGAGGGGATGGTGCGGCTCGGGGAACAGTGAGCGGAGAGCGGGGAGCGGGAAGCGGGAAGCGGGAAGGGGCGCGGCGGGGGCCGCGCCCCCGCGGCGGTCCGGCGCTACGGCGCTCCGGCCGGGACCACGCCCGCCGGGGAACATGTTGCG
>JANNGX010000007.1:0-6190 GCA_031404115.1 Gemmatimonadales bacterium | reverse complement strand
CTGGCCCGACCTCCTTGGACGACTCGCGAACCACGGTCCACCGCTCCGCCGCGGTCAAGATCGAGGTATCGAGGGACTTGCCGGCGCCACTCCGCCCGGCGGCGCGCTCCTTGGCATCCACCGCGCGCTCCAGATGCTTGTGCATGTTCTCGATCATCACCACCGCGGCGTCGACCATCTCCGCGATTGCGATCGCGATGCCGCCCAGCGACATGATGTCGGCACCCACACCGACCCAGCGCATCGCGATGAAGGCCATCAGGATGCCGAGCGGCAGGGTCAGAATGGCCACCAGCGCCGAGCGGGCGTGCAGCAGGAAGAGAATGCACACCACGGCAACGACGAGACTCTCCTCAATGAGCTTTCCGCGGAGGTTTTCGATGGCCCGGTAGATGAGATCGCTTCGGTCGTAGACCGGGGTGAGCACCACGCCCTCGGGCAGCCCCCGCTGAATCTCCTTGAGCTTGTCCTTGACCCGCCCGATCGTGGCGAGCGCGTTCTGGCCAAATCGCATCACCACGATGCCACCGACGGCGTCGCCCCGCCCGTCGAGCTCCGCGATCCCCCGCCGCACCGCGGGACCGACACTCACCTGGCCAAGCTCCGCCACCCGGATCGGGGTCCCATTCGCCGTGGCACCCACGACCACGTTCTCGATGTCCGAGAGCGATTTGAGGTAACCCAGGCCACGCACCATGTATTCGCGCTCGGAGAGTTCGACCACCATGGCGCCGATGTCGGCGTTCGCGTTCTGGATCGCCGCCATCACGGCGGCGATGGGGATGCGGTAGCCGAGCAGCTTGGCCGGGTCGAGATCGACCTGGTATTGCTTCTCGAATCCGCCCAGCGCCGCAACTTCGGAGACACCGGGCACCGCCGTGAGCGCGTACCTGAGGTACCAGTCCTGGATGCTGCGCAGCTCCGCCAGGCTCTTCCGCCCGGTCGTGTCCTCGAGCGCGTACTGATACACCCACCCCAGGCCGGTCGCGTCCGGTCCGAGAGTGGGGGTGACGTTCGTGGGAAGCTTGCCTTTGATGCCGCTCAGGTACTCGAGCACCCGGGACCGGGCCCAGTAGAGATCGGTGCCGTCCTCGAAGATGACATAGACAAAGGAAATCCCGAAGAAGGAATAGCCCCGCACCGTGCGGGACCCGGGCACCTTGAGCATCTCGGCCGCAATCGGGTAGGTGACCTGGTCTTCCACGATCCGCGGGGCCTGATCGTTGTATTCGGCCTGCACGATCACCTGCACGTCGCTCAAGTCCGGCAGCGCTTCGAGCGGCGTACGGCTGACCGCCCACACCCCGCCCGCGATGGCGGCGAGCGTGAAGATGAAGACAATGAGCCGGTTCCCGACCGACCAGTCGATAATCTTCTTGAGCATGGCCGGTCAGTCCGGCATCTTCATCGTCATGGTATCCTTCGGCGGCCGCTTCACGGAAGGATCTGCCGGAGCCTTCGGCCCCGGCCTGGCCGCCGGCGGAGGCGCCGAGGTGGCCATCCCCGGCATATTCCCCATCCCGTCCAGGAGTGTGCTGAGGTTCGATTCGGCATCCACCAGGAAGGTGGCCGAGGCCACCACGGTGTCAGCCGCGGTCAAGCCGGAGAGAATTTCCATTCGCTCGTCGGTGGCCAGACCCAGTGTCACGA
Source organism: Gemmatimonadales bacterium (assembly GCA_031404115.1). GTDB lineage: Bacteria > Gemmatimonadota > Gemmatimonadetes > Gemmatimonadales > GWC2-71-9 > JABFSM01. The sequence goes on along the minus strand of JANNGX010000007.1, from coordinate 4,540 downwards.
CGCGGGCGACCAGCGCCCCATCGGGAAAGCGGACAAAGACCAGGTTGCGCTTGCCCGTGGAGAGAATGGCCGAGCGGGGCACGCTCAGCACGGGTCCGGTCGCTGAGGCGAAGAGGAAGGTGGCGTACATGCCCGGCTTGAGTGTACGTCCCGGGTTGGCCAGTTCGACCCGCACCCGCGCGGTCCGGGTTTCCGGGTTGAGCGTCGGGTAGATATAGGTGATTCGCCCGGTTCTCGGCGCACCGGGAAGCGCCGCAAACTCCGCCACCACCAGGAGACCGAGGCGCACCGACGGAAGGTCCCGCTCGAAGACTTCGCCCTCCAGCCACACCGTGCTCAGGTCGGCAATGCGGTAGACGGTCTCGCCCGCCATGATCCGCTGTCCGCCCAGGATCGCCTTCTCGATTACGACGCCTTGCACCGGAGCGCGGAAGGTGAGGGCCTTGCGGATCTCGCCACCGGCCTCGATCTGCGCCACGTCTGCCGCCGGCACCTCCCAGTAGAGCAGCCGCCGCCGCGCCGATTCCAGCAGCTCCTCTGCCCCGCGGACCGCGTCCGGAGAGCCGCCCGCTACGCTCTCAAGAAGCCGCTTGGCCAGCAGCAGCTCCTGCTGAGCAGAGACCAGCATCGGGGAGTAGAGGGTGAAGAGCGGGTCGCCGATCCGCACCGACTGCCCGGTGAAGTCGAGGTAGAGGCGCTCGACCCATCCGTCTACCCGCGCCGTCACGGACTTGAGCCGGGTCTCGTCGTAGGTCACGATCGCGACCGTCCGCACCACCCGACCCAATGAACCCATTTGCACCGGCGCGTAGGTCACTCCGATGCGTTGGGCCTGGACTTCCGAAAGCACCACCGGCATGGCGCTGTCCCCGATGGGCGCGGCGGCGTGATCGTGTCCGGCCGCGGCCACCGTGGGCTCGTCCCGCCGGCCGACGAGACGTACCACGAGCACGGCAGCGATGAGCACGATGACAAACCCCAGGAGTGCGGGCCACCGGCCGAGCCGACCCCGCCCCGCAGGCTGAAACGGAGAGCCGGCTTCGGGAGCCGTCGAATGTGCGTCAGGACTCATCATCGTGCATCTCCGGGCCGCGGCCTCGGGTTGGCAATCTCGGGATCGAAGAGCGGCTGACCCAGCAGCATCTCCAGTTCGGCGAGCGCGGTGCCCTCTTCGGCGTCGAGCTGGAAGAGCTGCTGTCGATAGCGGTTCACCGTCATCCGGGCATCGAGGAGCATCGGCAAATCCACGTCGCCCGATTGATATGCCGCGAGCGCCGAGCTCACGGTCGCCTCGGCCTGCGGCAGGATGGTGGTGAGGTAGAGCGCGCGCAGGCTCCGAGTCCGCCCAATGGTGGCGCCGAGTTCCGCCAGTCGCCCCCGGGTCTCGGCCTGCATTGCCCGAAGCTCGGCCTCGGCGCCCAGCCGCATCGCCTCGGTCTCCCGGCGCATCTGGAGCTGGCGGCGACCGGCCCAAACGGGGACCGAGAACCCGAGCATCAGGCTCAGCATCCGATCGGTGCCTTCGGCCATCGGCCGCTGGCCGTATTGGGCGCCGAGCTGCAGGTCGGGCCAGATCTCGCGGCGGGCCCGCTGGTTGGCGGCTTTGGCCGCTTCGACCTCGAAGGCGCCTGCGGCGAGCATCGGCCGCCCGGCCAAGGCCTGACGCTCGAGGGAATCGACTGACGCGAGGTTGCTGGGGAATCGAGGCAGGGACGGAGAGGGAACCGGGGTCTCGGCCGTCCGGTCGAGGAGCGCGTTGAGCCGCGCGGCGGCCACCACACGCATCGCCCGCATGCGGGCGATCTCCTCGCTCATCCGATCGATCTCCACCTGGGCGCGCAGCACATCCGCCTGGCGTCCCTGGCCGACCGAGTACATCGTCCGCGCGGTGGTGGCAATGTCGCGAAGCAGCTCCTGTGTCGCCGCGCTCACCTGGATGGTGCGGTCGAGCTGATAAATCTCGTAGAAGGCCATCGCGGCCCGGGCGCGCAGCTCCCAGCGAAGGTCCGCCGCGCGGGCTCGTGCGGCCCCGGCCTGGGCGGTCGCCGCGCGTCCGGCGAGCCCAAGCTGACCGGCGATCGGAACCATCTGCATCACCTGCACCTGATTCATGCCGAGGGGATCCTGCAGGCCGAGGCCGGGAAGATTCCGGTTCATCAGTCCGAACTGGAGCTGCGGATCGGGGAGCGTGCTCACCGGTTTGATGCGGGCCTCAGCGGCAACGGCCATCTGGCGGGCGGCCTCGAGGCGCGGGCTTCGGGCCTCGAGCGTCCGGAAGACTTCGGAGAGCGTCAGACGCGCTGGCGCGCCAACCTCCGGCGCTTGGGCGCCGAGTGTGGAGGTCCAGAGCCCGAGCCCGAGCATCCGTACGAGCACGGTACCGCAGATCGTTCGCCGCAGGATTCTCCTCCTTTATTCGCGATTGGCAGCCAGCGGCCCCATTTCCCCGTTGCAGTGGTCGAGCTAAGCCTAAGACCCTGAGGAACATGCCATCGTGAAGCGTGCATTAAGACTCCTTGATTCTTGTGATAAATGAGTCTTAATCTTTCCCTCACGGTCGCCTGCAAATCGACTCGTAAACTTCCATCCGAAAGTGCGTCCTCGGCCGGCGTTTCCGACTCAATCGGGAGTTGCATCGTGACCGTTCCTCGTGACAATCCCGCTCGGCCTGAGTCCTCGCGGCGTTCATTTTTTCGCTGGGCCACCGCACTGGGTTCACTCATCACTGCGGCGCTCGTCGGTATTCCCGGCGTGCGTGCCTTTGTGTCTCCATCCTTTCGGCGTGAAAAGCGAGCGCGCTGGATCCCGCTCGGCGAATCGGAGCAGATCGAGCCTGGGGTTCCGCTTCGGTTTGACTTTGCCGACACGTACAACGACGCCTGGGTGGAGACCCGGGCGCTGCGGGGAGTGTGGATCTACACCGACGACAACGTGAGTTTCACGGTCTACAACGGCCAGTGTACCCACCTCGCCTGTAGCTACGGGTTCGACAAGGAGAAAGGCATCTTCCATTGCCCGTGCCACCACGGGCTCTTCGAGGTCAAGACGGGGCGTGTTGTTGGCGGGCCGCCTCCCCGGCCGCTTGACGTCCTCGAGACCAAAGTTGAGAACGGGGTCTTGTACGCCGCCTTCCAGAATTTTCGCGCCGGCGTCACAAACAAGATTCCGCTGGCATGAACCGGCGACCGATGGGCCGCATCTACGCCTGGCTGGATCGCCGGATCGATCTGGACGGAGCCCGGCGGGGCCTGCTGGACCGTGAGGTACCGGACCGGCTGACCTGGTGGCACACCCTGGGGAGCGCGACACTGACGGTGTTCATGGTGCAGGTGGTGACCGGGATCGTCCTGGCGACGTTCTACTCGCCCTCACCGGACCACGCCTACGAGAGCATCGTGTACCTCCAGCGGCAGGTCCCGAGCGGAGCGTTGCTCCGCGGGATCCATCGCTGGGCCGCCAGCGCCATGGTGGTGCTCCTGCTGGCCCACCTGGTACGGGTCTTTGCCATGGGGGCGTACAAGTACCCGCGGGAGGCCAACTGGCTGGTAGGGGTCGGGCTCTTTGTGGTGGTGCTCGGCTTCAGCTTTACGGGATACCTGCTTCCGTGGGACCAGAAGGCCTATTGGGCCACCGCGGTAGGCACCAGCATCGCCGGGACCACCCCGATTGTCGGTGGGACGCTCGCCGCCATCCTGCGGGGCGGGAGCGAGCTGGGCGCCGCCACCCTGAGCCGATTCTACGCCTTTCATGTGCTGTGGCTTCCCCTGCTGCTCGGGGCGCTGATCTTCTTTCACGTGGTGATGGTGATCCGGCAGGGGATCGCACCGCGGCCCCGGGCGCTGGAGGACGGCGCCCCGCCGCGCACCGATGCCCCCGGCTACGGCGAGTACTACCGCAACGCCTACGCCGCCACCAAACGGGGCGGCGTGCGATTCTACCCGGACATCATCGGCAAGGACGTGGTAGTCAGCACCGTGGTCGTCGTCATCATCGTCCTCCTCGCGGCGGCGTTCGGTGCGCCGCTCGAGCCTCCGGCCGATCCGAGCGACACCTCGTACGTGCCCGCACCGGAGTGGTATTTCCTGCCGCTCTACCAGTTGCTGAAGCTGGTCCCCGGATCGATGGAAAGCCTGGTGGCGGTGGGGATTCCCACCGCGCTGCTGCTGGCGATGCTGGCCCTGCCATTCCTGGACCGGCGCAGTACCCGAAACCTCCTGCACCGGCCCATCGCGCTGGTCGCGCTGGTCGGCCTTCTCGGTGGCAGCGGCCTGCTTATCGGATCGGCGATGCGAGAGCAGGGGCCGGCCGTCCCGGCCGAGGTCGGGCGTTCACTGACCTCGACCGAGCGGGCCGGTCGGGCGCTCTATCGGGCGCAGAAGTGCGCGGATTGCCACGTGATAGCCGGCGAAGGCGGTGATGAGGGGCCCGAGCTCTCCGAGATCGGCCTGCACCACTCGACGGCCTGGATTCACAGCTTCATCGAGCAGCCATCGCGCTTCCGGGGAGATTCCACCAAGATGGCGTCCTTCGGGCCGCCTAC
>JANNGX010000006.1:0-9888 GCA_031404115.1 Gemmatimonadales bacterium | reverse complement strand
CCCGTTTGGCGCAACGGTGAGGGTGATGGCGCCGTTCAGCAGCGTGAGGGTCCCGCCCGCGCTGCCGATCGGGCCACCGCCCCGGAGGTCGAGGAGCGCGGTCCCGCTCTTACCGCCCGTCGCAGCGGTGATAGTCACCGGGCCCGCACCCAACGCGGTCACCAAGCCGCCGCTGCTCACGCCGGCGAGGACGGGATCGCTCGTCTGCCAGGTGAAGGTAGCGTTCGAGACTGTGCCGCCGGTCGCGCTGACGGCCGTGGCGGCAAGCTGGATCGTGGCCCCGATCAGGACCGGACCGGTGGGGACGGCGGTGATGACGACGGCCGCGACCGGGCCAGGGCCGGGACCGGTTCCGTCGGAAGAGCAGGCCGCTGCCGAGGCCAGGAACATGGACGCGATACCGGTCCAGGGGGACCGCTTCGTTCGACGGGCAAGGGAATCCGGGCGTGGCATGTGCAGGGAATCTGGATGCTACTGAGGTGCGGCGCCAGCGGGCTTGCCGGCCGGCTGGCCTGGCTCCTTCCCGAACCGCTGAGCCGATTTGGTCCGGGCCTTGGTCGCCTCCGTGTCGCGGTCCCGCGGCGCGGCCGTCGTCACCAGCGAGTGCAGGAGGGTGCGGGCCACTTGGGTGGTCTGGTCCACCGCGAGATGAAACGCCGCCTCGTTGGCTTTCGAAGGCTTGGTGAATCCGCTCAGCTTGCGGACAAACTGAAGCGATGACGCACGCACCTCCTCCTCGGTCACGGGAGGAGCGAAGTTGAACAGGGTCTTGATGTTTCGGCACATTGGTGGCTCCCTCGCTCAGGCATGGCGCCGCGCTCGCCACCAATGTAAGGCACCGAGGATAACGATCTCAACCTGGTCGACGTAGATTTGGGCCGACCGAGAACCACCGGCACACGTCCTCATGAATCGCGGCCAGGCCCGGAGGCCACATGGCGGAGAAGACGACGCGCTTCTCGACAATCTGGAACATGAGCTTCGGCTTCCTGGGCATCCAGTTCGGCTGGGGCCTGCAGATGGCCAATATGAGCGCCATCTACGAGTATCTGGGGGCGCAGCCCGACCAGATTCCGATGCTCTGGCTCGCGGCGCCGCTCACGGGGCTGCTGGTCCAGCCGATCATCGGCCATCTGAGCGATCACACCTGGTCACCCCGCTTCGGGCGCCGTCGTCCATTCTTCCTGATCGGCGCGATCCTCAGCTCGCTGGCGCTCATCGCCATGCCGAACTCGGGCACCCTCTGGATGGCGGCCGGGCTGCTGTGGATCCTCGATGCGTCGATCAACGTCTCGATGGAGCCCTTCCGGGCGTTCGTGTCGGACCTGCTTCCTCCGGCGGAGCGGACCCGCGGCTTCGCCATGCAGAGCTTCTTCATCGGGCTGGGCGCAGTGATCGCGTCGGCACTCCCCTGGATGATGAGCAACTGGTTCGGCGTGGGGCCCAGCGCCCCGGGAACGATCCCAACCACGGTCCGGCTGTCGTTCTACATCGGCGCGGCGGCATTCTTCGGCACCGTGCTCTACACGATCCTGACGACGAGGGAAAAGCCGCCCGCCGATCTGGAGGAATTCCAGCGGCAAAAGGCGGCGAGCGCGGGTATCGCGGCCGGCGCCCGCGATATCCTCGCCGCCGTGAAGGCGATGCCTGATACGATGCGCCAGCTGGCGTGGGTCCAGATCGCGACCTGGCTCGGCTTCTTCTGCATGTGGCTCTACTTTCCCGTGGCCGTCGCGACCGACGTGTTCGGCGCCCCAGATCCCAGCTCACCCCTGTATCAGCGCGGGGTGGAATGGGCCGGCCTCTGCTTCGGTGCCTACTCGGCGGTGACCTTCGCCTTCGCCTTTTTCCTCCCGCCCCTCGCCAACAAGCGCGGGCGCAAAGGCACCCACGCCATCTGCCTGCTGGCGGGCGCCGCCGGCCTGCTCTCCGTCGGCGTCATCGAGAATCCCAACCTGTTGCTCCTGTCGATGGTGGGCGTCGGCATCGCGTGGGCCAGCACCCTGTCGATGCCGTACTCCATCCTGGCCGGCGCCATTCCGCCCGGAAAGACCGGGGTCTACATGGGCATCTTCAATTTCTTCATCGTCATTCCCGAGATCGTCGCTGCGCTGGGGTTCGGGTGGGTGATGTCGCATTTCCTGAACAACAACCGAATGGCCGCGGTGGTGTCGGGAGGAGTGTTCCTCGCGCTGGCTGCGCTGCTCGTCACACGGGTGAACGATCGCACGGAGACCGCTCCATGAGAACGATGCTGATTCGCGTGATGGCGGCGAGCAGCCTGTGGGCGGGGGTTGCCGCCGGCCAGGCGCCCGTCATCGAGAAGGTCGATCCCCCCAACTGGTGGACGGGATCGACGATCAACCCGGTGCGGGTGCTGGTTCGCGGACGCCATCTGGCGGGGGCGCGGGTACAGTGTGCCCAGGTGCGATGTGCCGGCCTCTCCGTCAATGGCGCCGGCACCTATGCGTTCGTCGACGTCACCATTCCGGGCGCGGTCACCCCCGGGCGCTATCCCTTTACGCTCCGCACCGCCTCCGGGAGCGTCGAGGTCCCGTTCGAGCTCACCGCGCCGCTCGGGAAGACCGGACGATTCCAGGGCTTCGGGAGGGATGACGTCATCTACCTGGTGATGCCCGATCGCTTTGCCAATGGGGATCCGTCCAACGACGACCCGGCCGTGTCCCGGGGGCTCATGGACCGCACCAAATCGCGGTTCTACCATGGCGGCGACCTGGCCGGCGTGCGCCAGCGCTTGCCGTATCTCAAGGCGCTGGGGATCACCGCCATCTGGTTCAACCCCGTGTACGACAACAGCAACGCGCTGAACCGCAGGGAAATGTACGACGGCCAACCGATCACCGACTATCACGGCTACGGAGCCGTCGACTTCTATGCGGTGGACGAGCACTTCGGAAGCCTCCCCGAGTTTCGGCAGCTGGTGGACGAGGCACACAGGCACGGCATCAAGATCATCCTCGACCAGGTGGCCAACCACACCGGGCCCTATCACCCCTGGGTAACCGACGCTCCCACGCCCACCTGGTTCAACGGCACCGCCGAGAAACACCTGGCCAACACCTGGCAGATCTGGACCCTCGCCGATCCCTACAGCACCGCCGCCGTCCGGGAGGCGACTCTCAGCGGGTGGTTCGCCAACATCCTCCCCGACCTCAACCAGGATGATCCCGAGGTTGCACGCTACATCATCCAGAACTCGCTCTGGTGGGTGGCCATGAGCGGAATCGACGGGATTCGGCAGGACACCTGGCCCTACGTGCCGCGCCGCTTCTGGCGGCCCTGGATGACCGCACTCAAGCGGGAATTCCCGACGCTGAGAGTGGTGGGTGAGGTCTGGGACGGCAACCCGGCGCTGGTGGCGTTCTTCGAGGGAGGCCGCGCGCAATTCGACGGCATCGACGACCAGGTCGACATGTTGTTCGATTTTCCGCTCTTCTACCCCATGCGCCGCGCCTTCGGAGAAGGCGGTCACCTCCGCGAGGTGGCGCAGATGTTGTCGAACGACCGCCTGTACCTCGATCCCACCGCGCTGGTGACCTTCCTGGGACTGCACGACGTGTCCCGCTTCATGAACGAGAAGGGCGCCACGCAGGCCGGGCTCAGGCTGGCCTACACCTTCCTCCTCACCACCCGGGGCACGCCGTTGCTCTACTACGGCGACGAGATCGGCCTGCCGGGGGGCGGCGATCCCGACAACCGGCGTGATTTTCCGGGCGGGTGGCGGGAAGACACGCGGAGCGCCTTCGAGGCGTCCGGGCGCACCGCCGACGAGCAGTCCATCTGGTCCCACGTCCAGCGGCTCCTGACGCTGCGCGCCGAACACGGTGACCTGCGCGGCGCACACACCGGGACTCTGGTCACATCGGAACAGCTCCTGGTATATCGCCGGGGCGCGCTGGTGGTGGCGCTCAACAACGACACCATGCCGGTCACCGTCCCGGTGCCCCTCGGCAGTCTCGGGACCGACTTGCTCGGCCTCTGCGCGAACCCGCGCATCGAAGGGAACCTTCCGGTCGTTACGCTTCCCAAGCGGACCGGGTGCATTTTCCCGGTGATCTCAGAGACGATGCCCGGCCCGTCCCTTGGGGTGACCGGGGAGCGACGGATGCACCGCAGCTTTCCTTCGCAGCTCGTGGACGCCCGCAACGTCGAGGTCTGGCTCCCGCCCGGTTACGGCGCCCGCCCCGCGGAGCGATACCCCGTGCTCTACATGCATGATGGCCAGAACGTCTTCGACCCCGCCACCTCATTCGGCGGCGTCGACTGGGGCGTCGATGAGACCATGACAAAATTGATCCGGGCCAACACGGTGCGCCCCGCAATCATAGTCGCCGTCTGGAATACCGGAAAACGATACCAGGAGTACATGCCGCAGCAGGCGCTGGCGGGCACCACCAGCCACGCGACCGGGGGAGGCCGCACCCTCGCGAGCAGCGAGATTATCTCGGATACCTACCTGCGGTTCCTGGTGACCGAGCTCAAGCCGTTCATCGACAGGACGTATCGCACCAAACCGGGACGCGCGGACACTTTCACCATGGGGGCGAGCATGGGCGGACTGATCTCCGCCTACGCGATGACCGAGTACCCGGGCGTGTTCGGCGGGGCCGGATGCATCTCGACGCATTGGCCCGCTGCCGACGGGGCGGTCGTCGAGTACCTTCGCCGCGCCGCGCCGGATCCGATGACGCACCGGTTCTACTTCGACCACGGCACCGGGACGCTCGACGCGATGTATCCCCCGTGGCAGGCCCGGGTCGATACGGTCATGCGAGCCGCGGGGTACCGGTCCGGGAAGAGCTTCGTTTCCCGCGTGTTCGAGGGGGCGGAGCACAACGAACGCGCCTGGCGCGAGCGCGTGGAGATTCCGCTGACTTTTCTGCTGCGGCGGTAGGCGACGCTTACGGCGCGGGGCGGATACGGATCGCCTGACCGCCGCCGGGGGCCAGGATCATGCGCAGCCGCGTGGCGGAGGACACCGTTTTCCGGCTGATGGTGACCGGCAGCGGGTTGTCCAGCCAATGGGCCTTCGGCCCGTCGGCGTAGATATCGGCCACGTACCGCCGCCCCGGAGTCAGAAAAGCAAGCGACACGTCGAGCGTCCGGCCTTCCTCGTCCGTCATGGCGCCAACGAACCAGCTCTGGCCGCCGCGCACTCGACGCGCGACGGCGACATAATCGCCGATCCGGCCGTCGAGCACCCGCGTCGTGTCCCAATCCACGGCGACGTCGCGGATGAACTGGAACGCGGGTTGCCGTTCGTAGTTCTCGGGAAGATCGGCCGCCATCTGCAGGGGCGAGTAGATCGTTACATACAGCGCGAGCTGCTTTGCCAGCGTGGTGCGCACCCGCGGCTCGTCGGCGCGTCGCGCCCGCCCCGTGCCTCGCTCGATGAGAAGGTCGAAGACCCCCGGCGTAAAGTCCATGGGTCCGGCCAGCAGGCGGGTGAAGAAGAGGATGGTCTCGTGCTCCGGCGGGTTACCACCATCCCCGCTCCATGCGTTGTATTCCTGCCCTCGCGCCCCCTCGCGGCTCATCATGTTCGGGTAGGTGCGGCGCTCGCCGGTGTCGTGCATGGGCTCGTGGACGTCCAGCATGATGCCGTTTCGCGCTGCCGCTTCGATCACGCGGCGATAGTGCTGCACCATGAACTGCGAATAATGGGAATGGCCCTCGCTGGTCAGGTCGGTGACGTAGCCCGACTTGATGGCATCGAGGCCCAGTGACCGGTACAGGGCGAAGGCGCTGTCCATCTGCCGCTCATAGTTCTGAATCCCACCCGACGTCTCGTTGTGGACGATGAGCCGCACGCCCTTCTGCCGCGCATACGCGGCCACTTCTGCAAGGTTGTAGTCGGGATAGGACCGCGTGAAGGAGAAAGCATCCCGGTTCGCGATCCAGTCGCCGTCCCATCCGGTGTTCCACCCCTCGACCAGCACCCCGCCGAAGCCGTTCGTCGCGGCAAAATCGATGTAGCGCTTTGCGTTGGCCGTAGTGGCCCCGTGCCTGGGCCCCGAGCCCCAGGTCATCGTGTTGATGTGCATGCCCCACCAGATGCCCACGTACTTCATCGGGTGGATCCAGTCCGTGCTGCCCAGGACGCTGGGCGGATTGAGGTTCAGGCCAAGCAGCGAGGGCGCCAGGTCCGTGGCGCGATCGGCCAGCTGGATCGTCCGCCACGGCGTCACGAACGGGCTCGTGCCGCGGACCTTGATCCCGTCCGCCATGGGCGCCAGATCCGCCCGCAGGATGCGACTCTCCCCGCGCTGCCCCGCCAGGTTCATCCGCGCGTAGTCCACGAGATTCGCCTCATGGATGACCAGGAAGGTACGGCCGTCCCGCGTCTCCATCGTAAGGGGGGTCTGCACGCTGTCGAGCAGGCTCATGGGCCCCGACGAGTACAGCATCTCGGAGCGGTCTTTTCGCGCGTGGTTGGACGGGATCCACCAGGCGCGCGCATTGTCCGCCACAGCAAACTCGGTGAGCTCGCCGGTAATCGCGAACGCACCGAGGCCGGGCTGCCCGGGGAACTCGTACCGGAAGCCGATGCCGTCGTCAAAGGCGCGCACCCGCACGCTGAACCGCCGGTTGGGGGCCGCCGTCTCCTCCACGGAGACGGCCAGCTCGTTGTGGTGGTCGCGCACCCGTGCCACCTCGCCCCATGGCTGGGTCCACCATTCGTCGTGCGATTGCCTGGTGGTGTCGGCGATGCGCAGTCCGTCCCTGAGCGGCGGTGCCCCCCGGAATTCGAAGCCGAGCAGCGAGGGGAGGATCAGGGCGCGGCCGTCGCGCGCCAGGTTGTAATACAGCTTGCCCTCACGGACTTCGACGGTAACCTGATTGCGACCGTCCGGCGACGCGACGCGAGCCTGGCCGCGGAGCGGGCGAGGGGTGGTCGCCAGAAAGATGGTTGCGGCGAGGCCGAGCAGGAGGAAGCGGTGGTAACGGGCCATGTGCGTCTCCAGGAGTCCAGAGTGTATCAGCGCGCCGGCGGGATCCCCTGGGGCGCCTGGCCCCGCACCACCTGCACACCCACGCTCACCGGCGGGAGCCCGTCCGCGGCGACCGTCAGACGGAGCAGCCCGGGCTGTGCCGCGCGCAGAATGGCCAGCCCGCGACCGTTAAACGCGCGCCGCCGGTCGGGGCGGTAGGGATCGAGGTCACGCAAATCCGAGTTGTCGAGCGCCAGGATGCGGCCGCCGGTCACCGCGAAACGTACGACATTGCCGGCCGTAGGAACAACCACACCGACCGAGTCCACGATCTCGAAGGTCGCGTGCGCCACGTCTCCCGGATCGGCGGTGATGGTGTCGCGGTCCACCGAGAGGCGGATGGCGGCGGGCGGCCCGGCGCTCCGCACCTCCGTTGCGCAGGCCACCGTGCCATCTCGGCGCTTGCCAACGGCCCGAAGCACGCCCGGCTCGTACGGCACGTCCCAGCTCAGGTGCAGGTCGCCGGTGGTGGGGTTGACGACCGGGTGCGCGTAGGTGTTCCAGCCGCCCGAGGTGCCCTGCGCCGGGAACTCGAGACGCTTTTCGCCCAGCGAACGGCCGTTGATGAACAGCTCGACGATATTGCAATTCGTATAGGCCAGCACCGGGATGACTTGCCCGGTGCGACCCGGCCAGTTCCAGTGCGGGAAGAGGTGGAGCACCGGCCGGTCGGTCCACAGGCTCTGATACAGGTAATACGAGTCCTTGGGATACCCGGTGATGTCCATGGCCCCGGAGGCGAATCCCTTGAATGGCCAGGTGCTCTCTCCCAGGTAGTCCACGCCGGTCCACATGAAGTTGCCCGCGAAGTAGTCGTGCATCGTGACCCACTTCCAGAGCCGCTCCGCCTGGATCATTCCCGTTGTGTAGTTGGGCCGCACCACCGCCGGGTCGTTGCCCAGTGAGTAGCGCTCGTCAAGGCTCTGAAACAGGGTGCCGCTCTCGGTACCGATCATCTTCCATTCGGGGTGGTCGTGCCGGTCCTGCGCGGCAAACAGCTCCCGGCGCTCGCGCCATCGGTCTACGTAGTTGTAGCCCACTACATCCAGCGCGTTGAGGAACGCGAGCGTGGCGGGACGCCCGTCGGCGGCGATGTTGTCGTTTCCGGTGGTCACCGGCCGGGTCGGGTCTTCGCGGTGGAAAATGTCGACCAGCCGGCGGAGCACCGCCACTCCGCCGGGCGCGCCTTGCTCGCCGATCTCGTTGCCGGCGCTCCAGAGGACGATCGATGGGTGGTTCCGGTCACGGTGGACGAAGTCCTTGACGTCGCGCTCGGACCACTCGGCAAAGTACTTGTGGTACCCCTCCGGGACCTTGCCGATGGTCCACTCGTCGAACGCCTCGGCCATGACCAGGAAGCCCAGGCGGTCGCACAGGTCGAGGAACTCGGGCGCGGGCGGATTGTGCGAGGTCCGGACGGCGTTCACTCCCATGGCCCGAAGGGTCTCCAGCCGGCGCTGCCACACCCGCTCCGGCACGGCCGCACCGAGCGCGCCCGCGTCGTGGTGCAGGTTGACGCCCTTCATCTTGACGGGCCGCCCGTTCAGCAGGAAGCCACGGTCCTGGTCGTAGGCGATCGCGCGGATCCCGAAGGTCGTGGTGGCCACGTCGGCGGTATGCGTACGAGCGAAGATCTCGGAGCGAAGCGCGTACAGGTTGGGCGCCGTTACCGACCAGAGCCGGGGCGACGGGATCTCCATTCGCTGCTCGATCTCCATCTTCTGTCCAGCGGGCACCGAGAACGCCATTTCCGCTCGCGCGATCTCCTGGCCGGCGCTGTCCAGCACCGTGGAGCGGAGCACACCCAAGCGGGCCGTGGGATGGTGGTTCTCCACGCGGGTGCGGACCACCACCGTCGCACCGGCGGAGTCCGCGCGGGGGGTCGTCACGAAGATTCCCCAGTGGCCCACGTGCAGCGGGTTCACGAGGGGTGAGCCAGACGTGCCGGTACACGCCGCTGCCGGTATACCACCGGGAGTTGGGCTGCAGCGAGTTGTCGACGCGTACCGCGACCATATTCACGCCGGGCACGAGGTGCGAGGTGATATCGTAGGAAAAACCGATGTAGCCGAAGGGCCGGCGGCCCAGGTGCACGCCGTTGATCCAGACGTCGCTATTCATATAGACGCCATCGAACTCCAGCAGGCTTTTCTGGCCCTGCGTCCCGGCCGGCAGCCGGAATGCCTTGCGGTACCAGCCGGTGCCGGTGGGGAAGTAGCCGCCGCGTCCGCCGGCGGGCGCGTCCTCACGCGGCGTTCCCTCGATGCTCCAGTCGTGGGGCAGATCCAGCCGGCGCCACGCGTGGTCGTCGAAGCCAGGGCGCTCGGCACCCGCGGGGTCGCCAAGGATGAAGCGCCAGCCGGGGTCCATCGACAATCGCTGCCGCTGGGCGGCGGTCGGACCGGCCGCCAGCGCCAGCGTGGCCAGCGCGAGAACGATTACATTGGCCGGCATACGACCCCTTCCATGGAGGAGTACGGCACATGCGGAATCGCCTCGCCGCGATGGCGGCCTGCCTCTCGCTGGGAACCGGGTCCCCCGCGGCTGCCCAACCTACCGCGGCGCCGGACACCTGGGTGTCCCGCAGCGCGCTCTATGAAGTCTTCGTCCGGGACTTCTCGCCCACGGGAAATCTTCGAGGCGTGACCCGCGGACTGGACCGCATCCAGGCCGTGGGGGCGAACGTCGTCTGGTTGATGCCGATCCACCCGGTCGGGCTCCTGAACCGCAAAGCGCCCCTCGGGTCCCCGTACTCGGTCCGGGACTATCGCGCGATCAATCCCGCGTTCGGCACCGCGGCGGACTTCCGGGCACTGGTCCGGGCGGTGCACGCTCGCGGGATGAAGCTCATCCTCGACTGGGTCCCGAATCATAC
>JANNGX010000005.1:0-13183 GCA_031404115.1 Gemmatimonadales bacterium | reverse complement strand
CAAGCCGAGCGGCAAGGGTCTTTTCGAAAAATAAAGGAGTCGCATCATGGCTGGAGGAGGAGGAGGACCGGCGGGCAGCATCAGCGCCGAGCCGAACGTCATTCCGATGATCGACATCATGCTCGTGCTGCTGATCATCTTCATGATTTCGCAGCCGCTGACGCGCATGGCGATCGACGTGCAGGTGCCTCCGCCGGTTACCAATCCGGCGACGGGGCCCTCGACCCAGATCGTGCTGGAAATCGCGGCGGACGGCGGGTACAGCATCAATGGCCAGCCGTTTCCCAAGGAGCAACTGGACACCCAGATCCACGCGATCTACGATCAACGGCCAGCCAAGCTGCTCTTCATGAAGCCGGCGCCGAACCGGAAATACCAGGAAGTGATCGAAGCCATGGACGTGGCGCGCGGAGCCGGCGTACAGGTCATCGGGTTCACCCCGAAGAGCGGCGGCTGAGCTCGGCGTGGGACCGGCATCACCCCGCACGCGGGGGCCCTCGGGCCCCCGCGTGTCGTTTTCGGATTGCCCACCGGTTACACTAGAATCGTGACCGAGCCACGCCCGCCGCTGCCCACGCTACCGCCGCCCAACGCCCGGCTTCCGGTCCGGAGCCCGCGCCGGGCGGGAGGGTGGGTGGCCCTGATCATTCATCTGATTCTGGCGCTCATCGTGGTGGAGTCCACCCGCAACGATTCCTGGTGGGAGCCCCCGATGTCCGAGGGTGGTGGACCGTTGGACCGGGTGGCCGGCGGTGGCGGGGGACGCGAGGTGACCATGGTCGCGCTCCCGGAAGCGCGCCGCACGCCGGATCCGGTGCCGAAGGTGCCGCCGCCGCCGCCGGTGCCGGTGCCGGTGGTGACTCCCACCGAGGTGCCCCCGCCGGTGCCGGCACCTCCGGTCGACACGCTGCCCAGGACTCCCGGTGGCGCGGTGACGACCGGGGACGCTGGGAGGGGTGGCGGAGGAAGTGGTACCGGCACCGGCCCCGGTTCCGGGCCTGGCTCCGGCCCGGGCACCGGAGGCCCCGGCACGGTGCCGGCCGATTCGTCGCGAACGGCCGCCCGGGATCCTGAGCCGCGTCAGTTGATCCTGATCCCCTTCGACTACCCGCCCAGCATGCGCGGCCACACTATCCAAGTTACCTTTTTCGTGCTCGCCGACGGCAGGGTAGACCGGGTGCTGTTCTCGGAGGACATTCCGGACCGGGGCTACGCCAAGCGGCTCGAGACCGTCATGCGCGCCTATCGATTTCGTCCCGCACGCTCCGCTGCGGGACAGCCCGTCCCAGGGCACACCACGGTCAGCGTCACCTTCTGAGTCTCCTCAAGCCCCAGGGGTCCGGCCCGATGAGCCAGCTCTTCCGGCGGAAGTCCGTCGCGGACTGCGACAACGATATCGCCGAGCGCGGTGGCCTCAAGCGCCATCTCACCAAGTGGCATCTCACCGCGCTGGGTGTCGGCGCCACCATCGGCGCGGGCATCTTCGCGACGACGGGCACCGCGATCGTGGGCGATCCGGCCCGTCCCGGCGCGGGCCCCGCGATCGTCCTCTCCTTCATTCTGACGGCGGTCGCCTGCGGCTTCGCGGCGCTCTGCTACGCCGAGTTCGCCGCGATGGTCCCGATTTCCGGGTCGGCCTACACCTATGCCTACACCTCGCTCGGGGAGTTCGTGGCCTGGATCATCGGCTGGGACCTGATCATCGAATACGCGGTTGGAAACATCGGAGTGGCCATTGGCTGGGCCGGCTACTTCCGGGAGCTGGTGAGCCATTTCGGCATCGAGATTCCCGCTTGGCTGGCCACGGACCCGCGTACCGCGTCGATGGCCGTGGCCGCGGTGGCCGCGGGGGCCTCGGATCCCGCCAATCTCT
Source organism: Gemmatimonadales bacterium (assembly GCA_031404115.1). Taxonomy (GTDB): domain Bacteria; phylum Gemmatimonadota; class Gemmatimonadetes; order Gemmatimonadales; family GWC2-71-9; genus JABFSM01. Next base: position 11,310 of record JANNGX010000005.1, on the reverse strand, counting down.
TCTTCGCCTCGGCCGTCACCAACGCGCCGCACATCCTCGGCATTCCGATCATTGCGAACCTTCCAGCCTTCCTGGCGGTGGCGGTCATCACCGTCGTGCTGGTCATCGGGATCAAGGAATCGGCCAACACCAACAATGCGATGGTGCTGCTCAAGATCGGAATCATTCTGTTCTTCATTGCGGTAGGCATCTTCCTGCTCAAACCGTCCAACTGGAACAATCCGGCCCTGGGAGGGTTCGCGCCCAACGGATTCAAGGGCATCAGCGCGGCCGCTGCGATCATCTTTTTCAGTTACATCGGCTTTGACGCGGTTTCGACCGCTTCGGAGGAAGCCAAGAATCCCGGGAAGGACATGCCGTTCGGGATCATCATGAGCCTGGTGATCTGCACCGTGCTGTACATCGCGCTGTCGCTGGTAATGACCGGCATCGCGCCGTGGAATACCCTCGGAACGCCGGAGCCGATGATCACGGCGCTGGCCCAGGCCAACGGACCGCCGGCGCTGATCAATGCGTCGCGGTTCATTGTGGCGCTGGGGGCCGTCATTGCGATGGGGAGCGTGCTGCTGGTGTTCCAGCTGGGGCAGCCGCGAATCTTTTTCTCGATGGCGCGCGACGGTCTGCTGCCGCCGGTATTCGCGAAGGTCCACCCCAAGTACAAGACGCCCTACGTCGGGACAATTCTGACCGGGCTGTTCGTGGCCACCTTTTCCGCCTTCGCGAATATTGCGGAAGTCGTGGACCTGACGAACATTGGGACCCTGTTCGCGTTTGTGCTGGTGTCGCTGGGGGTGATAGTGCTGCGAAGGCTGGAGCCCGACCGGCCCCGTCCGTTCCGGGTGCCGGGAGTGCCGTTCACGCCGCTCATCTCGGTGGTAGCGTGTCTCTACCTGATGTTTCAGCTTCCGGGAGTGACGTGGCGACGGTTTGGGTGGTGGCTGCTGGCGGGCCTGGTGATCTACTTCCTCTATGGTATCCGGCACAGCCGGCTGGGCCTCCGGGACAAGGGCGCCGCTAAGTAGCCCGGCGCGCCAGCGCCAGCGCGCCCTCCGCGGGCTCGAGGGTCGTCTCCTGTGCGGTGAGACGCGGTGTCTTTCCGAGATGCTCCAGCACCGGGGCTCGCAATACCCGGCCGGCGGCGAGGTTGCCGCCGGCCAGCGCCACGGGAATTTTTCCGCTCTTCCCATAGCAGCTTACCAACGACCCCGCGAGCTCGGCCAGACTCCTGGCCGCCTCCGCAACGATATGCCCGGCCACAACGTCCTTCCGTTCAGCCGCCTCGAACACGAGCGGGGCGAGCGCAGCGACCTCCCCCGGCTCGGCAATGGTGCTCCAGCGGACCAGCTCATCGATGCCCTTCGCCGGACCCTGGGTGAGCACGAGCTCGCTGAGCAGGGTCGACGCCCCGCGGCCGTCCCTGGCCTGCCCGATTGCGAGCAGGGCCGCCCGACCGATGGCATAGCTGCTCCCCTCGTCGCCCATCTGCCAGCCGTAGCCGCCGCGACGGTGCAGGGCGCCGTCCGGCGCGCGGCCCACCGCGACGCTCCCGGTTCCGGAGACCAGCACGATGCCCGGCTTGACGCCGAACGCCGCCTCGAGGGCAATGTCGAGGTCGCCGGTCACGATGACTCGCTCGGCCAACCGCTCTCCCCGGAGCGACTCTCGAAGTTCGGTCCGCTCCGGGTCTCGGCCCACTCCGGCGGCGCCCACGACCAGGACGTCACCGTGGAGCAGCCCGGCGTCGGTGAGGGCGTGCCGGACCGCGGCGGTGATCCGGCTGGCCGCCGGTAGCGCGCGTCCCGGGCGCACCGCACCGGGCGCACCGATTGCCCGCGCGATGACCCGATCGCCGTTGGCGACCAGCACCGCGGTCTTCGTGCCGCCCGCATCCACCCCGATGTAGATGCTCATCGGGTGGCCGGCTCCCGCTCGCCGATCATGCTGGACACGATCCCCGCGCCCAGTGTCAGCGCGGTTCCCAGCGGGACGTACCAGGGCCAGGCCAGCCGACCCACCGGCGCGAGCCATGCCAGCGAAGGCATGGTGGCCAGGCGCCCCGCGAAGACGACAACCAGCATGATCGCGATGGTGGCAACGGTGGCGGCGATAATGTCGCGCCCGCGCGCCCGGGGCCACCGGCCCGCCAGGATATAAGTGCCCAGCAAGGCGCCGTAGGTGACCGACGCGATGGAGAGGGCCAGGACCACGACCGGTGTGTCGGTACCGCTGGCGTAGACGTGAAATCCCAGCGCCCCAACGACCAGCCCGATGCCCCAGACGGCGGAAAAGAGCTTGCCGACCCGGAGCAGGTGCGTCGGATCGCGCCGGCCGGTGATGTTGGCATAGAGATCGTGGGTCAGCGACGAGGCCATGGCGTTGATCGCCGAGCTGTGGGTCCCCATGGCGGCGGCGAGGATGCCGGCGATTACCAATCCCGCAAGGCCGGCCGGCAGGTGGTCCACGATGAAGCGGGGGAATACCTGGTCGCCGGGCAGGGAGGCGGGGGCGAACCCGGCGGCCCAGATAGCCACCCCCACCATCAGGAAGAGCGTGAACAGCAGGATCACCACCACTCCCGAGCCGACGAGGGCGCGCTGGGCATCCCTCAACGACCGGGTGGCCAGCAGCCGTTGCACGATGAGGTGATCGGTTCCGTGGGATGCCGCCGAGAGGAGTGCCCCGCCCAGCAACCCACCCAGCAGGGTGTAGGTCGTGGTGAAGCTGAACGCCGGATTGATCACCGTGAGCTTGCCCGCCTGGGCGGCGAGCGAGAGCATGGCCCCCGGACCCCCGGCCAGATTCATCGCGATGATCAGCGCGCCGACTCCGCCGGCGACGTAGACGCAGAGCTGGATCACGTCGGCCCAGACCACGGCCTTGAGGCCCCCCAGATAGGTGTAGATGAGGGTCACGACGCCCATGGCGATGATCGCTCCAGGCACGCTCCAGCCGGTCACCAGGGCCAGCGGGATCGCGCCGGCAAAGACCCGCACTGCGTCTCCCATGAACCGGGTAATCAGAAAGCAGGTCGAGAGCCAGCGGCGGGTGGTCGGCCCGAACCGGGTCTCCAGTCTGGCGTACGCGGTCTCCTGCTCGCCTTTGAAATACCCGGGCAGGAGCCAGCGGGCCACGAACACTCGCCCGATGAGGTAGCCGATCGGCAGTTGAAGAAAGGTGAGATCGCCTCGGGCCCCGACCCCCGGGATCGAGATGACCGTCAGCGCGGATGTCTCGGTGGCGACAACGGAGAGGAGCACGGCCCAGGCCGGCAGATCGCGCGCGCCCAGGAAATAGTCACCCGCGGTGCGCTGGGATCGGGTGACCCACAGGCCGACACCGAGGGTGAGCACGAAGTACACACTGATTACGGCGAGATCGATGCCGGAAATGTCGGGACCCCTGTCGGTGCGCGTGAAGGGCTGGGCGGCATGTCCCTAAAACAAGGGCCCGCGGGAGGGAACCCAGCGGGCCATGAGATGGTGTCGGTGGCAGCGACCTAGGCGGTGAAGCTGGTTCCGCACCCGCACCCACCGGTGGCGTTCGGGTTGGTGAAGGTGAATCCCGAGCCCTGCATGGACGTCACGTAGTCGACCGTGACCCCGTTCAGGTACTGGAGGCTGAATCCGTCCACAAACACCTGGACCCGGTCGGCCGGCAGGATATGGTCGTCTTCCAGCGGCCGTTCTTCGATGTTGAGGTTGTACTTGAACCCGGAACAGCCACCCGGCAGCACGCTGACCCTGAGGCCGCCTGCATCGGGGGCGACCTTTTCCGCATCCATGAACTTCAGCACCTCATCGACCGCCCTGGACGTCAGGGTGACCTGGATGCCGCTGGCGTTCGTCTGCTCGTCGACCGTGCTCATTGCGTCCTCGCAGTGGGTCCCGGCTCCAGCCCGGTAGGACCGGAGCGGGGAACTTCTGACTGAAAGTTAGGAGGGGTCATCCGCAGGGTCAACGTTATGGGACGCCCAGGCCAGAAACGCTCCGGTCGAGCAAGCGGACTATCGCGTCGGCCACGGCAATCCGGAGGGGACCCACCCTGGCGTTATTCCGGGTCGGGTGGACCCGATTGCTGAGCAGGACGATCACCAGCTCGCGGTCCGGATCGATCCAGATCGACGTCCCGGTGAACCCGGTGTGGCCAAAGCTGCGTCCACCAAGGAGGGTTCCGGCGCTGCTCCCGGCGGAAGGTGTATCCCAGCCGAGTGCACGCGAAGAGCCGGGGACGAGATTCTGCCTCCGCACGAATTCCCGGGCCACAGGCTGTTGGTCGACCGTCTTCAGCATCCACTCCCCGAACGTCAGCAGATCCGTCGCACTTCCGAACAGCCCGGCGTGTCCTGCCACGCCCCCGAGCCACGCCGCCTTCTCATCGTGTACCTCTCCCCGGACGATTCGCTTCCGCCAGGCCGTGTCGTACTCGGTGGGGGCGACCCGCGCGATCCAGCGCTCCGGGGGTCGGAAACGTGTAGAGGTCATGGCGAGGGGCTCGAAGATCCGGTGCGCCGCGAGCCGGTCCAGGCGGCCGCCGAGGGCTCGTTCGACCACCTCGCCCAGAACAATCGCGCCCATGTCGGAATACACCATCCGGGCGCCTGGCGTGGTGTCGAGCGCCATCGCGTTGACCAGGGCAAGCGCCGAATCGGGATTCGGGGTGAGGCGCCACAGGGCCCGATCGGCGGGGAGTCCGCTCGCGTGGGTCAGGAGGTGACGAATGGTGACGCGATCCTTGGCCGCCCCGCGGAACGACGGCAGGTATCGTTGCACCGGCGCGTCGAGCTCCAGGCGCCCTTCGCTCACCGCCTGCATTGCCAAAGTGGTTGTGGCGATCACCTTGGTGAGCGACGCCAGATCATACACGGTGTGTCCATCGGGCCGGTGCGGGTCATCCAGCGCGAGCCGTCCGGCGCCGTATAGGTAGCGCCCACCGCGGAAGGACACCGCCACGACCGCACCCGGCGCCGCGCCGGCTCTGATGGCGGAATCGATCAGCGGCGCCAGGCGATCGAGGGCGCAGGGGGCACCGGTGCAGAGCGGAGGCGGAGCCACCACGGGAGAATTCGAGCACGCGCCCGCGGCCAGCAGGAGGGCCAGGGGCCGCACCAGCATCACCTGGCCGGCTTCACGATCGCGAATCCCAGCGGATACCCCTGGGGCAGATCGATGGGGAGGCGTCCGGTGATGGCTGCACCGGTCAGCGCCGCCGCGACTGCTTCCTCGGTGAGCGCATTGTTGGTCCACGCCAGGAGATAGGCCGCCACATTGGGCGCCTGCGAGAGCAGGTACGGGGTCCCGAACGACACCAATGCGGTCGGTCGAGCCTCGGCCGAGGTCCGGATCAGCCGGGACATCGCCTCCGCCATTCCGATGGCGCCTCTGCCCGACCCGAATCGCACCGACGTGGCGAAGATGGCAAACGGAGCGCTCTTGAGAACCGCCGTGGCGGAATCGTAGCTTGCCGGCCCACTCGCCGTCGTCAGGCGGAACCCGCTGACCTGGTACCCCCGCCTGCTGAGCTCTGCCTGGAGCGTCCCTCCTACCGGTTGGGTCGTGTTCCCGTCGGCGTAGCTCACGACCGAGACGCGCCGCGGCCCGGCGCGAAGGCTGTCCACGAGGCCCAGACTGTCGCGGACCAGCACCAGCGAGCGCGCGGACACGGAGAGCGCGGTGTCCCGGTGGGCTCGCCGGCCGACGACTTCGCCCAGTTTGTCGAGATTGACGGTGCGCCGGGCAAAGAGCCCCAGGCGCTCCTTGGTGTCGAGCACGCGCCTCACCGACGCGGTGAGCCGTGCCCGTGGGATTCGCCCGGCCCCTATGGCTTCGATCATCGCCTCGATTGCGGCATACGGGTCGGTCGGCATGAGCAGGAGGTCGCTGCCGGCAAGAAACGCCTTGACCGATGCTTCGCCGGGGCCGTAGGAGGACACCAGGGCGCCCATGTCGAGCGCGTCGGTTACTACGATGCCCCGGAAATGGAGCGAATCCCTGAGCACACCGGTCAGGATGTCCGGAGAGAGGGTGGCCGGCTCCATGGAGCCGTTCTCGAGGCCGGGCATGGCAATATGGGCCGACATCACGACGTCGACGCCGGCTTTGATCGCGGCCCGGAAGGGAATCAGCTCGAGCGTATCCAGCCGGGCCCAATCGGCCCGGACGACGGGCAGCGAGATATGGGAGTCGGTATCGGTGTCGCCATGACCGGGGAAATGCTTTGCCGTGGCGAGCATGCCCGCGTCCTGGGTGCCCCGGACCGCGGCGGCAACGAACCGTGCGACGGCGCGCGCGTCACTGCCGAACGACCGGGTGTTGATGATGGGGTTGGCGGCGTTGTTGTTGACGTCCGCCACCGGAGCGAACGTCAGGTGGACGCCCGCCGCTCGCCCCTCGAGCGCAGTGACCCGCCCCATCTGGTAAGCATCCCGCTCGCTCCCCGCCGCTCCCACGCCCATATTGGTGGGGAAGGGCGTGCCGCCGGGATTGAAACGGAAGGACGTGCCGCCTTCGAGGTCGGAGCCGACCAGCAAGGGCAGCTTCGAGCGCCGTTGCAGGAAGTTCAGCTTGGCGGCGATATCCATCGGCGAGCCGACCGAGACAATGATGCCGCCGATCTGCAGAGTATCCACCCAGCCACGGACCCGGTCGAGCGCGCGGTCATCAAAGGCCGCGTAGGTGCCCGGGATCCAGAGCATGATGAGCTGCGCGACCTGTTGCCGCACGGTGAGTCGGCGAAGCAATTGCGCCACTCTGGGACTGGGCCCCGCCCGCGAGGATGAAGGCTTTCTTGCCTGAGCGGGGAGGCTCACCGGGAGGATCAACAGCAAGAGAAAGAGGCTCGAAACCACGTGACGACGAACGGGCACGGAAGACTCATGGCAAAAGTGGCTGTGATGGCGCTCGGCGTGGGGCTCGCCGGGTGCGCCCGGGCGTCGGGACCGGTCTCGCTTCCCACACCGGAGCGGGCACCGGCTGTCGCTACCGAGTTCCCCCGGATTCCGGCGCCAGTGCTTCCCGGCATCGAGGGCATCCTCGCCGACAGCGGGCACCTGCTCCGGGGGCGCTCGGTGGGCCTGGTGTCCAATCACGCCGGCGTCGACGCGTCCGGGGTGAGCGACGTGGAGCGCCTGCTGGCCGCCAAGGTCCGGCTGGTGGCCCTGTTCAGCCCGGAGCACGGTTTCCGGGGCCTCGCGGCTCCGGGAGAGTCGGTCGCCTCTACGGTGGACAGCGCGACCCGCCTACCAATCTATAGTCTCTATGGCCGTACGTCCGCACCGACCGACTCGATGCTGGCCGGCGTCGAGGTAGTGCTGGTGGATCTGCCGGACGTCGGGGCGCGCTATTTCACCTACCTGGCCACCACGATCGAGGTGATGCGGGTCGCGGCGCGCCTCAGCAAGACCGTCATCATCCTGGATCGCCCGAATCCGATCGGCGGTGCGGTGCAGGGAAATGTGCTCGATTGGGCGTATCACTCGTTCGTCGGCGCGCTCGCCATGCCGATGCGGCACGGCCTCACACTGGGCGAGCTCGCCCGGTTGGCCAACCTCGATTTGAGCCTGGGCGCGGATCTCCACGTCATCCCGGTCCGAAACTGGCGGCGGGACCTGACGCTGGACGCGACCGGACTCCCGTTTCTGGCGCCGAGCCCCAACCTGAAAGACCTCGAGAGCCTGTTTCATTACCCAGGCACCTGTCTGTTCGAGGGCACGGCGCTTTCCGTGGGGCGGGGAACCGATCTACCCTTTCATCAGATCGGAGCCCCCTGGCTCGACGTGCACACCGTCCTGGCGCTCCTCCCCACCAATCGCCTTCCCGGAGTGCAGTTTCTCGGCGTGAAATTTACGCCTGAGCGTCCGGGTGACGGAAAGTACGGAGGCGTCCCGCTGCAGGGCATCCGCATGGTACTGACCGACCCGCGGGTCTACGATCCCACTCTCACCGCCGTGGTGCTGCTGGCCGCAATCCATCAAGTCCACCCCGATAGCCTCGGCTTCAGGCCTGCAGGATTCGACCGGCTCGCCGGAGGGCCTACTCTGCGCGAGCGAATTCAGCGAGGCACTGCTGCGGAGGAGATCGTGGGGGAGTGGAAGCCGGCGCGCGACGCGTGGCTGGCGCGCCGGCGCGCGGTCCTTCTCTATCCGTAGAGACTCTTATGCCGTACGAAGAGCCGCTGAACGCCCGCTGTAACAGGCTGCGTTGCACTCTTGCCCTGTTCCGTTGTGGCCCGTACAATTCCGGCTGTCGCTCGTTCCCGTCCGTTACCCTTCCTCCAGAACACCGAGGACTCGCGCATGAATTCCTGCCTGCGGCGCTCCGGGACAAGGATGGCATTGCTCGCCATCCTGGCCTTCCTCTCCCTCCCGCTACCTCTTCTGGCCCAGGTCCAGGCCACAACCGGCATCATCCGCGGGGTGGTCACCGACAGTCTCGGGCGGCCGGTCGAGGGGGCGATCGTCACGCTGCGCAACCTGGAGACGAACAACACCCGCACCCACTCGACCAACAGCCGGGGTGCCTACGCCGCGTCGCTCCTCCGGGTCGGCACCTATGATGTGCAGGCGCGGGCCGTCGGGTTTACCGCCGCCTCGCGGACCGGGGTGGCGGTCAGCCTGGGCCAGGCCGCCGTGGTGGACTTCCAGCTAGGCCGACAGGTGACCCAGCTGACCGAACTCACCGTGCGGGGCACTTCGCCGCTGGCGGAACAGACCCGGGTGGCCGCGGCGACCCGGCTCGACACCGCGATCGTCAAGGGGTTGCCGAACAACGGACGGAATTTCCTGAACTTCGCGTTGCTCACCCCGAACGCCGCCATCGTTCAAGGACCCGACGGGGACGAGCTGAGCATCGGCGGCCAGCGCGGTATCCACAACAATGTGTCGGTAGACGGCGCCGACTTCAATAACCCGTTCTTCGGTGAGCAGCGGGGGGGCCAGCGTCCGGCGTTCACCTTCAACCTGGACGCGGTCCAGGAAATGGTCGTGGTGGCACAGGGCGCCACCGCGGAGTTCGGCCGGTCGAGCGGCGGCTTCGTCAACGTTATCACCAAATCCGGCACCAACCAGTTCAAAGGATCGGCTCACTACTTCGGCAAGTACGATCCGCTCTCGGCAGACTACGCGCACACTACCTCCGCCGGCGCCAAATCGGGGTTCGCCCCGGATTATCGCCAGCACCAGTTCGGTTTCACGTTCGGAGGCCCGCTCAAGCGGGACAAGGCGTTCTTCTTCGTGGCCTACGACCAGCAGGTCTACCGGGACGTGAAGCAGAAGGGACGGCTCTCCCTGATCGATCCCGCCCTGGTGTCCTGGGTGGACACCGCCTACGGCGGGGCCCTGCGTGGTGATTTCGGCGAGATCCGCCGGACCAACGATGCCAACGCCTTGCTGGCCAAGCTGGACTTCCGGCTGAGCCCCAAGCACAACGCCACCCTCAAGTACAACTACACCAATTCGCGGCAGGAGAACGGCACCTTCGACGTGGATATCTGGGGCCGGAGCGCGAACGGCTTGGAGCGTGACTATTCCCACGCCGTGAACGGGAGCCTCTCCTCCCAGCTCAATTCTTCGGTCGCGAACGAATTCCGCTTTCAGTGGTCCCGGGAGGACCGGCCCCGTCCGTACGAAGGGCCCGACAACCCCAGTACGAACCGTCCCTTCCCCGACACCGACATCTCCTTTGCCGGCTTCCGGCTCGGCATGCCGTTTTTCCTGCCGATCGTCGCGCACGACACCCGATTCCAGGTGCTCGACAACGTCTCCTGGGTGAGCGGCAAGCACCTGTTCAAGGTGGGATTCGAGTACAACCGGACCCAGGCGAGCCAGACCTTCGTTGGCTTCGGTAACGGCCGGATCGCCTTCAGTTCAGTGAGTGGGTTCCTCAACTACGTGCGGTTCGGCAACGGGTACGTCGAGTGCACCGGCGGAGGCACCTCCACTACGGGGTCGTGTCCGGGCAGTACGACCATCACCGGTCCGGTGGTGCTCTACCTTCAGGCGGCAGGCGTCGGCGGTCTGTCGGTGGAGCAGGCTGGTACGCAGACAATCCAGCAGCAGGAAATCGCGGTCTTTCTGCAGGACAGTTGGAAGCCGACCTCGAATCTGTCGGTGGACTACGGCCTCCGCTGGGAGGCCCAGATCCAGCCCGACGTGATCACCCCGGCGAGCGAAGTGTTCTTCGCGCCATTGATCGGGAAGACGGTCACCAACGCGACCGGCACCTACACGTTTCCATCGGACGGGACGATCCCCTCCTACAAGAAGATGCTCCAGCCACGTTTTGGCCTGGCATGGGATGTGAAGGGAGACGCCCGCCAGGTGCTCCGCGCCAGCGCAGGCATCTACTACGCCCGAATCCCGGGGCTCAACCTGGCCGGTACCCGGAACACCAACGGCTCTATCGGCCAGAATCTCTTCCGGAACAGCGGGCTGATCCCGATTCTGGGCCGGCCTCCCGCCTACGGACAGCTGCTGCCCAGCCCGACTGGCGGCCCCTTCCAGCCGGGCGTCACGGTGACGGACAAGAATTTCCAGAATCCACGGACGCTCTCCGCCTCGGCGAGCTACGATCAGGAGGTGGCGACCGGGGTCGTGGTTTCCCTGGGCTACATGTTCTCCAAGACCGACCACCTGACCCGTTTCGTGGACCGGAACGCCGCCGTCTTCGGGTCGCCTTGGGCGACCGGGCTCCCCGGCGGCAACGGTCTCGGTGGATTGACCACGGTGGAGAGCACCGCCAAGTCGCAGTATCACGGCTTCACGGTTGGCCTCAAAGGCGCACCGAGCCAGAAGCTGCAGTATCAGCTCAACTACACCATTTCATTCGACAAGGCAGATGACGACAACGAGCGGGATCCCTTCTCGTTCCGGTACGTGCGCGCCGACAACCTGGTGCCGGAATACAACTGGAGCGACCGGGACCAGCGGCACCGCGTCAACGCCTGGCTCCTGGCGCAGATCCCGGGCAGCATCTACCTGAACAACCGGGTCAGTTTCTTCTCGGCCCAGCCGACCTCAGAGAAGTGCGTCAACAACGCGCCCAGCGGGGAACGCGCCACGCTTCCCTCGGACCGTCTCTGCGCCAACGGGACGATCCTGAAGCGGAATACCATCCGGAAGGACAATGCCTATTTTTCATGGGACGTCCGGGTCTCCCGGCCGTTCGCCATCGGGAAGAACATGCTCGAAGCGGTAGTGGAGGTGTTCAACCTGACCAATTCGGACAACTTCAAGGATCCGGCGGCGGGAGGTCTCTTCCTGAACTTCGACGGGACCATTCGGAGCGGATTGGGCGAGCCGCGCCAGGCCCAGGTGGG
>JANNGX010000004.1:0-3751 GCA_031404115.1 Gemmatimonadales bacterium | reverse complement strand
CTTCTCGGTGATCTTGCGTCCGATGCCCGTGCTCGCGCCGGTCACGAGCACGGCTTGGCTCGGCGCGGACTCGGGCTTGGTCGTCTGCGTCTGCGCGATCGACATGGACAGGACCCGAACTTGGTACCGGTCAGGTGGAGCGAATCGCGGAGCACCCAGAGGAGAGGCGTCTCGGGCGCTGCGTCCACGGATACATCGCGGCCATTCACCTTGAGCTGGAGCATGTCGGGACCCTGGGTCATGCGGGGAGAGCTTAGGACGCCGGGGGAGCGCGGACCGGCCCCGGGGGCATTCACAATTTGGCGCTACTTCCTCCGGCTGGCCAGAGGGGAGGGCTCAGCGGTGAATCGTGAGCGTGTGGCCGGCCAGGTCGATCAGGGAGAAGGTGAGGTTGTCGGCGACCTGGTCGACCTGGACCGAATAGTTGGTGGAAAGGGAGACGTCGGGCACCCGCACGTTCAGGATGTCGCCGGTGCCCAGGGTACCGGTCACGATGACCTTGGTGGTGCCGGGCGGAGAGGAAGCGAAGGAAACCTGGAGTTGCTGCCCGCTCCGGGCGGTCACCCCCTGCACCGGACCGCCGGTGATGGTCAGGAGCATGGCGCCCGCCGTCGGGCCACCCTGGAAATAGGTCACGACCAGATCACCGGCCTGGGAGGGCGGCGGCCCGCCATCCTTTCCGCCGCAGGCGGAGAGCAGCCCGAGGATCGCGATCGAGCCGAGCCTGGAGATCCGCGTCATTGTGGCTCCTTGGGCCGGCCCGTGGCGGGGAACCCCGCCCGGAGCAGCGCCGGAGGCACCGCCTGGCCCGAGCGGCGGAACATCGCCAGGAGATCGCCGACGTCGAGCATCCCGTTCCGATTGCCCAGCTCGTCCAGGAACGTCCGCTGCAGATCGGTCAGCTTGGGGGTGCCAAGAACCTCACTCACCGCATCGGCCGCGACTACGGGGACGTTGGCGACGAACCGCGCCTCGAGGTCGTAGCCCTTGCGCATGGTGAGCTGGAGGGTGGGGCTCACGGCCACGGTATCTCCCCGCCACCCGGCAAAGATGAAACCCTGTGCCGGCGTGGCGGTCAAGGTCACCGGCACCCCTTCGGTGAGGAAGACGCCGCCGGACAGATCTCCAGTCACGGTGGATGTCACCGTTCCGCCCGTGACCGCCGCCAGCAGCAGCCGATGCTCGAGCCTGAATGCCGCGGTGACGGTGTCGGGCTTGCCCGGCAGGCTGGTAAGCGTCTTGTCGCGCGGCCCGCCGTTGGACCATGACAGGAAGGTCGCTTTGGTCTTGCCGGCGGCGAGAATCTGTACCGAGTCGACGCTGAGCAGGAGCACTTCGCCCACCGGAATCACCTCTTCGTAGCGATCCCAGAGCTGCCCATTGACGCGCACCTGCCCGCCGTTCAGCGCCTGGATCACGGTCGGCTCGCGGCGGGTGAAGCGGAACTGCATCGGTCCCACACCGACATGCTGGATCCCATCCAGAATGAAGCCGAAATAGCCGCCGAAGTTGTCGCGGGCGGCTGGATTGGTAAGCAGTGAAAGCTTGGGGTTGCCGGTGCGACCCGGGTAGGGATCGCCACGGTCGCCGCGGTTTCTCGCGCTGGGTGTGCGGAGCTGGTTCAGGCCGTCGGCCTGGATCAGCGCGACGCCGTGCGGGGTACCGAAGTTGACGGTATTCGACGCGCGGCCGCTCTGGACCTTCACGTCGTTGATCAACCAGACCAGCAGGCCGGGCGACTTGGCGCAAAAACCCGAGATACCATCCACAGCAACGGTGGGCGGACAGGTCGATGGGAGGATTGGATTCATCTGCGCCGTGTCGCTCAGCACCGCGGCCCTGTTCTCCAGCAATACGTACTCGTCGATGTTGTGGGTCCGGGCGTAGAAGATCGTGTCGCTGAACAGCCGCGGCCCGGTGAGGATAGTGCGGCTGGTGCCCAGCGTATCGATCGTGGCCCACCCCAGGGTGTTCAAAGACCACGCGTCGAAGCTGGAGGGGCTGTAGGGCCGCGCGTAGTTGCCCGAGCCCATGAGTCCCCAGCCTCCGATGCCCTGGGTGGGACCCCGGGTGTCGTAGAGATCGGGCAGGCCGAAGGCATGGCCGGTCTCGTGCGACACGGTGCCCACCGCCATGATTTCATTGGGGAGACAGGACGTGCTCCCGCCCAGCTCGCTCTGAATGGTATAGTCGTTGACCTTGATGAACGCGCCGTTGGGGCGCAGGGTCTTCGTCGTGTACGCCGACCCGGTCCACCCGGAAATCACGAAGCGGTGGCTCCAGACGCCGCCGGTCTCGTTCGGTCCGCCGCACTCGCCCCCGACCTGGGGCTGGAGGAAGGTCACGAAATCCACCACGCCGTCGTCATCGCCGCTGTTGGGAGCCATATCCGGGCCGTCGTTGTCGAACTGACTCCAGACCGTCGCTCCGTCCGAGCGGTTGGAAATCGAATCGAGCGCGGCCACCAGCATCACGGCCATCCGGTTGAGCGGCCGGCTGGGACAATTGGTGGCATTGGGGACGGTGATGGCCTTGCAGCCGTCGGTGTAGAAGGCGGCCACCGAGTCCATGGTCACGGTCGGGAACACCACGCCATCCATCGAAATCCGGTTGTGCGAAAGCTGCTCGTAGTAGCTGGTAACCGAATACGGGTGATCGCCCGGGAGCCCGCATGCCGTGGGAGTGCGGCTGAACAGCAGGCACTGATAGCTGGCCACTGAGAACGGGACCCCGACGTCCTTGTACGCGAGCAGAATCACCGGCACCCGGAAGGCGCCAGTCACGGCCGTGGCAGCCCCGCCGGCCGCCATCAGCGACGGCGCGAAGAACGGGCCGCCACGCACCGCGTTGAGCGCGCGGAGGTCACCGCTCCTGAGCAGCTGGCTGCGCAGGTTTCGGACCTGGGCGGCCCGGCGGCGCCAGGCTCCATTGGGGCTGAAGTCAAACGGCTCGATCAGGATGGGCCCCTGGGTGGCGCCCGCCCCCTGGGCGCGCGCTTGCGGCGCGCCCAGAATCGCCAGCAGCACGAGGACAACCAGGGTGCGTGTCATATGACTGACAACCAATTTAAGCAGGTGTCCCCCCAATGCCCGTGACCCTCGAGACACATAGAACGACTGACCCCTCGGGAGGCGCACGAAGCCTTGTCGGACACCCCCGTTTGGGTTACTTTAACCCATTATCCCTCATAGGGATGGGAGAGTTCTCACTTCCGCTGACGCGAGGTCACGTGCCGAGCCACACCCTCCAGACGGACGTCACGCTCTTCGAGAAATGTCGCCAGTTCACCCGGGCCGATGAGGTCAAGGCCCTGGGGCTCTACCCCTACTTCCGCCCGATCTCGGAATCCGAAGACACGGTCGTCGTCATCGAGGGCCGGAAGCGGATCATGCTGGGGTCCAACAACTACCTCGGCCTGACCCACCACCCGAAAGTCCTCGAAGCCGCCGCACGTGCCCTCCGGGTCTACGGGTCCGGCTGCACCGGCAGCCGGTTCCTCAACGGCACGCTCGATCTCCACATCCAGCTCGAAGCCGCACTGGCGGACTTCCTCGGCAAGGAAGACTGCATCGTCTTCTCCACCGGCTACAATGCCAATCTCGGCCTGATCTCGGGGCTGGTCGGCCGGCGCGACGTGGTGTTCCTCGACAAGCTCGATCACGCCTCGATCGTCGACGGCGCCAAGATGTCCGACGGGGAGACGGTGCGCTTCAATCACGGAGACCTGGCCGGCCTGGAGCGAAAGCTCGAG
>JANNGX010000003.1:0-3110 GCA_031404115.1 Gemmatimonadales bacterium | reverse complement strand
CTCGGGTCATAGATGCTGGTCGCCTCCGACGTCACGCCGTTGAGCTCGATCACCCGGAAGCGGCCTTGGCGGAGCGCCTCCTCGGAGTCGGTTCGGACGTCGTAGCGGCCAAAATGGAACCCAGCAAAGCGCTGGCTCACCCGATCCACCGCCGCTCCGAGCGCGGGGGTCGAGAGGGCGGTTCCGTCGAAGAACGCCGCGCCGCGACAATGCGTGCCCAATTCCACCAGAGCGACCACTTCGCCGGGTGCGGGCACGTCCCAGAGCCGCGTGGCATATCGCGCCAGCAGCAGTCTGGCCACGCAGACCGTGCGGTCGTCCCGGAGAATGAGCGCCTCCAGGGTCGAGATCCCGTCGCCCGTCACCGTCGGCAAGTGCTTGTCCGTGATGGAGAGGATCCGCCCGTGTGCCTCCCCGGGAATGCGGCAGTAGAACACCCCGAACTCCCGGCCCGGCACGTACTCCTGGGCCAGGACGTCCCCGCGGGCGAGGTGCAGATAGTCGACCAGCTGCTCCTCGGTCCGAACCAGGACAACCCCGTCACCCCGTTCGCCGACATCGGGCTTGAGTACCACGGGCCAGCTGAGCCGGTGCTCGGCGATGAACGCCAAAGCACGGTGCACGCGTTCTTCGTGGACCATGCTTCCGGGGATGAGTACCGTCGCCGGCAGGACTTCCGGAGAGCCCGAGAGCGCGCGGAGAATGTCCCACTTCGATTCTCCGACAACACCCCCGGCCGGCATGCCGGGATTGGCGGCCGTGAACAGCAGGAGGCTCCGGTGCTTGAGCCCGAGCCAGATCACATAGAAGAGCACGGGGGGATAGAAGGCCCACATCGGCCAGAACTCCCACCGGGTGAGCCGCCGCCATCGCGAGAGCAGGAGCCGTCTGCCCCGCCAGGCGAAGAGCGGCACTACCACCTTGACCACGAGCAGCAGACCCAGACCCGACGCGATCACCAGCGGGAGGGACCAGCGTTGGTACGCCGCAAAGACCATCGCCGCCGCGCCGCCGTACAACACCGCCAGGCCCACGAGGAGCGGGGTCCAGAGTGCGGCCGCGAGGAGCAAGAATCCGAGGAAGGGCAGGAACCGGGTGTGGAGCACGCCTGCCGCCACGTAGGTTGGCAGCCTGGTGCCCGGAATGAAGCGGCTGCTTATTACCAGGGCCGGACGGCATGTCGAACCACGCAGAAGTTCGGGCCAGATCGTTCTCGGTGAGGATCCAGCGGAGCGGGCGGTGCCGCAACGCCGGCCGACCCAGATACCGTCCGGCGGCGTACAGCAGCAGATCGCCCAGGACGATACCGACCAGGCATGCGAGGGTACCCGGCAGGAAGCCGATGGTTCCCCGGCTGACCAGCAGCCCGGTGGCGATGCAGGTGAGATCTTCGCTGACCAATGTCGCCCCGGCGATCAGGAGCAGCAGCACCACAAACCCGATGCCGGTGGCCGGCGGCGCGCTCCGGGAGTCGAAGGGTTGCTCCGCCGCGCGGACCCGTCCGGGCGGCGCGGTCGCCCGGGTGATGGCGGTGCCCGCTTCGGCCTTCGCGAGGAATTTCCCGATGGGGACTGCCAGCTCCGGGGCGTCCCGGAACGCCATGAAGTGATTGCCGGGGAGCATGAGGAGCTCGCTCTGCGGCACCAACCGGGCATGTTCCGGCCCGATGGAGGCGGGCACCAGATCGTCGCGCTCGCCCTGAATGATCAGCATAGGCGCGCGGAAACGGCTCAGCACACCGCGGAGCGGGCGCTGGTCGGAGTCGTAGAAGTTCCGCGCGTACGGCAGTGACAGCATGCCGCCATCCCACGCACCGAAGTGCGGGATACCGTTGAGTATCACCCAGAGACCGCCCAGCTGAAGGGCATGGATGGCATGGTTGAGGTAGTAGTCGCCCAGGAGCTCGTATTCCTGGACCCCGATCGCCGAGAGCATGGTGATCGAAGCCACCCGCTCGGGGGCCAGGTCGGCCAAGCTGAGCGCTACCCCGCCACCCATGCTGAACCCAACCAGGTGAGCGCGCGCCACGCCCAGCGAATCCAGCAACTGACTCACGTAGCGGGCATGCGCGCGAATCGAGTAATCGGGGACGCTCGAGCTGGACCCGCCGAAGCCGGGAAGGTCCGGGGCCAGAACCCGGTATCGGTCCGACAGCGCCCGGCCCAGTGCGATCACCTCGCCATTGTCCCCGGGGCTGCCGTGGAGCAGCACCACCACGGGCGGGGCAGGGAGCCCGGCTGTGGTAGAATCGAGATAGGCCAGGCGTACCGGATATCGGGTTTCCCGTTCTCCATCGACCGAGTTTACTAGCAGAGTCTTCTCCCACGACTCGGGGCTCTGCTCGACTTGGTTAAGGGTGCGGTACACCCCGGAGGCGGTGACCAAAGCGGCATACAGAAGCAGGACTGCGCTGGTGCTCCGTTTCATAGCGTCAGGAGGAGGCCACCGGCAATCTCACATGGGGCGCCGTCCACGTAAAATATGGAGATTTGTTTCTCATTTACGGTGATTAATGAGAGGCTAACCGTCACAGCCTCATCACGATGCATGCAAACTGATGTAGGGCCTTTCCCGGGCAGGTGGCTCCGATGGAGTCGCTCCAACTCCGCGTCGGTGAGTCCACCGGCCGCCGCCGCCGCAGCCCGAAACAGCTCCCCACGGACCCGTGCGGCCTCGACCTGGTGGGAGCCGGAACTCGCGCGGACCAACCCCGGAGCCGTCACCGCAGCGCACGTGAGTCGACGGCCATCCCACTCGAAAAGCTGAGGTACTCCACCATTGGCCAGTCCGACGAGGGTGAACGGCCGATACCTCGTGAGCGTCCGGGATTCGAGTAGTTCCCGAATCACTTCGGGGCTTGCCACCCACGCCATTTCCCGGATCAGGAGGCCGCGGCTGGTAAATGTTCCCGGGGGATCCCGGGGGCTCTCTTCGTAGCGGTTGAGGAGGGCCATGCTCATCCCCCGCTGGTTCACCGAGACCCAGGTCCCGCCGCCGTCGGGGTCGGTAGGCATCAGGACAGGAACGTGCTGGACGAGGGTCTTGTCGGGCGCCAGGCCGCGGGCGCGGGTCCGGCGCTCGTCCCGGTTCATGGCGAGCGCATAGCCCCC
>JANNGX010000002.1:0-3113 GCA_031404115.1 Gemmatimonadales bacterium | reverse complement strand
CGGCCGTGACCTTGCAGCGATGCGATACGGTGAACAGCTCGCGGTCGACCCGGGCCTCGACCAGCCGATCCACGGTGTCCAGAAAGTTGTTGCAGTGGAATTGGGTATGAAACCCGAGGATGCTGCTGCCCAGGAGGCCGTCGAGGAGCTCCTCGCGCCAGGGGCAGATAGCGAACGCCTCGGGATTGGGCCACGGAATGTGCCAGAAAGAAATGATTGTGGCCCCGGGCCTCGCTTCCTGGATCATTCTGGGAAGCAGAGCCAGATGATAGTCCTGCACCAGGACGATCGGGTCGGGTGAGGCGGACTCGTCGAGCACCGCCCGAGCGAACTTGCGGTTCACCGCAACGTACTGCTCCCAATCCGCGCTTCGAAACGTCGGGCGGACATGCGCGATATGACAGAGCGGCCAGAGCCCTTCGTTCGCGAACCCGTAGTAGTACCCATCTTCCTGTTCCGGGGTGAGCCAGACGCGGCGGAGCTGATAGGCCGGAGTCTCCGGAGGCACGGCTACTCGATTGTGCCGGTCGACCACTTCCCGGTCCGCCGACCCGCTGCCGTGTGCGATCCAGGTCCCGGAGCACGCTCGCATGATCGGTTCCAGCGCGGTCACCAGTCCGCTCGCCGGACGGCGAACCTCGATCGCATCGCCACTGCGGACGTGGATGTACGGCTCGCGGTTGGACACGACGATGACTTCCTGACCGCGCAGCTCCCCTTGCAGGATGCCTCGCAGGGTCTCGGGCGTCCAGGCCAGGTGCTCGTGGTCCCGGGTGCGGTGCTCCGCCTCCAGATCGCGAATGAGAGCCCGGAGGTCGTCGGCAATCGGTGCGAGCTCCGGGGCGGTCACCCGCTCGGCGGGCCGGAGCAGGATGTTGCCCCTCAACATCCCCCGCAACCCCGCCACCCAACCGCGCCAGCTCAGCTGCGCGATGACGACCGTGAGGAGCGACACCGTGAGCCCCAGACCGACGAAGAAGAGAAACAGGTACTTCCGCGTTTCGGCGCTCCGCCGGGTGACGAAGCTCATGTCATGCACCAGCACCAGGGAACCGGATGGGCCCGCGCCCGAGTCCAGGCGCAGCACTGACACCAGCAATGGGCCATCGGCGGTCGTCAGCAGACCCCCGGAATCGATATATTGCTGCAGGTCATCGCACCGGATCACGGCGGGCATGGTCGGCGTCGCGACCGCGGAGCCCGGCGAGAACGGGCAGAGGGCCATAGCGAAGAGCCGCTCATCCTGAGTCAGGTGGGTGAAATACTGTTGAATCCCGGTTCGGTTGCCTTCCTGAACCAGGGCGCCCAAAGGCTCCCGGACGGTATTCGCGATGAGACTGGATCGGATCTCCAGATCCCGGATGAACCATCGCAGGGTCAGCCGGTCTACCAGGGGCATGACGGCATAGGCGCAGAGCGCAATTGCGATCAGGAGCGGAATGATGAACCGGAGCGAAAGCCGCATGATCACCTCTTGGCAATGCGCAAATATGAATCCCCTCAGGGCTCGACGCGGCTGCGGTTACTTGCCCCGGGGCCAACCGAGGGCTCCCCTGCCTGCCTCTCGGCTTCGCGGCGCGGCGTGGGACGGCGCGCATCTCCAGGCAATGGGGAGAACGGTGACCTGACGCAACGACGCAAAGACGCAAGGATGAATCACTCTGCGTCCTTGCGTCCTTGCGTCCTTGCGTCTCCCCTCGACAAGCTCCACTTGAGCGCCGGCGGCGTAACCAGGGTCGTGACGATCACCATGATGACCACCGCGGAAAAGATCGCCTCGTCCACCACGCGTTCGCCCGCAATCGTCAACCCCAATCCGACGTTCGCAAAGATCAGCCCCACTTCCCCGCGCGGGATCATGCCCAGCCCGATGGTGAGCCGGTCCAGTCCTCTGCCCACAGCCCCCAGTGAGCAGGCCTGTTTCCCCACAATGGCCGCAAAGGTGAGCAGCGCGGCCAGCCCCAGCACGCCGGGCTGCCCGAACGCCTCCAGCCGCACCCGCATGCCCATCAGGACGAAGAACACCGGGACCAGGAAGCTCGAGATGGGGGCGATGAGCTCCTCGAGCTTCCGCTCGCCCCGGCCGACAAAATCGTTGCCGTGGGCTTTTTCCAGGACCAGGCCGGCGGCGTACGCGCCGACGATGGGGGCCAGGCCGACCAGCGCGGCGAGGTAGGACACCGCGAAGCAGAACGCCAGCGCGGTCGCGATCAGCGCGCCGCCTCCCTGTAATCTGGACGCGTATCGGAACAGCCGCGGTGAGAGGGCCATCCCGATCGCGAGTGCGCCGAACAGGAACAGGACCGCCTTGCCGAGGATGATCCCGGCCTGAACGATTGTGAACGCCTGGCCGGACCCCACCGCCGCGATGACCCCGCTCACCACCGCGAGGATGACCAGGCCGAGCACATCGTCGATGACCGCCGCGCCAAGAATGATCTTAGCCTCGGCGCTGGTGGACCGCCCCAGGTCCTTGAGCACCCGCGCGGTGATCCCGACGCTGGTCGCGGTGAGCGTGGCGCCGAGAAACGCGTGGACGTAGACGCTGTGATCCGGGAGCAGCAGCGCGCCGACGCCCCATCCCAGCGCGAACGGAATCACCACGCCGAGTACCGCCACCAGCAATGAAGAGACTCCCACCTTCATCATGTCCCCGACCGTCGATTCCAGCCCCACCTCGAACAGTAGAATCAGCACGCCGATGCCGGCCAGGACGTCGATGATCGAGTTGTCCCGGATGAATTCGAAGGAGGTCAGGCCGGCCAGCCCGAGGTTGCCGAGCAGGACGCCGACGAGCAGCTCGCCCAGCACCGGCGGCTGCCCCAGCGCGCCGGCCAGATGACCGCCCAGCTTGGCGCCCACCAGGATGATGGCGAGCGCGAGGATCACCGGGATGACCGGCTCGGCAAGGGTGGTAGAAAAGAGCGCTGCGGGCAGGGCCAGCGCCAACGAAAGTTTCATGACGGACGTGGTTTCCTTGACCGCAGGGATCGCGCGAAGTGTGATCAAGAGTGCCCCGATTCCGGTTCGCATGCAAGCGGTCCGACCCCCCGGCGAGTCTCCTTCGGCTATCTTGAGTCCGATATCCCCTGACCCCGAGGGTGACCGTGGAT
>JANNGX010000001.1:0-2650 GCA_031404115.1 Gemmatimonadales bacterium | reverse complement strand
CACCTTGGTCAGCATTCCCCGCACCGACGCGTTGTTGGGCAGGTCCACCGTCATCTGGTGGTGCTGTAAACCCAGCGCGCGCAGGGTCCGACGCATGGTGTCCGCGTGGCCGATGCCGGAGCGGATTTGCTTGACCTTGATCCGCTTGGCCTTCGCCTCGGGCGGGATGGTGGCCGAGTACGCCTTGGGGCCCTGACGGCCCACGACGGGATTGCGGCCCATGCTAGACCTCCTGCCGAGCGCGGTAGGGGATCAAATCCACGTCGATCTGGCGCTCCCGGGCCGCCTGGCGAACCGACACCAGCGACCGGAGCCCGTCCATCGTGGCCCGCACCATGTTGTGCGGATTGTTGGATCCGAGGCTCTTGGTGAGGATGTCGGTGATCCCGCAGCACTCGAGCACGGCGCGCACCGGGCCGCCGGCGATGACGCCGGTACCGGTGGCCGCCGGCTTGAGCAGGACCGCGCCCGCGCCATGCTTGCCCAGAATCTCATGCGGGATGGTGGACCCGGTGCGCGGGATCTCCACCATGTTCCGCTTGGCCGCCTCGACCGCCTTGCGAACCGCCTCGGACACCTCGTTGGCCTTGCCGGTGGCCAGGCCGACCCGGCCCTTGCCGTCTCCCACCGCCACCAGGGCGTTGAAGGAGAACCGCCGGCCGCCCTTCACGACTTTGGCCACCCGGTTGATGTCCACGACCTTCTCGACGAACTCGCTCTGCGCCTCGTCGCGGCCCCGGTCCCGGCGGGGGCCGCCCTGGCCCCTGCCGCCACCCTGACCGCCCCGGCCGCCGCCACCTCCACCACCGCCACTCCGGCCACCTCGCCCGCCCCGCTGCCGGCCGCCTTCCGCCGGAGCCGCCGGGGTGGGTTCGACTGTGCCCTCGGGGGCAACCGCGTCCGTTACCGTCTCTCGCTCAGCCATGCTAGAACTCCAATCCGCCTTCGCGGGCGCCGTCGGCGACGGCCTGCACGCGACCATGGTACCGGTAACCACCCCGGTCGAATACGACTTTCGTGAACCCGCCCGCCTTGGCCTTCTCCGCCAGCAGCTTTCCGACGGCCTTGGCCTTGGCCACCTTGCCCTTGCCCTCGAGGGTGATGCCCTCGCTGCCGTCGCTCACGCTCAGGATCGTGGCGCCGCGCGCATCGTCCACCAGCTGCGCGTAGACGTGCTTGATCGAGCGGAACACGGCCAGCCGGGGCCGCTCCACCGTTCCCGACACTCGCTTCCGCACCCGGAGGTGGCGGCGGTAGCGCCGCTCCTCACGGGTCTTGGGCGCGTGAATAGCTCGCATTTTACTTGGCTCCTGTCTTGCCGGCCTTGCGGCGGACGCGCTCGCCCTGGTACCGGATGCCCTTGCCCTTGTAGGGCTCCGGCGGCCGAATCTGGCGAATCTCCGCGGCCACCTGTCCGACCAGCTCCTTATTGGGGCCGCTGATCGTCACCAGGGTGTTGTTGGTCACCGCGAAGGTGATCCCCTCGGGCGCCTTGTAGGTCACCGGGTGGGAGTAACCCACCACCACGTTGAGGCCGGTCTTGTTGAGCTCGGCCTTGTAGCCGACGCCCTGGATTTCCAGCACCTTCTGGTACCCCTTCTCGACCCCCTCGACCATGTTCGCGATGAGAGTCCGGGTCAGGCCGTGGAGCGCCTTGTGCCGGGTCTCTTCGCTGGGGCGGGACACGGTCAGGTGGCCCTCCTCCATGGTGAGCTTCATTTCCGGGTGCACCTCGCGCGAGAGCTCGCCCTTGGGACCCTTGACCTTGACGGTCCGCCCGTCGATCGACAGGGTGACTCCCTTGGGAACGGGCACGGGGCGTTTGCCGATTCTCGACATGTCGCCGCCTACCAGACCACGGCGAGGAGCTCGCCGCCGAGGTTCGCCGCGCGGGCGTCCCGGTCCGACATCAGCCCCTTCGGGGTGGACAGGATCGCCATGCCGAGGCCGTTGCGGACCCGTGGGATCTCGCGCGACTTGACGTAGTGCCGGAGCCCGGGGCTCGACACCCGCCTGAGCTCGCGGATCACGGGACGCTCCGCGTGGTACTTGAGGTAGAGCCGCAGGACGCCGCGTCCCCCATCCTCGAGGACCTTGAAGTCCGCGATGAAGTGGTTGTCGGTCAGTATCCGCGCCAGCTCCGCCTTCAGCTTGGAACGGGGGATGTCGACCCGCCGGTGCCCCGCCATGCAGGCGTTCCGGATGCGGGTCAGCATATCCGCCACTGGATCAGTCATGCTCATGCTGTTGTCCCTCTCACCAACTGGCCTTGCGCACGCCGGGGATGTGCCCCTTCAGCGCGAGCTCGCGGAAACAGATCCGGCACAGTCCGAACCTCCGCAGCACCGCGCGGACCCTGCCGCAGCGCTGACACCGGCGGACCCGCCGCGTGGAAAATTTTGGGGTGCGCTTGGCGCGCTCGATCCAACACGTCTTTGCCATAGGTCAGGCCACCTTTTCCGTGGGCGCGTCGCCGCGCTGCGGGGGCGTCTCGCCCCGGAACGGCCAGCCGAATTCCCGGAGCAGCCCCATCGCGAGGTCGTCCCGGCTCGTCGTCGTCACGATCGTGATGTCCATCCCGTGGATCTACTCGACCTTGTCGTAGTCGATCTCGGGGAAGATGAGCTGCTCCTTGATCCCGAACGTGTAG